>NZ_CP045643.1:5427743-5741614 GCF_009498275.1 Streptomyces fagopyri | reverse complement strand
TGAGAAGCTCGTCGGGTCGGGCGCCGTCGGCGCCGGCATCTTCGGTGTCGCCAACCGTGCGCTGATCCCGATCGGCATGCACCACCTGCTGAACTCCTACCCGTGGTTCCAGGCGGGCGACTACCACGGCAAGAGCGGCGACATCGCGCGCTTCCTGGCGGGCGACCCGAGCGCCGGCCAGTTCATGACCGGCTTCTTCCCGATCATGATGTTCGGCCTGCCGGCCGCGTGCCTCGCGATCGTGCACTGTGCCCGTCCCGAGCGCCGCAAGGTCGTCGGCGGCATGATGCTCTCCATCGCGCTGACCTCGTTCGTCACGGGTGTCACCGAGCCGATCGAGTTCACCTTCATGTTCATCGCGCCGGTCCTGTACGCGGTCCACGCGCTGCTCACCGGTGTCTCCTTGGCTCTGACCTGGGCACTCGGCATGAAGGACGGCTTCGGCTTCTCGGCCGGCGCGGTCGACTTCGGTCTCAACCTCGGCATCGCGAGCAACCCGTGGGGCCTGGTCCTGGTGGGCCTCTGCTTCGCCGTCGTCTACTACGTCGTCTTCCGCTTCGCGATCACGAAGTGGAACCTGCCGACGCCGGGCCGCGAGTCCGACGAGGAACTGGCGGAACTACTCAAGGCCGAGGCCAAGTAGCACCGCCCACGACATGCGAGGGCCCCCGGAGATCACTCCGGGGGCCCTCGCTCGTCGTACCGCCGCTAGATCTCGTACGACATCCGCGGCATCGCCAGATCCGCCGGGCCCGAGTACGCCGTGCGGGCGTCGGCCAGGTTGATCCGGGGGTCCGTCCACGGCGGGATGTGGGTGAGCAGGAGCCGGCGGGCGCCGGCCCGGCTGGCCGTCTCGCCCGCCTCACGCCCGTTGAGATGCAGGTCGGGGATGTTCTCCTTGCCGTGCGTGAACGCGGCCTCGCAGAGGAACAGGTCGGTGTCGCGGGCCAGTTCGTCCAGAGTCCCGGTGACACCCGTGTCCCCGGAGTACGTCAGCGATTTCCCGCCGTGCTCGACACGGATGGCGTACGCCTCCACGGGGTGGCGGACCCGTTCCGTGTGGACGGTGAACGGGCCGATCTCGAACGAGCCCGGCTTGACCGTGTGGAAGTCGAAGACCTCGCTCATCGAGGAGGCGGTGGGAGTGTCCGCGTACGCGGTGGTCAGACGCTGCTCCGTGCCCTCGGGTCCGTAGACGGGGATCGGGTCGCAGCGGCCGCCCTCGTGGCGGTAGTAGCGCGCGACGAAGTACACGCACATGTCGATGCAGTGGTCGGCGTGCAGATGACTGAGGAAGATCGCGTCGAGGTCGTAGAGACCGCAGTGGCGCTGCAGCTCGCCAAGGGCACCATTGCCCATGTCGAGAAGCAGCCGGAAGCCGTCGGCCTCTACGAGGTAGCTCGAGCAGGCCGATTCCGCGGACGGGAACGACCCCGAGCAGCCGACGACGGTGAGCTTCATAAGAGCTGGAACCTCCGCGCTGACAGGAAGTGCAGGGAGTAAGTGCGGTAGGCAACTACTCGGAGCAGATACGGGAAACGGGGGTCGTGCGGTCCGTCGAGCGTAAGGCGCGAAAGGGCGGGTCGCTCCTCCGCCAGGGGCTGTTGTGGGCGAACTCACCTGCGCTGTCACCGGTTCGGATGGACCTTGGGACGAAGGTGGGACGGGCGCGTCGCGCGGGCGGGGGGCGCGGCGGAGTGCGCGCCGGTACCTTCTTTGGTATGGACACGTCCTGGTGGCTCGCGTTGGCGGCCGTGGTGCTGCTCGCGCTCGTCGCGACGCTGGTGGACGGCTGGGGACGCCGTGGGCGCCGGCCCGCCGCGCGAACCCGGCCGCCCGGCCGCCCCGGCCGGCGGCTCGCCGGGGTGCGGCGGGGGACGCGGCCCCGGCCGGCGGAGATCTGGTGGGCGAACGTTCCCTACGAGGACACCGCCGGGGGGAAGGACCGCCCGTGTCTGGTCCTGACGGTGCGGAGGGGACGGGCGACCGTCGCGAAGATCACGAGCAAGTACCACGACGAGCGGGCCGGGGTGATTCCGCTGCCGCCCGGGGCGGTCGGTGACGCGCACGGGCGGGCGAGTTTCCTGGAGACGGATGAGCTGCGCGAGGTGTCCGTCCGGGAGTTCCGGCGGCGGGTAGGGGTGGTCGATCCGGTCCTGTGGGACCAGGTCCGCCACCTCGCCGACTGACGGTTCTCGCCCCCGCCGCCCTTACCCGGCCCATCCCCCGGGGGCTCCGCCCCCTGGACCCTGTCGGCCTGAACGGCCTCGTCCTCGAACGCCGGACGGGCTGGAGACGCGGGCGCGCACCCTCAGCCCGTCCGGCGTTCGAGGACGAGTCCTTCGGGCGATGCGGGGGTCCAGGGGGCGGAGCCCCCAGGCAGAGGACGGGTCGGGTAGGGGTAGGGGCGGCGGGGGCGAGAAGAAGACGGGGTCACCCCTACGCCCAGAGCTGTCCCTGGAGCGTGGCGATGGCCTCCTCCGTCGTCGCGGCGGTGTAGACCCCCG
This sequence comes from Streptomyces fagopyri, assembly GCF_009498275.1. Classification (NCBI taxonomy): domain Bacteria; kingdom Bacillati; phylum Actinomycetota; class Actinomycetes; order Kitasatosporales; family Streptomycetaceae; genus Streptomyces; species Streptomyces fagopyri. Next base: position 5,739,107 of record NZ_CP045643.1, on the reverse strand, counting down.
TCGACAGGTACTTCCAGCCCCCGTCGGCGACGACGAAGACGATGTCGGCGCTCTCACCCGCGGCGAGCGCCTTGCGGCCGACGCCGATCGCGGCGTGCAGCGCGGCCCCGGTGGAGACGCCCGCGAAGATGCCCTCCTGCTGGAGCAGCTCCCGGGTGCGGGTGACCGCGTCGGCGGAGCCCACGGAGAAACGGGTGGTCAGGACGGACGCGTCGTACAGCTCGGGCACGAAGCCCTCGTCCAGGTTGCGCAGCCCGTACACCAGGTCGTCGTAGCGCGGCTCCGCCGCGACGATCTTCACGTCCGGTTTGTTCTCCCGGAGGAAGCGTCCGACGCCCATCAGGGTGCCGGTGGTGCCGAGGCCCGCCACGAAGTGGGTGACGGAGGGGAGGTCGGCGAGGATCTCCGGCCCGGTCGTCGCGTAGTGCGCTCCCGCGTTGTCGGGGTTCCCGTACTGGTACAGCATCACCCAGTCGGGGTGCTCGGCCGACAGTTCCTTCGCGACGCGCACGGCGGTGTTGGAGCCGCCGGCCGCGGGGCTCGGGATGATCTCCGCGCCCCACATGCCGAGCAGATCACGCCGTTCCCGCGAGGTGTTCTCGGGCATCACGCACACCATGCGGTAGCCCTTGAGCTTCGCCGCCATCGCCAGCGAGATGCCCGTGTTGCCCGAGGTCGGTTCGAGGATGGTGCAGCCGGGTGTCAGGCGGCCGTCCTTCTCCGCCTGTTCGATCATGTGCAGGGCGGGCCGGTCCTTGACCGAGCCGGTGGGGTTGCGGTCCTCCAGCTTGGCCCAGATGCGGACGTCCGCGGACGGCGAGAGCCGCGGCAGGCGCACCAGAGGGGTGTTGCCCACCGCGGCGAGCGGGGAGTCGTAGCGCATGGGTGACCAGCGGCCGATCAGGCCATGCCGCCGGCCACGGCCGGCAGGATCGTCACGTTGTCGCCGTCGGTGAGCTTGGTGTCGATGCCGTCGAGGAAGCGGACGTCCTCGTCGTTGAGATAGACGTTGACGAAGCGCCGCAGCCGGCCGTCGTCGACGATGCGTGCCTGGATGCCCGCGTGCCGGGTCTCGAGGTCGGCGAAGAGATCGGCGAGGGTCTCCCCGCCGCCCTCGACGGCCTTCTCGCCGTCGGTGTAGGTACGGAGGATGGTGGGGATGCGGACCTCGATGGCCATGGGTTCGGGCTCCTGTCGGAAGGAAGTCGGTCGGTGGGCGCGCGACAGCGCGGACAAGCATGGGGTACGCCGGTTGCGGATCCCCGAAGCCCTCGGCTTCGCTCGGGGTGGTGGCCCCGATGACTCACGGCCGTACGGCGGCGGGATCAGCGCGTACAGATGGCGCTCTGCAGCCTGCACAGATCGACGTGCAGCCGCGCCACGAGCAGCGTGCCCGGCGTCTTCTCGCTCACGTCCTGGGAAACCATGGGCTCATCGTATCGATTCCCGCCCTGGATTCCCGAGTGTGATCTCGCATTCCGGACACTTTTGGGCCGGAGAGTGAGATCAGTAGGCCTCTACGACCTTGACCTCCTCCTCGGTCACCTCGCCCTCCAGGATCCGGTACGAACGGAACTGGAAGGGGCCGGCGTCGTCGGCGTCCGCGGTCGAGACGAGGACGTAGTGCGCGCCGGGTTCGTTGGCGTAGGAGATGTCCGTGCGGGAGGGGTACGCCTCGGTCGCCGTGTGGGAGTGGTAGATGATCACCGGCTCCTCGTCGCGGTCGTCCATCTCGCGGTACAGCTTCAGCAGATCACCCGAGTCGAACTCGTAGAAGGTGGGCGAGCGGGCGGCGTTGAGCATGGGGATGAAGCGCTCGGGGCGGCCCGCGCCCGCCGGGCCCGCGACGACGCCGCACGCCTCGTCGGGGTGGTCCTGTCGCGCGTGCGCGACGATCTGGTCGACGAGGGCCTGAGTGATGGTCAGCATGTCGGCCAGGATAAGCAGACGGGCCGCCCCGTACCGAAGGGCGGTACGGGGCGGCCCGGATGCCGGACGTCCGAGCGGCGGCCCGTGCGGGCCGGACGTCCGCGGCCGGTCAGCCGACCTTCTCGAAGGTGGCCTCGCGGCGCTCGGTGACCTGCGGGTTGCGTGCCTTGAGGACGAACCAGCCCACAGCCAGCGCGACGGCCCACACGGCCATCACGTAGAGGCAGATGCGGGAGTCGGCGTCGTAGGCGATCAGGCCCGTGACGAAGAGGAGGAACACGACCGCGACCCAGCTGCACTTCGCGCCGCCCGGGGCCGGGAAGGACGAGGCCGGCAGGCGTCCGGCGTCGACCGCGCGGCGGTAGAGGATGTGGCTGACCAGGATCATCAGCCAGGTCCAGATGCCGGCCGCGGTGGCCACCGAGGTGACGTAGCCGAAGGCCTTCTCCGGGACGACGTAGTTCAGGATCACGCCGATGCCCATGAAGAGCACGGAGACCGTGATGCCGAAGGCCGGGGTCTTGGTCGAGGAGAGCTTGTTGAAGACCCTGGGCGCCTCACCGTTGTCGGCGAGGGTGCGCAGCATGCGGCCCGTGGAGTACATGCCGGAGTTGCAGGAGGACAGGGCGGCGGTGAGCACCACGAAGTTGACGATGCCCGCGCCGGCCGGGATGCCGATCTTCGCGAAGGCTTCCACGAAGGGGCTGACGCCGGGGGCGAACTCCGTCCACTTGACGACGCAGAGGATGACCGTGAGCGCGCCGACGTAGAAGAGGGCGATGCGCCACGGGAGGGTGTTGATGGCCTTGGGGAGCGTCTTCTCGGGGTTCTCGGACTCGCCCGCGGTGACGCCGACCAGCTCGACGGCGAGGTAGGCGAACATGACGCCCTGCAGGGTCATCAGGGACGAGCCGATGCCCTTGGGGAAGAAGCCGTCGAACTGCCAGAGGTTGGCGACGGAGGCGGTGTCACCGGCGGAGCTGAAGCCGAAGGTGAGCACGCCGAGGCCGATGACGATCATGCCGATCAGTGCGGTGACCTTGACCATCGAGAACCAGAACTCGATCTCGCCGAAGAGCTTCACCGAGATCAGGTTCGCCACGAAGAGGACGACCAGGAACACCAGTGCGGTCACCCATTGGGGAACCGCCGGGAACCAGTAGTGGACGTAGATCGCGGCGGCGGTCAGCTCGGACATGCCCGTGACCACCCACATCAGCCAGTACGTCCAGCCGGTGAAATAGCCGAAGAACGGGCCGAGGAACTCGCGGGAGTACTCCGCGAAGGACCCGGAGACCGGGCGGTAGAGGAGCAGCTCGCCGAGCGCGCGCATGATGAAGAAGATGATCACGCCGGCGAGGGCGTACATGAGGATGAGGCTGGGGCCGGCCTTGGCGATGTTCGCCCCGGCGACGAGGAAGAGACCGACGCCGATGGCGCCGCCGATCGCGATCATCTGGACCTGGCGGCTTCCGAGCCCTCGCTCGTACCCCTCTTCGGGCGTATCGCCGCCCACGGCCTCACTGCCGGCACGTGGCTCGTCGGTCCTGTCGACCTGCGATGACGTCATGTGTGATGCGCCTTTCTCCATTCCGTTCCGAGCCAGTCCCCCTGGCCTCGGACCGGATTCCGATCCCCCCGGATTGATGGAGCGTGTGCCTGGCCGGCGATCCGCCGGCTCGGTGGCGCACCCGACCGGACGTGGGTGGTGTCCTGTCGGGCGGTCGTGAAGATCTATCACGACCGCAACGGGCGGGGCGGGCGGCGCGTGTTGTGCACACCACAGGGAGAAGCGGACAAAAAGAGCACGGCCCGCCATTGCGGGCCGCGAGGGTGACGCGATCGTTATCCGGATTTGAGCGTCCTCTGAGCGGACGCCCATATGCGGAGGGATCAGGACATGAGGGTCTCGACGAGCGTCTCCTGGAGACCGCCCAGCCAGAGGTACGCCATCACCATCGGCTTGCGCGGGTCCTCGTCGGGAAGGCGGTAGAGGAGGTCGGTGTCCTCCTCGTCGACGACGTCGAGCCGGGCGCCGATCGCCAGCCGCAGGTCGTTGAGCGTGCGCAGCCACGACCCGGACTCCGGGACGGAGAGCTTGAGGACCGCGCCGCCGTCGCCCGCCGTGGTGAGCGCGTCGAGGCAGCGGATCACCACGAGGGCGTTCTCACGCTTGCCCGCGCGCAGGTCGTTCTCGGTGAAGCGGCGGAACTCGGAGGAGTACGCCCGCTGCTCCTCGGCCTGCTCCGGCGAGGAGGCCTCGACGTCGGGGCCGCCGTAGGCGTCCGGGAAGAGTCGCCGCAGCACCGGGTCGGAGGGCGGCTCGCTGGGGCCCTCCGCGAACAGTTCCGCGAGCGGGTCGTCGGGGGCGTCCTCCGCGGGACCGGGACCGATGAGCTCCAGGAGCTGCACGGCGAGGGAGCGGATGATGGAGATCTCGACCTCGTCGAGCGCGACGGCCGCGCCGCCGTCGGGGAGCGGTTCGAAGTGTCCTGGCATGGAGTGAGTTCGCTACTTCCGGTCCTGCTCGCGGTTTCGGGGCTTCTCGGTGGTCCGGTGTGGTCCGGCTACTTCCGGTCCTGCTGAAGGGTGGCCCACAGACCGTAGCCGTGCATCGCCTGCACGTCGCGTTCCATCTCCTCGCGCGTGCCGCTGGAGACGACCGCCCGGCCTTTGTGGTGGACGTCGAGCATGAGCTTGGTGGCCTTGTCCTTGGTGTACCCGAAGTACGTCTGGAAGACATACGTCACGTAGCTCATGAGGTTGACCGGGTCGTTGTGCACGATCGTGACCCAGGGAACGTCCGGCTCGGGCACGGCGAAGACCTCCTCCGCCGACTCGGTCTTTTCGGTCTCTAGGGGTGCGGGAGCCGTCACACGGCCCATGCTGCCACCACAAGGGGGTGCCCGCACAAACGGGCCCCGCAAACCGGACCCATAAATCGTCAGAGTGACGAGATGGGGGTACCATCCCGTGCTACGCGGCGAATCCGGGGGACGATCCCCGGCTCCCCGGCACCGTGCCGGGGACACCGAGCGATGAGTGCGAGGAGAGCACAGTGAATCCAGCGGACCTCGGACTGCCGGTGGACGTGCCCTCGACGGCGCTCTTCACCGACCAGTACGAGCTGACGATGCTGCGGGCCGCGCTGGCCGCCGGCACCGCCGAGCGGCACTCGGTCTTCGAGGTCTTCACCCGGCGGCTGCCCGAGGGGCGCCGCTACGGCGTCGTGGCGGGCACCGGGCGGGTCCTCGACGCCGTCGAGAACTTCCGTTTCGACGCCGACGTCCTCGGCTTCCTGCGCGAGCGGGCCATAGTGGACGAGCCGACCCTGGAGTGGCTCGCCTCGTACCGTTTCCGCGGGGACATCTGGGGCTATCCCGAGGGCGAGGTGTACTTCCCGGGCTCCCCCGTCCTGCGGGTCGAAGGGTCCTTCGCGGAGTGCGTGCTCCTGGAGACGGTGATCCTCTCGATCCTCAACCACGACTCGGCGATCGCGGCCGCCGCCTCCCGGATGTCCTCCGCCGCCGGCGAACGCCCGCTGATCGAGATGGGTGCCCGGCGCACCCACGAGCTGGCCGCGGTCGCCGCCGCGCGGGCCGCGTACGTGGGCGGTTTCACGACCACCTCCGACCTCGCGGCCGGATTCCGCTACGGCATCCCGACCGTGGGAACCTCCGCGCACGCCTTCACCCTCCTGCACGACCGCGAGCGGGACGCCTTCCAGGCCCAGGTGAACTCGCTCGGCCGGGGCACCACCCTGCTCGTGGACACCTACGACGTCGCCGAGGCGGTACGGACGGCCGTCGAGATCGCCGGGCCCGAGCTCGGGGCGGTACGGATCGACTCCGGGGACCTGCTGCTGGTCGCGCACCGGGTCCGGCAGCAGCTGGACGAGCTGGGAGCGACCGCGACGAAGATCGTCGTGACCTCGGACCTGGACGAGTACGCGATCGCCTCGCTGGCGGCGGCGCCGGTGGACGCGTACGGCGTCGGCACCCAGCTGGTGACCGGTTCCGGGCACCCCACCTGCTCGATGGTCTACAAACTGGTCGCCCGCGCCGAGTCGGCGGACCCGAAGGCTCCGCTGGAGCCCGTGGCCAAGAGGTCGACCGGGGGCAAGACCTCCATCGGCGGGCGCAAGTGGGCGGCGCGGCGGCGCGACGAGCGCGGGTTCGCCGAGGCCGAGGTGATCGGGACCGGACCGGTGCCCGGCGGCCTCGCCGACCAGCAGCTCCTGGTCGAGCTGGTCAAGGGCGGCCAGGTCGTCTCCCGGGAGCCGCTCGACGCGGCCCGCGACCGGCACGCCGCCGCCCGCGCCCGCCTGCCGCTCTCGGCGACCCAGCTGTCGCGCGGGGAAGCGGTCATTCCCACGGAGTACGTCTGAGCGGTCCCACGCGGTACGTCCGAGAAGGACTACGCGTGCGTCGAGAAGTCGTCCGCGCGGCGGCGTCGCCGCGACGGCGCCCGGCTCCGCCGCCGCGGACACACCCGATACGCCCAGGGTGCGCCGGGGTGTGCGCGGGCAACGCCGTGGCGGCACCCGGCTTCTTCGGCCGCCCCCGGGCAAACACGAATGAACGGGCGGTCAGCGGGAATGCAACGGCAGCACGCACGAGCACGGCCGTCGGGGCCGACAGCAGTGATCCAACCCCTCCCGCGCCGCACGTGAAGTCTCCAGGCGGGCCCGACAGGCCGGGCCCGCATCCCTCCACCGAACCCACAGTCGAAGGACACCGACCATGCGCCGCGCCTTGATCGTCGTAGACGTGCAGAACGACTTCTGCGAGGGAGGCAGCCTCGCCGTGGCCGGGGGCGCCGACGTGGCCGCCGCCATCACGGAGCTGATCGGGCAGGCGCCCGCCGGCTACCGGCATGTCGTCGCCACCCGTGACCTGCACATCGCCCCCGGCGGCCACTTCGCCGACAACCCCGACTACGTCCACTCCTGGCCCGCGCACTGCGTGGCCGGCACCGAGGGGGTGGGGTTCCATCCGAACTTCGCGCCGGTGGTCGCCTCCGGCGCGATCGACGCCGTCTTCGACAAGGGCGCGTACGCGGCGGCCTACAGCGGATTCGAGGGCGCGGACGAGAACGGGGTCTCGCTGGGCGACTGGCTGCGGGCCCGCGAGATCGACGAGGTGGACGTGGTGGGCATCGCGACCGACCACTGTGTGCGGGCCACCGCGCTGGACGCGGTGCGCGACGGTTTCCGTACGCAGGTACTGCTCGACCTCACGGCCGGGGTGTCCGAGGCGACCACGGAGCGGGCGCTGGAGGAACTGCGGGGAGCGGGTGTCGAACTGACCGGCAAGCCCGTCGTCTGAGGGCCGGGCCGCCCGGTCTTCGGGGATGTGCCTGTCTCACGCCTGGGGAGCCGGGCGTCTCAGGAGCGCTCTGATCGGGTGCCAGAGCTCCTGGGACGGGACCGGGCAGGCGACGCCGGTGTCGGGGGCCGTGCGCCATATCAGGCCGTCGGGATGGTGCAGGACGGCGGTGATCTCGTCCGGGGTGGGCGGCGCCCCGTTGCCGCGGAGGTAGACGGCCCGCAGACCCAGATTGCGCAGGCGGGTCAGGGCGCGGGCCCGGTTCTGGGCCAGCACCAGGAACCGTACGCAGCCCTGGGCCGAGCCCTGTGGGCTGGGCAGGTTCAGCGCCACCACCACACTGCCGTTCGGCAGCTTGCAGAAACCTCCTGCGGCCATGCAGTCACACCCCAGTGCGTCCCGGTGTCAATAAGAAATCCACAGGACGCACCTAAACACGATCGGCCGTAACCCGCCAGGGGGTCACGGCCGATCATGCTCTGACCTGCTAAAACGTCGCTTACTTCTTCGACGGGCCCACGAGGAGCGTGATCGTCGAGCCGTCCTTGGGCTCCTTCACGATCCTGATCTTGGTGTTGGTGTCAGTGACCTTGACACCACCCGTGGGGTTCGCCGCGTCGTAGTAGGAGTTCCGGCCGTCGTCGAAGACGGAGACCCCCTTCTGCGACTTGATCTTCAGCGCGACGTCGGCGTTGTGGAGCTTGAGCGCGTCCGTCGGGTAGGTGCTGAAGGTCGAGTCGAAGGTCTGGATCTTGTTCCGGAGGATCGTTCCGTCGGTCCACTTCAGGGCCGTCGGGTGCGCGTCCACCGGCAGGATCAGACCCGCGCCCGGGTGGGCGCTGGTGTTGTCGTCCGCCTGGGAGGTGTCCCACTTCCAGATCAGCAGACCGTTCTGGTACGGGTAGTGCTCGACCCAGTCCGGACGCGTCGTCGAGAAGCCGAAGTTGTACGGGCCGACCTGGAGGGTCTTGTCGTACGAGACGTACTGGCGGTTCTCGGCGATGTAGTACTGCGCGTACTCGTCCGAGAAGGAGGCGCCGATCCGGGAGAACCCGGCGGCGGTCCACGCGGCGTCCGCGCTCTCCGCGTTGTCGGAGAACAGCGGCGTGCCGTCGGCGGTCACGGTGATCTCGTCGGCCGTGAAGCCCTTCAACGCCACGCCACCGTCGCTCTGGTAGCGGAAGCGCAGCGAGATCTTCTTGCCCGCGTAGGCGTCGAGCGGGTACGCCAGCTTCTTGTACGCGTCCACGGAGCCGGTCAGCGCGGGCTTGCCGCTGCCGTCGCGCGGGATCGCGGCGCCGTCCACCGTACCGTCGAGAGCGGTCCAGTTGGCGCCGCCGTCGGTGGACACCTCGGTGTAGAGGTAGTCGTAGTCCTGCTCGATGTCGTACCAGCCGTCGAGCGTCAGCGTCGCCGCGGACTTCCCGGTGAGGTCGACCGAACGGGTCAGCGTGTTCTTGAGGTCGTTGCCGCTGCCGCTCCACCACTGGGTCGCGCCCTGCGCGGGCGTGACGACCGTGGTGGTGACTTCCTTGTCCGGCAGCGAGACCACGAGGGCCTGCCGGTTCTTCGTGTTGTACTCGGCGACGCCCAGCTTGTGTTCCGACGTGACGCCGGCCTTGGCCCGGTCGTAGTCGAGCCAGCCGAGCTGCAGCTTGTCCCAGGCGTTCATGTCGCCGGGCAGGTCACCGATGGCGTTCTTGCCGGTGCCGAGCCAGGAACCGGCCGACATCAGCGTCCAGAAACCGGTGCCGTTCTCGCCGCCGCCGGAGGTGTCGTACTCGTCCGGGAGGCCGAGGTCGTGCCCGTACTCGTGGGCGTAGACGCCGAGTCCGCCGTTCTCCGGCTGGATGGTGTAGTCGCCGACCCAGATGCCGGTGTCGCCGATCGCGGCGCCGCCGAGCTTGTTGCCGACCGGGCCGGTCGCGCCGGCGTCGGTGCCGAACGCGTACCAGCGGTGGGCCCAGATCGCGTCCTCGCCCTGCGCCCCGCCGCCCGCGGACTCGTCCTCACCGGCGTGCACGATCTGGAAGTGGTCGATGTAGCCGTCGGGCTCGTTGAAGTTGCCGTCGCCGTCGTAGTCGTAACGGTCCCACTGGTCGTACTGGGCGAGGTCCGCCTTGATGGCGGCGTCGGACTTGCCGGCCGCCTTCTGGTCGGCGACCCAGGCGGTGACGCCGTCCTGGACCGCGTACCAGGCGCCGGTGGACGCCTTGTTGGAGCCGTAACGGGCCTCGTTGTAGGGGACCTTGACCCAGTCGGTGACCTCGCCGTCGACCGAGTACCGGCCCGAGGACTCCTTCTCGTAGTACTTCTTCAGCGACTCGGAGTTCTTGCCGGTGCCGAAGTAGAGGTCCTGGAAGTGCTTCTGGTTGTAGTCCGCCTGCCAGGCCGTGCTGTTGTCCTTGGCACGGTCGGGCGCGGCTATCTTGTTGTGCAGCGGGCCGGCGGTGCCGCCGTAGCGGCTGTCGACCTGGTCGCCGAACTCGACGAGGATCGTGAAGATCCGGTCGGTCTTCTCGCGGCCGAGCTCGACGTACTTGCTCTTGCCCTTGTTCTTGCCCTTGAGCTGGACGACGCGCGAACCGTTGCGGTCCTGCACCTTGGCGTCGCCGGATATGACCTGGTCCAGGGCTTCTTTGCGCTGTGCGTCCTGGGTCTTGCTGAGCGGGCCGTCGAGGTCGTGGTCGACCTTGTTCCTGGCCGGCTGCGGATCGTGGCGCTCCACGGTCGCCGACGACGACGCACCGTCGGCCTGCGCAACGGCGAACGTCGAGAACGTGGCGGTGGCCGCCGCGAGGGCGACGCCCACCGCGGCTGCTCTGAACGTCCATGGTCTGCTGGTCACTTGAAATCCTCCCCCGCGTCCGTCCGCGCGGATGGGGGGATCCCGGTGTCATGGAGCTCCGCGCGCGTATACGCGTGTCAAGTGACGACATTCGACCGGAGTTACCAAAGAAAAGACAGATCTTGACTTGCACAAGTCAACTGCACTATATGGGAGCGCTCGTTCGGTATCCGAACCGCCCGAAGTGCCCCCAACGGGCGCGTCCGCACGTCCACTTGATGGACGCGATGACTCCGTGCGCCCCCTGTGCACCGGCACCGTGGGTTAGGTCACGCTTACCGGGCGTTCCAGTCGGGCATGCAGGCGAATAGAGTCGATTGGCGCGACGCCGGACCGTCCACGGATTGACAGGTCGACAGCGTTGTCGCCCCGCGATTCACCGTTCCAGCCGAGCTCGCGGCTCCACCCGGGCTCGGAGCCCCGCCCCGGTTCGCCGCACCACCCGAGTTCGCCGCACCACCCCCGTTGTTGTCCGCATCCTCCCCCATTCTCGAGAGGCACGGGGGGAGTACCCCCACCCCGAGGAATCGCCATGCCTCGTCCGACCGCCGCACAGCTCGCCTACGGTTCCTGCACCGTGATCTTCTCGACGCTCGCCATGCTGCTGCTGTCTCAGACGAGTTCGGGCCTGGGGATCACGGTGATCACCCTCTCGGCACTCGCTCTCGGACTGCTCGTCGCCGTAACGGTTCCGCTGCCGAAGCGCGTACCGTCGGCCGCCGCGGCCCCCGCCGTCCAGGCGCGGGTTCCGGTGCGGCGCGAGACCGCGTCCGTCGCCGCGTCCGTGTCCATGTCGCCCGAGCCCGTTCACGAACCGGCGGGTCCGTGACCCCACGCACGTCCGGCGGGCCCCCGAAGCACGGACCCGCCGTCCCGGTCAGCCGTCTCCCCGTGGAGTGCGGCTGATCGCGTGTGTCAGTCGGTGGCCACCACCACCGTCTTGGCCGCCTTGTCGTGCAGACCCTGCTTGTAGGGCTTGTCGAAGAAACTCCAGCCGCCCGCGATCGCCGTCCAGATGCACGCGCAGCAGAACGCGAACGGGATCCACAGCACCAGGGCGCGCACCAGCGAGGTCTGTGTGGAGGGTGTGGCGCCGTTGTCCAGGTCGGCCACCCGCATGTGGAACAGCTTCATGCCGAGGGTCTGCCCCGACCTGTGGATCAGGAAGGTGTCGTAGCCGGTGTAGAGCACCGCGGCGAGCACGGACTGCCCGATGCCCTTGCCGTACTCGATCCGGTCCGCGTTCACGTTGTACTCGCTGACCCCGAACGCCAAGGACAGCAGCCACACCACGATGCCCACGAGGATCATGTCGAGGATCCTCGCCAGCACGCGTTTGCCGCCGCCGGCGAGCGGCGGCATGCCCTCCAGCGGATCGCCCCCGTAGGGACCGCCGGAGCCGTAGGGATCGCCACCGCCCGCGCCGTAGGGGCCGCCGCCGGGGGGCGGTGGCTGCTGACCCCCGTACGGCGGGGGCTGACCGCCGGGGGGCGGGGGCTGACTCCCGTACGGCGGGGGCTGACTCCCGTACGGCGGCGTCCGGTTGTCGTGCGGGGAGTCGTACGGCGACCCCGGAGGCGGCGGGGACGAGGAACCGCCGTCCGGGGAGCCGCCGCCCTCAGCCGGCGGGGGCTGCTTCCTGAACGGGTCTTCCTCCGGTGGCTGCCCGGAGCCGGGGGGCGGCGGTTCGCTGCTCATGGCCCGAGTGGACCGCGAACCCCCCGGCTCCGCATCCCGCGGGCGGCCGTCCGGGGGACCGCGGAGACCGGCCGCCGGGCGGTCGCGCGGGCGCCTAGGCGGAGGGCGGCCGGGCGGCCACGAAGGTGTGGGCCGCCTTGTCGTGCCAGCACTGCCGCCACGGCCTGTCGAACAGGCACCACAGGACGCCCACGACACCGATGCCGAGGACGCCGGGAACGCTGTAGACGAGCCAGCGGCGCAGCGCCGGGCCGAAGGACGGGGGTTCGTGGCCCTCGATGTCACGGACCTCGATGCCGCACAGTCCCTTGCCGAGGGTGCGGCCCCAGCGGGCGGTGGGCAGCGCGTCGTAGACCACGCCGAACAGGAGCAGGACGGCGAGGCAGACGCCCAGGTAGCCGGCGGTCGTGCCGTCCAGCAGCCAGACCGTCACGGTCTGCCCGGACCGCTTGGCGGCGTCGATCTTCCCGTTGATGTGATCGATCGCCTTGGTGCCCAGCGGTACGGCGGCCACGGCGGTGACGGTGGCCAGCACCGCGGTGTCCACGATCCGGGCGACCAGCCGTCTGCCCAGGGCGGCCGGCCGTGCCGCGGAGTGGCGGCGGGCCGCGGCCTGGAACACGTCGTCGACGGGCGGCTTCCAGGGCGCGGCGGGCCCCTCGTCGCCCGCGAGCCGGTGCACCTGCTGGGCCCAGGAGGGCTGTCCGCCGCCGGCACCGCTCGACAGCGGGGTGGCGGCGGGGCCGGTGGACTGCTGGGGGACGGCCGGGGCCGGCGGCTGCTGGGCCGCGGCCGCCTTGGCCGCCTGGGCGGCGGCCTGCCCGGCGCCGAAGCCGCCCCCGGCGCCCGCCGGGCCCTCCTCGGGCGTGCCCGTCCCCGGTGCGCCGCCCGCCGGGGCCGTGCTCCCGCCCCGCGCCCCGCTCTGCTGCCCCGTGCGCGGGGAGCGCGCGCGGAAGGTCATGGTGCCCTCGGAGGGGACGGGGTCCTGGGTGCCCGGGGTGCCGGTGGCGGCGGACGGTCCCGTGGCCGCCTGCTGTCCCGGGCCGGCGAACTGCGCGCCGCTCGCCGCGGCCGGGCCCGCGTCCCCGGACCCTCCGGCGCCGGCCGCCGCGCCGGGACCCGCCGCGGGCCGGCGGCGGAAGACGAAGGTGCCGTCGGGCGCCGGGCCTTCCGGGGCGCCCGCGGGGTCCGCGGGTCCGATGGTCGCCGTGCCGTCCGTGTGCGGGGTCTCGCCGCCGGGCGGCCGGACCGCTTCGGCGGGCTCCGCCGGGCGCGCCAGACGCGGGTCGGCACCCTGGGGCGCCCCCCAGGAGACCCGCCGGTCCTGCTCGCCGCCGAAACCGGACTGCCGCGAGCGGTCGGCGCCCCACGCGGTCGCGGGCTCGGGCCTGCTGCCGTGCTGCGCCTCGGCCGGGGTCACCCGCCGCGGCTCCACGGCCGGCCCGGGGTCCTCGTCGAAGAAGTGCGGTCCCGTCTCCTCGGTGGGTGCCGGTGCCGGAGCGGGTACGGGAACCGCCGGGCGCGTGCCCGGCGGGGGCACGAGCGGCACGCCGTCGGAGGGCGCGGGACGGCTCGTGCCCGGCACCCAGGCAGCACCGTTCCAGTACCGGACATATCCAGGAATGGAGGGGTCCGGGTAATACCCTTCGCGGGGCCTGTCGTCACCGGGGGCCGGGGTTGGGGCGCTCATGTCCGTCGTCCCGTATCTGCTCGGGGGTCTTCTGGGGGCTCCACATCTACCAGACCGACGCCCTCGTCAGCGGCGCTCCCGCGGTACCCACCTCTTTAGGGCAAGGATCCGCCACTTCCGGTCACCGCCCGGCAGGTCGGCCCCGGCACCTCCGCCAAAAGATTTTCCCGAACCCGCGTAATGGTTCCGCGCCGCCGCGCTCTCCACTCGTACGGACCCGTCCTGGAGGCCCGTAGACGAAGGGAAGCGCACCGACATGCACACCGTGGTGGAACGCGAACTCGAACTGCACCTCGTCCTGTCCCCCGAGCACAGCATCCCCGTGCCGGCCCGGCTCAGCTACCGCTCCGACGACCCGTACGCCGTCCACATCACCTTCCACATCGGCTCGGACCATCCGGTCAGCTGGACCTTCGCGCGCGAACTGCTCGTCGAGGGGGTGTTCCGGCCGTGCGGGCACGGCGATGTGCGGGTGTGGCCGACGAAGGTCGCGGGACGCGGCGTCGTGCTGATGGCGCTCACGTCACCCGACGGCGACGCGCTGCTGGAGGCGCCCGCCGAGCAGGTGTCCGCCTGGCTGGAGCGCACGCTGCGGGCGGTTCCGCCGGGGGCTGAGGGCGAGCAACTCGGCATCGACGACGGTCTCGCCGAGCTGCTGGCGCCCTCCCCCAGGCTCTCGGCCTCTCCGCCGCGCTCGGCCTCCCGTGAGCGCGGGGACCTCCACGACCAGCCGGGATCCGCGTCGGCCGACGAGCTGTGGCTGCGCGACCCCTGGCCGTCGGACGAGTCGAAGGACGGGGAGTGAACCGGCGCGCGGGCACCGCGGCGCGCCCACGTCCGCCCGGCCGGATCGGGTACCGCGGCGGCCCGGCCGGATCGGATACGGCGGCGGGCGCCGCTAGAACACCTTGCCCGGGTTGAGGATCCCGAGCGGGTCGAACGCGGCCTTGACGGCGCGCTGCATCTCCACCCCGACCGGCCCGATCTCGCGGGCCAGCCACTCCTTCTTCAGGACGCCGACCCCGTGTTCGCCGGTGATCGTGCCGCCGAGTTCCAGACCGAGGGCCATGATCTCGTCGAAGGACTCGCGGGCGCGCCGGGACTCGTCGGGGTCGGTGGCGTCGAAGCAGACGGTGGGGTGGGTGTTGCCGTCGCCGGCGTGCGCGCAGACGCCGATGGTCAGGGAGTACTTCTCCGCGACGCGCTCGATGCCGTCGAGCATGTCGCCGAGCCGGGAACGCGGCACGCACACGTCGTCGATCATCGTGGTGCCCTTGACCGCTTCGAGCGCGGTGAGGGACAACCTCCGGGCCTGGAGGAGGAGTTCGGACTCCGCCGCGTCCTCCGCCGGTACCACCTGGGTGGCGCCCGCGGCCTCGCACAGCGCGCCCACGGCGGCGAGGTCGGCCGCCGGGTCGTGGGTGTCGAAGGCGGCGAGGAGAAGTGCCTCGGTGCTCTCCGGGAGTCCCATGTGGGCGAGGGCGTTGACGGCCTTCACCGTCGTCCGGTCCATCAGTTCGAGGAGCGAGGGCACATGGCCGCCCTCCATGATCCGGCAGACGGCGTCGCAGGCGGCCCGCGCCGACCCGAACTCGGCGGCCAGCACCAGCTGCTGGGGCGGCTGCGGCTTCAGGGCCAGCACCGCCCGTACGACGATGCCGAGGGAGCCCTCCGATCCGACGAGGAGGCGGGTGAGGTCGTAGCCGGCGACCCCTTTCGCGGTACGGCGGCCGGTGCTCATCAGCCGTCCGTCGGCGAGCACCACGTCCAGGCCGAGGACGTACTCGGCGGTCACCCCGTACTTCACGCAGCACAGGCCCCCGGAGGCGGTGCCGATGTTGCCGCCGATCGTGCACATCTCCCAGCTGGAGGGGTCCGGCGGGTAGTACAGGCCGTGTTCGTTGACCGCGCGCGAGAGCGTGGCGTTGACGACGCCGGGCTCGACGACGGCGATGCGGTCGACGGGACTGATCTCCAGGATCCGGTCCATCTTCACCAGGGAGAGCACGATGCAGCCGTCCGAGGCGTTCGCGGCGCCGGACAGGCCGGTGCGGGCGCCCTGCGGGACGACGGGGACCCGCAGCGCGGTCGCGGTGCGCATGACGTGCTGGACCTGTTCGACGGTGCGCGGCAGGACGACGACGGCGGGGGTGCCGGCCTCGCAGAAGCTCGCCATGTCGTTGGCGTACGAGACCGTGACGTCCGGGTCGGTGAGGACCGCCTCGCTCGGCAGGCCCGTCAGGAGACGGTCGACGAGGGTGCCGGTGACGTCGTCGCGCGGGGCTTCGATACGGCTCATGATCACAGCGTCGCACTCGGGGCCATCGGTGTGAACCCCGTCTGCCGCACCCTTCGTGTGCCGGGATGTGGTCGTCGTACTGGCGCATGGTGAGCGCCATGGAGATCGAAGAGCGACAGCGGGTCCTCACCGGGCCGGTACCCCGGGAACGGTCCGGGCGGCGCCGTTCCCGCGCGGCCCGGCGCGCGCTGATCTGCGTGGCCGGGGGCTGTGCCGTGTTCGGCGGGGTGATGGTGCTGCTGCCCTCCGGCCTGCGTCCCCCCGCGCTGCCCGCCCCCGGGCCGGTGGCCGGGGCGATGACGGCGGTGGCGGCCGGGGTGCCCGTGTCGCTGCGCGATCTGACGTTGCTCGTCGCCGACCGCGAGGCGTATCTGCGCACCCATCCGCGGGACGCCCGGTCCTGGGCGGTGCTCGGCACGGCGTACGTGGAGCAGGGGCGGCGCACCGCCACGCCCGGATACTTCCCGAAGGCCGAGCGGGCGCTGCGTACGTCGCTGGCGACCGGGCCATCGGGGAACCTGGCCGCGCTGCAGGGGCTGGCCGCGCTCGCCAACTCCCGCGCCGACTTCCGCAAGGGCCGTGAGTGGGGGGAGACGGCGCGGAAGCTGGCGCCCGGACAGTGGACGACGTATCCGCTGCTGATCGACTCCTACCGGGGTCTCGGCGACTACAAGGCGAGCCGCAAGGCCCTGGAGAAGCTGCAGAAGCTGCACTCCGGGCCGCCGGTGATGGCCCGGGCCGCCGAGGTGTACTGGGACCGGGGCTGGCGCGAGGACGCGGTGGCGTCGCTGTCGGACGCGGCGACCGGCGCGCGGACGCCGATCGAGCGGGCGGCCTGGCTCGCGGAGGCCGGCCGGCTGGCGTGGGAACGCGGGGACCGTGAGGAGTCGCTGCGCTCCTACGAGGGCGCGCTGCGCCTGGACCGGAACGAGCCGGCCGCGCTCGCCGGGCGGGGGCGCGCGCTGGCGGCGCTCGGGCGGGTGCCGGAGGCGTCGCGCGTCTACCAGGCGGCGTTCGCCGGGCGGCCCGCGCCGGGGTACGCGCTGGAGCTGGGTGAGCTGTACCAGGCGCGGGGCCTCGGCTCGGCGGCGCGGGCGCAGTACGACCTGGTGCGGACCCGGGTGCGGTCGGAGACCGCGGGCGGTGTCGACGACGCGCTGGTCCTCGGGCTGTTCGAGGCGGACCACGGGGACGCGGCGGAGGCGGTGCGGCGGCTGCGCGCGGAGTGGAAACGGCAGCCGGGCATCGGTGTCGCGGACGCGTTGGGGTGGGCGCTGCACCGGGCCGGGAAGAACAAGGAGGCCCTGAAGTTCGCGGCGCGGGCGACGGACAAGGAGCACGGTGGCGGGGTGCGCAGCGCGCTGTACGTGTATCACCGGGGGCAGATCGAACGCGGCCTCGATCTGACCGGGGCCGCCCGCCGTCATCTCGCGGAGTCCCTCCAGATCAATCCGTACTTCTCCCCGCTTCTCGCTCCCCTGGCCCGGCGGACGCTGGACACGCTGGGCGAGCCGTCGACGTCGCTGCCGAGCGAGCTGGAGGAGGAGCCGACGTTCCCGCGGCCGGAGGCCCCGGAGCCCGCCCGCTCCGCGCCGGCCGCCTCCGCGCCGTCCGTCGCCACGCCGTCCGTCCCGGCCCCGCCCGGCTCGCGGGACGAACCGGCGGCGGCACCGACGGACCCGGTGTCCGCGAGGTCCTCGGCCGGCCCGGACACGGGCGGACAGTGACCGCGGCCCACGCCGGCGCCCCGCCGTACCGCCCCGCGCCGACCGGGCGGGCGGTACGGCGGGCGGGCGGGCGGTGCCGTTACAGGTTGCCGCGCCTCTCCTGCTCGCGCTCGATCGCCTCGAACAGGGCCTTGAAGTTGCCCTTGCCGAAGCCCATCGAGCCGTGCCGCTCGATCATCTCGAAGAAGACGGTCGGACGGTCCTGGACCGGCTTGGTGAAGATCTGGAGCAGATAGCCGTCCTCGTCGCGGTCGACGAGGATCTTCAGTTCGCGCAGGGTGTCGACGGGGACGCGGGTGTCGCCGGCCCACTCGCCGAGGGTGTCGTAGTACGAGTCGGGGGTGTCGAGGAACTGGACGCCCGCCGCGCGCATGGCGCGGACGCTGCGGACGATGTCGTTCGTGTTCAGCGCGATGTGCTGGACGCCCGCGCCGCCGTAGAACTCCAGGTACTCGTCGATCTGGGACTTCTTCTTGGCGACGGCGGGCTCGTTGATCGGGAACTTGACCTTGAGCGTGCCGTCGGCGACGACCTTCGACATCAGCGCGCTGTACTCGGTCGCGATGTCGTCGCCCACGAACTCCTTCATGTTCGTGAAGCCCATGACCTTGTTGTAGAAGCCGACCCACTCGTTCATCCGGCCGAGCTCGACGTTGCCGACGCAGTGGTCGATGGCCTGGAAGGTGCGCTGGGCGGGCGGCTCGACGATCGGGGCGGCGGCCACGTACCCGGGGAGGTAGGGGCCGTCGTAGCCGGTCCGCTCGACGAGGGTGTGGCGGGTCTTGCCGTAGGTGGCGATGGCGGCGAGGACGACCGTGCCGTTCTCGTCCTTCATCTCGTACGGCTCGGCGACCGAGGTGGCGCCGTGCTCGACGGCGTACGCGAACGCGGCGCGCGCGTCCGGGACCTCGATGGCGAGGTCGACGACCCCGTCGCCGTGCGCCGCCACGTGCTCGGCCAGGAAGTGGCCCCAGGGGGTGGAGGGCTTGACCACGGAGGTGAGGACGAAGCGAGCGGAGCCGTTCTCCAGGACGTACGACGCCGTCTCGCGGCTGCCGTTCTCCGGTCCGGAGTAGGCGACCAGCCGCATGCCGAACGCGGTGGAGTAGTAGTGCGCGGCCTGCTTGGCGTTGCCCACGGCGAAGACGACGGCGTCCATTCCCTTGACCGGGAAGGGGTCGGCCTGCCGGGCGGTGTCGGGAGTCTGCTCTGGGTTCGCGTCGATGAGGGACATGGCCGCAGGCTCTCTCCCTTCCACAAGGTGCGCAATAGTTTGCGTATCGACTGGGCACTATGTTCAGCGACCCGCCGGTAGTGGCGGGCGGTCTGTACAGGATGACCACTCCGGAGGCGCGCATGGCGATCGATCACCTGGACGGCCGGCTCATCGTGCTGCTGGCGCGGGAGCCGCGGATCGGCGTGCTGGAGATGTCCCGGCGGCTGGGGGTCGCGCGCGGCACGGTGCAGGCCCGTCTGGACCGTCTTCAGTCGAATGGAGTCATCCGGGGATTCGGCCCGCAGGTGGATCCGGCCGCGCTCGGATATCCCGTGACGGCCTTCGCGACGCTGGAGATCCGGCAGGGGCAAGGCGCCGACGTACGGGCGCACTTGGCGACCGTCCCGGAGGTGCTGGAACTGCACACGACCACCGGCAGCGGGGACATGCTGTGCCGGCTGGTGGCCCGCTCGAACGCCGATCTCCAGCGTGTGATCGACCGGGTCGTCGGTTTTGATGGCATCGTCCGGGCCTCCACGGCGATCGTCATGGAGAACGCCGTACCGCTGCGGATCATCCCGCTGGTGGAACAGGCGGCGGCCGAGCACTGACCAGGGTGAGGCGGCGTGAACTTCTGGGAGTACCTGAGCGGCCGCCGTCAGCAATTGCTCATGGACGCGTACCAGCACGCCAGCGTGGTCTTCCAGTGCATGGTCGTCGCGACGCTCATCGGCGTGGTGCTCGGTGTGGTCACCTACCGCAGCGACTGGGCGGGCGGCCTCGCCACGACCACCACGTCCACGATCCTGACCGTCCCGTCGCTCGCCATGATCGGTCTGCTGGTCCCGATCGTGGGTCTGGGCGTCCCGCCCACCGTGATCGCGCTGACGCTGTACGGGCTGCTGCCGGTCGTACGCAACGCGATCGTGGGCCTGCGCGGGGTCGACCCCGCGCTGGTGGACGCCGCGAAGGGCATCGGCATGTCACGGGCGGCCCGGCTGCTGAAGGTCGAGCTGCCGCTCGCCTGGCCTCCGATCCTCACCGGTATCCGGGTCTCCACACAGATGCTGATGGGCATCGCGGCGATCGCGGCCTACGCCTCCGGGCCGGGCCTCGGCAACGAGATCTTCCGTGGCATCGGGTCCCTGGGCAGCAAGAACGCGCTCAACCAGGTGCTCGCGGGCACGGTCGGGATCATCATCCTCGCGCTGCTGTTCGACGCCGCCTACGTGCTCATCGGACGGCTGACCATCCCGAGGGGGATCCGTGTCTGAGACGACCGCAACCGGGCGGGACCGGCACGCCGCCGCTGTCGCGCACACGTCCACGACCGGCGCCACCATCGAGCTGGAGCACCTCACCAAGCGCTATCCCGGCAGTCGCGACCCCGCCGTGGACAGCGTCAACATGGAGATCAAGGCGGGTGAACTCGTCGTCTTCGTGGGCCCGTCCGGGTGCGGCAAGTCCACCACCCTCAAGATGATCAACCGTCTGATCGAACCGACCGGCGGCCGGATCCGCATCGGCGGCGAGGACGTCACCGACATGGACCCGGTGAAGCTGCGTCGCAGGATCGGGTACGCGATCCAGTCGTCCGGGCTCTTCCCGCACATGACGGTCGCCCAGAACATCGCCCTCGTCCCGAAGATGGTCGGCTGGCCGAAGTCACGGATCAGGGCGCGGGTCGAGGAGATGCTGGACCTGGTCGGCCTCGACCCGGGCGAGTTCCAGGGCCGCTATCCGCGTCAGCTCTCCGGTGGCCAGCAGCAGCGGGTGGGCGTGGCGCGGGCGCTGGCCGCCGACCCGCCCGTCCTGCTCATGGACGAGCCCTTCGGCGCCGTGGACCCGATCACCCGCGACCACCTCCAGGACGAGCTGATCCGGCTCCAGCGCGAGCTGCACAAGACGATCGTCTTCGTCACGCACGACTTCGACGAGGCGATCAAGCTGGGCGACCGGATCGCCGTCCTGCGCGAGCGCTCGCACATCGCGCAGTTCGACACCCCGGAGGCGATCCTCACCAACCCGGCCGACGACTTCGTGTCGGGGTTCGTGGGCGCGGGCGCGGCGCTCAAGCGGCTCAACCTCACCCGGGTGGGGGACGTGGAGATCACCGACTATCCGACGGTCACCGTCAACGACCGGCTCCAGGAGATCTTCAACAAGCTCCGCGGCAGCGGGACCAACGAGATCCTGATGCTCGACAAGCGGCGCCGCCCCTACAAGTGGCTGCGGCGCGGCGACCTGATGAGGGCCAAGGGTTCGCTGGCGCGGGCGGGCACCCTGGTCCACGACACGGTGACCCGGGACGCCACGCTGCGGGACGCGCTGGAGGCGGTGCTCACCGACAACACCGGCCGGGTCGCGGTGACCGGGCGGCGCGGCGAGTACATCGGTGTCGTCGACATGGAGACGCTGATGAACTCCGTGCACGAGCTGCTGGAGGAGGACCGTCTCGAGGCGATGGAGCACCAGCACGAACTGGAGGACGCGCGCGCCCAGCAGACCCACTTCGAGCAGGAGGGCCCGGGCGGGGAGGCGAAGGCGTGAGGACTCCCCCGCCCGGCCGCCGGCCCGAGGGCGAGCACGAGGTCAAGGGGCTCGCGTTCCGGGACGACGGCGCGTTCCCCGACGACGAGGCGCTCTCCGAGGACGCCGGCCTCCCGGACGAGCGGGAGGCCCCGCCGCCGCCCGCCGGGCCGCGGCGCCGGATCACCTGGCAGAAGCTGACCGTCCTGCCGGCGGTGCTGGCCGCCGTGCTGCTGGCCACCTGGCTGTGGTTCCAGCAGGCCACCCTCGACCCCATCTCCAGCAACGCGCTGTCGAACGGGCAGGTGTCGAAGGCCCTGTGGCAGCAGATCGAACTGACGGTGATCTCGACGTTCTTCGTGCTGGTCATCGCGATCCCACTGGGTGTCCTGCTCACCCGCGGGATGTTCCGGAAGGCGGCCCCGGTCGCGATGGCGCTGGCCAACATGGGGCAGGCCACCCCGGCGATCGGTCTGCTGGCGCTGCTGGTCATCTGGCTCGGCACCGGTCAGAAGGCGGCCCTGATCGGCATCACCGTCTACGCGATCCTGCCGGTCCTCTCCAACACGATCGCGGGTCTGAAGGCCAACGACCCGACGCTCCTGGAGGCCGCGCGCGGTATCGGCATGTCCCCGATGGGTGTCCTGACCCGCATCGAACTCCCGCTGGCCGTCCCGCTGATCCTGGCCGGTGTCCGCACGGCCCTGGTCCTGAACGTGGGTACGGCCACGCTGGCCACCTTCGGCGGGGGCGGCGGCCTCGGCGTCCTGATCACCACCGGCATCACCAACCAGCGGATGCCGGTCCTGGTGCTCGGTTCGGTCCTCACCGTGACGCTCGCGCTGCTCGTGGACTGGCTGGCCTCACTGGCCGAACTGCTGCTGCGGCCGCGCGGACTGGAGGCGGGCTCATGACCCCGGGGGGCGTGCTGAGACGGACGGGTCCGTGCGCGCTGCTGGCCGGGGCGCTGGTGCTGGCCGCCGGGTGCGGGCTGACCAGCGGCTCCCCCATGGTCGACGACGTCGGTCCCGGGTCCATCGGGCAGGGGCTGCCGCTCAAGGGCGCCCATCTGACGGTGACGTCGAAGGAGTTCACCGAGCAGCTGATCCTCGGCGCGATCATGGGCATCGCCTTCCAGGCGGCCGGCGCGGACGTCCTCGACCGGACCGGGATCCAGGGATCGATCGGCGCCCGGGAGGCCGTCAAGAGCGGCGACGCGGACGGCATGTACGAGTACACGGGCACCGCCTGGATCACGTATCTGGGCAACAGCAAGCCCATCCCCGACCCGCGGAAGCAGTGGCAGGCGGTGCACGACGCCGATCTGAGGAACGGGATCACCTGGCTGCCGCCGTCCGCGCTCAACAACACCTACGCGCTCGCCATGAACCAGGCCAACTTCAGGAAGTACCGCACGAAGACGCTCTCCGACGTGGCCGCGCTGTCCAGGTCGGACCCCGGCGCGGTCACGCTCTGCGTGGAGAGCGAGTTCGCCAACCGGGCCGACGGTCTGCCGGGCATGGAGAAGGCGTACGGGATGAGCGTGCCCGCGAAGAACATCACGCAGATGGACACCGGGATCATCTACACCCAGGTGGCGAAGGGAAGTTGCACGTACGGGGAGGTGTTCACCACGGACGGGCGCATCAGGTCGATGCACCTGGCCGTGATGGCGGACGACAAGAAGTTCTTCCCCAACTACAACGCGGCGCCCGCGATCAACTCCAAGGCACTCAAGAGATATCCGGCGATCGCCCAGGTCCTCGACCCGGTGACGAGGAAGCTGGACAACACGGTGGCACAGGAGTTGAACGCCAAGGTGGACGTGCAGGGGCAGGATCCGCACGAGGTGGCACTGGACTGGATGACGGCGCAGGGGTTCGTGAAGCAGCACTGAGGTCCCGGGGGCCTGGGCGCTGGGGCCAGGGCTGAGGTCAGGGGTCCGGGGTCAGGGGTCCGGGGTTCGACATGCGGCGGCCGGGCGAACGCCGCCCGGCCTCGGCGTCGGGCGTCGGGCGTCGGGCGTCGGGCGTCGGGCGTCCAAAGAAGTGGTTGCAAAGAAACCCTTGCAAGCACCTCTTTGCAACGCTACCTTTGTACACATGCAGGAGCACGGAGACCAACCCGATCCGACCGATCCGACCAACCCGTCGGATCCGACCGATCCGACGGGACCCCCCGTACCCGGAGAGTCCGTGTCCGACCCGGTCGCGCCCGGACTGACCACCCGCACCCTCGACGCCCGCTCGCTGCGCGGCATCGCCCACCCGCTGCGCATGCGGCTGCTGAACTCGCTGCGGCGCGGCGGCCCGGCCACCGCGTCCCAACTCGCGGCGAAACTGGGCGAGTCCAGCGGGGCGACCAGCTACCACCTGCGCCAGCTGGCCGCGCACGGCTTCGTCGAGGACGCCCCGGAGCACGGCAAGGGGCGGGAGCGCTGGTGGCGGGCGGCCGTTCAGTCGCTGATCTTCGACAGCGACCAACTGGAGGGCTCGGACCCGGAGGTGCGGGGTGCCACCGACCTCTTCCTGCACGAGGTCGCGACCACCCACAACCGCGAGCTGTCCACCTGGATCGCGAACCGGGACGACTGGCTCCCGGCCTGGTCGCGCGCCGCCGACATGAGCGACATGACCCTGCGGCTGACGCCGGAGCGCTCCGCGGAGCTGGTCGTCAGGATGCACGAACTCGTGGACAGCTACCGCACGGGGACTCCGGCCGAGGACGACCCCGAGAGCACCCAGGTCCGCATCCACACCCACGTCTTCCCTGTCCAGGAAGACTGAGCCCACCCCGTTCCCTTCCCGTCAGCCGTCGTCGGTCCGCCGTCGGCAGGCACCGAAAAGGACTGAGAGGTACTCCGATGATCAACGCCCAGACACACCTGGCCCTGCACCGCCTCCGCGCCGCCGACCTCCGTGCCGAGGCCGACGCCCATCGGCTCGCCGCCGCCTCCCGGGTACCGGGCGAACTGCGCACCCGCCTCGGCTGGACCCTGGTGGAGGTGGGCCTGCGCCTCGCCTCCGCGCCGAGGCCGGCCGTCGCCTCCTAGTCCGCGTCCGCCCCGTCCGGTCCGCGTCCCGCCCCGTCGCGGCGCTAGCAGCCGGGAACGGAGCCCTTCCCCTTCTCCAGGGACACCAGCGCGTCGACCGCCCCCTTGAGCGTGGTCACCGCCACCAGCCGCAGACCCTTCGGAAGCTCCGCCTTGGCGTCGGAGCACTCCGCCCTCGGAACCAGGAAGACGCTCGCGCCGTCCCGCCGCGCGGCCTGCGTCTTCAGCGCCACGCCGCCGACCGCGCCGACCTTGCCGTCGGCGTCGATCGTCCCCGTACCCGCGACGGTGCGACCGCCCGTGAGGTCGCCGCCGCTGCCGTCGCCGTCCAGCTTGTCGATGATGCCGAGCGTGAAGAGCAGGCCGGCGCTGGGGCCGCCGACGTCGGCCAGCTTGAGCGTGACCTTCACGTCGTTCTTCTCGTGCAGATAGGACAGCGCCGCCTCGGTGGCCGTGTCCTGCGACTGCCTCATCTCGTCGGCGTTGTGCTGCTCGATCTCCTTGACGCTGTTCCCGCTCGGGTACACCGCGTCCCGGGGCATCACCGCCCGGTCCTTGGCGAACCAGCTGCCGATCACGTCACCGAGCGAGACGCGCGCGTCCGGCCCGGTCGCCTCGATCGTCGTCATCCGCAGCTGCCCGCGGGTCCGGCGGACGGGAGACCCGCTGATCGTGATCACCGGATCGCCCTTGTTCTCGCCGAGGACGTTCGCCGTCAGACCCGGCTGCGCGAGGGAGAACGGCAGCGGCGCGAACACCGCCGTGGCGAGCAGCGCCACGACGGGAACGGCGCAGACGGCGACGGCCTTGGGACGTGTGAGGCGAGAGAGCACGGGATCAATCTAACGTCCGTGCCGTCCCGGATCTTCAGGGCGTCGTCCGCCGGGCCGCGGGACCGGCTTCAGCGCAAGGCGTCCGCGACCTCACGGGCCGCGTCCAGGACCCGCGGACCCACCCGCTCCGGCACGGAGTCCGCGAGCATGACGACGCCCACGCTGCCCTCGACACCGGTCACGCCGAGGAGCGGAGCCGCGGCGCCGCTCGCGCCCGCCTCCAGTTCCCCGTGCGTGAGCGTGTATCCGGGCTCGCCCACCGGTGCCTGACGGGCGGAGAGGATCGCTCGGCCCGCCGCACCCCGGTCCAGCGGGTGGCGGAACCCGGCGCGGTAGGCGACGTGGTAGTCGGTCCAGGTGGGCTCGACGACGGCGACGGCGAGTGCCTCGGTCCCGTCGACGAGCGTGAGGTGGGCGGTGGCCCCTATGTCCTCGGCCAGCGCGCGCAGCGCGGGCAGCGCGGCCTCCCGTACCAGCGGATGCACCTGCCGGCCCAGGCGCAGCACCCCGAGTCCGACCCGGGCCCGCCCGCCCAGGTCACGGCGTACCAGCGCGTGCTGCTCCAGGGTGGCGAGCAACCGGTACACGACGGTCCGGTTGACGCCCAGTTTGTTCGAGAGCTCGGTGACCGTCAGCCCGTGATCCGTGTCGGCGAGCAACTTGAGGACGCGCAGTCCCCGGTCGAGCGTCTGAGAGGTCTCCGCGGTCACGACGCCCACTCCTTAGTGGTGAGGTCGGCGGCCTGTCCCGGCGGACGCGGCACCGAGTCCCGTCGGCGACGCGCTTCAGAGGCCGCCGTCGGCTGACGACCCGGGCTCTTCCCGGGCGGAGTCGCTACACGGCTGCGCTCCGCGGCTGCGCTGCCACGGGGCGTGTGCGTAGCGTGACAGTAGCGAGCCGGTCCGCTCAGCGGAAGTCTCCGTCCAGAATCCGGGCACGGGCCGGTACGGACTCTCTCCCTTTGTCCCGTTACACGCGGCGCCCGCCACACGGCGCGCACCACCCCCGCACACCGCGCACACGCCCCGGGGCATGCGTCGTGGCGCGGACGGAAGCGCGCGCCGACCGAAGTCGGCGCGCGCTTGCGTGTGTTGATGTGTCCCTATGCGTCCCGTTACATCCGCCCATGCGCTAATGCGTCCGCGCTCGCGCCGATGCTTCCGCGCGTGTGCCGGTGCGTCAGCGTGTGTGCCGGCTGCGTGCGCCGACGCGAGCGACGTCCGCCCGTCAGGGACGGCGTCCCGGTGCACTCGGCGTCCCGGTGCGCGGAGCCTCCCCGTGCGCGCGGTGTCACCGCATCCGGGTGGCCCACTCCTGCACCTTGGCGATCCGCTGCCGCAGCTGTCCCGCGGTGGCCTCCGCGCTCGGCGGTCCGCCGCACACCCGCCGCAGTTCGGTGTGGATCACCCCGTGCGGCTTGCCGCTCTGGTGGACGTAGGCGCCGACCATGGTGTTGAGCTGCTTGCGCAGTTCCAGCATCTCCTTGTGCGAGACCACCGGGCGCCGCTCGGCGGGCAGTTCGAGGAGATCGGCCTCCTCGGCCGGCTTCTTGCGGCTGTGCGCGATCTGCCGGGCCTGCCGCTTCTGCAGCAGCATCTGCACCTGGTCGGGCTCCAGCAGTCCGGGGATGCCGAGGTAGTCCTGCTCCTCCGCACTCCCCGGGTGGGCCTGCATCCCGAACTCGGCGCCGTCGTAGAGCACCCGGTCGAAGACGGCCTCGGACTCCAGCGCCTCGAAGGAGAACTGCTCCTGCTCGCCGGTGTCCTCGTCCTGCTCCTTGTTCGCCTCGTCCATCTCCTTCTCGGACTCGGCGTACGGGTCCTCCTCACCCTCCTTCTTGGGCTTGTCGAGGACGTGGTCGCGCTCGACCTCCATCTCGTTCGCGAAGCCGAGGAGGTCGGGGACGGTCGGGAGGAAGACGGAGGCGGTCTCGCCGCGCCGTCGGGAACGGACGAAACGGCCGACGGCCTGGGCGAAGAAGAGCGGCGTCGAGATCGTGGTCGCGTACACGCCGACCGCGAGGCGCGGCACGTCGACGCCCTCGGACACCATACGGACGGCGACCATCCACCGGTCCTCGCTCGCGGCGAAGTCGTCGATGCGGTTCGAGGCGCCGGTGTCGTCGGACAGGACGAGGGTCGCCTTCGTACCGGTGATGTCGCGGATCAGCTTGGCGTAGGCACGGGCGGATTCCTGGTCGGAGGCGATGACCAGGGCACCCGCGTCCGGGATGCCCTTGCGCACCTCGGTCAGCCGCTGGTCGGCGGCGCGCAGCACACTGGGCATCCACTCGCCGCGCGGATCGAGCGCGGTGCGCCAGGCCTGGCTGATGGCGTCCTTGGTCATCGGCTCCCCGAGCCGCGCCGCGATCTCGTCGCCCGCCTTCGTGCGCCACCGCATGTTGCCGCTGTAGGAGAGGAAGATGACGGGCCGCACGACCCCGTCCCCGAGGGCGGACCCGTACCCGTAGGTGTAGTCGGCGGAGGACCGCCGGATCCCGTCGTTCCCCTCCTCGTAGGTGACGAAGGGGATCGGGTTGGTGTCCGACCGGAAGGGCGTTCCGGTGAGCGCGAGCCGCCGGGTGGCCGGCTCGAACGCTTCGAGACAGGCCTCGCCCCAGGACTTGGAGTCACCGGCGTGGTGGATCTCGTCGAGGATGACGAGGGTCTTGCGCTGCTCGGAGCGGTTGCGGTGCAGCATCGGCCGCACCCCGACACCGGCGTACGTCACGGCGACGCCCTGGTACTCCTTGCTGAGCGGGCCCGCGCTGTACTCGGGGTCCAGCTTGATCCCTATCCGGGCCGCCGCCTCCGCCCACTGCTTCTTCAGGTGCTCGGTCGGCGCGACCACGGTCACCTGCTGGACCACATGGTGGTGCAGCAGCCAGGACGCGAGGGTCAGCGCGAACGTCGTCTTGCCGGCGCCGGGGGTGGCGACGGCCAGGAAATCGCGCGGCTGCTCCTGGATGTACCTCTCCATCGCCCCCTGCTGCCAGGCGCGCAGCTTGCCCGCGGTGCCCCAGGGGGCGCGCCCGGGAAAGGCGGGTGAGAGGTGGTGCGAGGAGGAAGCGGTGGCGGCGGTGGTAGTCACGGTCTCCGTGGGGTGGTCGAGCGGCTCGGCTACGTATGACAACCGGGCCACCCTACCGGCGACCCTGAGGTGTCACCGCGCGGACGGCGCCGGGTCACCCGCGGATGCGACCCACCTCACAGAGCCCGCGGCCGGGCCGCGATCACCCCGGTCCCGCTCTCCTTGCCGGAGGCCACGTCGATGACCAGGTCGTACGCCGTCGCCTGGTCGCAGCGGCCGAGGTCGATGCCGTCGACAGCGAGGAAGGTCGCGGCCGCCGGCCAGGCCGTGCGTTTGTCGCCGTCGACGAAGGGGTGGTCGGAGGCGAGCGCGTGCAGCAGGGCCGCGGCCTGTTCGTACGGGTCGGTCACGGTGGGGCCGCCCGGCCGCCCCGGTCGACCGGTTTCACCGTCACCGCTCCCGCAGCCTGGTCGTCACCCAGGCGCCGGCCAGCGCCACCGCGGCCATCGGCAGGAACACGGCGGCGAAGGCGGCGGGGTGGGAGCCGGCCGCCGAGGTGGCCGTGTCCGTGACCGTGCCGCCGCCCAGGGAGGCGAAGGCCGCACCGCCCGCCGCGAGCAGGACTATGTTCGAGAGGGCGTCGGAGATCTGCAGCGAGGCGGAGTTCGCGCCGGCCTCCTCGGGCGCCGAGAGATGGAGCAGCAGCACGCTGGTCGAGGCGATCACCAGCCCCATCCCGAAACAGCCGAACGCCCAGGCGACCGCGACCGTCCACACCGGCACGGCGGGCACCAGCACCGCGGGCACGGCGGCGATCGCGGCGGCGACGAGCACCATCCCGAAGAACATCAGCCGGTCCCGGTACGGCTCCACCCGGGGCCTCGACTGGACGTACGAACCCAGAGCCCAGGTCCCGCCGCCCGCCGCGAGCGAGAACCCGGCGAGCGTCGGCGACAGCCCGCGCTGGGTGACCAGCATGAGCGGTACGAAGGACTCCGCGGCGACGAAGGCGCCGGCCGCGACCCCGCGCAGCAGCACCACGGAGGGCAGGCCCCGCGCGGCCCGGTAGGTACCGGCCGGCAGCAGCCGGAGGACCGCGGGGACGAGCAGCGCGGCCCCCGCGGCGGCCGGGACGAGCGACAGCCACCTCAGGTCCTGGGCGGCGTACTGGAGGAGCCCCGCGCCGAGGGCGATCCCGAGGGCCGAGCGGATGCGCCGCCCGCCGGGGAGCACGGACGCGGCGTCCGTCGTCCGTCCGTGCGTGCGCCGCCGGATCTGCGGCAGGGCGAGGGCCAGCGGGAGGACGACCAGACCGGGTATGCCGACGAAGACCCAGCGCCAGCCGAGGTGTTCGGTGACCGCGCCCGCCGCGAGCGGTCCGACGACGGAGGGCACCACCCAGGCCGCCGCGAAGCCCGCCATGATCGACGGCCGCAGCCGCTCCGGGTAGGCCTGTCCCACGACGACGTACAGCGCGACGATCACCAGGCCGCCGCCGAGCCCCTGCACCGCCCGCCCGAGCACGAACAGCCACATGCCGCCGGCCGTACCGGACAGGACGAGCCCCGCCGCGAAGGCCCCGATCCCCGCGGTCAGCGAGCCCAGCGGGCCGTCCCGGTCCGACCACTGGCCGGCGAGCACCATCCCGAACAGGCTCGTCGTGAAGTACCCCGAGAACGCGAACGCGTACAGGGCGACCCCGTCGAGTTCCCTGGCCGCCACCGGCATGGCCGTACCGACCGCCGTCGCCTCGAACGCGATCAGCAGGACGACGGAGACGATCCCGACGGTGAGCGACCGGTGGGACCGGCCCAGCACGCCTTCCGTGTCCGGGGCCCCGGCCTGCGGCCGGGCGGTTGCGGCATCCCGTGGTTCGAGTGCGGTCATGGCCGTCAGCGTAAGGGGCACAACCCGTACTGACTCCTGTCCGAAGACGGTGATCAGCTGGTTCTTTGGTCGTACGACCACCCACGCGCCCCACCCGCGAGGCGTTTCGTGAACGGCGTGTGGCAGTCCCGTTGCGGCGGGCCCGGACCGCTTGAGCCCCGCCCGCGCCCCCGCCTACGGTCGTCCCATCAGGTTCGGAACGAGTGAGCCGTGCCGCACCTGAGAACGGCCGTGTGCCCGAGTGGTTCAGGGACTCGCCTGCAAAGCGAGTTACGCGGGTTCAATTCCCGCCACGGCCTCCAGAGCCTGACCAGGCAAAAGACAAGGGCGGCACCCTCCAGAGGTGCCGCCCTTTCGTCGCCCGTCTCGGTTCGCGTCTCGGTTCCCCCCGTTCCCGTCTCGGTTCCCGTGCCAGTCCGGCCGAAAGAGACGAGACCGCCGATAAACCCTCGGGCCCCCGCGCGGAGCGGCACCGGTGAGGCCGGTAGCGCCCGTTCCACGGCCGGGAGGAAGTCGTCAGGAGCGGGTGGCCATGATCTCGCCACGTGCCAGTCGGGGCCAACGGAAGAGGTGCGAGGCCGCCGCCCGCCCTTCGTAACGCACCCTGGTCAATTCACCGTTCTCGCGCATGCCGCCACGTACCGCAGCTGGTCCTGGCCGCATTGCCCTGCCCGACGGGCTCACCCCGGGTGAGTGCGAGCAGGGCGGCGGAACAGTCAATTGGGCGAACAACACCTGCAAGGGCGGCACGTTCGACGGACAGATGGTCGACTGAACCCCACCAGGCGCCCAGCCACGCACTGCGGGGCGCTCCCGCGGGAGCGCAGCCGGGAGGATCGCAGGGTTCCGACCCGTCGGGCACGCCGGGTCCGGGTCGGCCCGGAAGCACATGGCGGGCGGAAACTCCTCGCGCCGGCTCGCGGCTCGCGGCTCGCGGCTCGTCATGATGAGCGAAGGGACAGGTCACGCCGTGTCCGGGACGAGTCACACCGTGTCGGCTGCGGCCGCGTCGCGACGGAGAACCGTCGCATCGGGTCGGAGTGGCGTGGACTCGGGGGTCCGGTTCGGGACGGCATTTGCGGGTATTTGAGTGATATGAGTACCGCATCCATACAGCTGGCAGCGCCCAGCGGCCTGCTCAGTCTCGGGCTGTTCCTGGTCGCCGTGGCCCTCGTGACACTGTTGGCCGGCAGCCTCTGGCTGGGCTGCCGCATACGAGCCCGTGAGCAACTGCCACGCCCCGAGGAGCAGCCGCAGCTGCCACCGGGCGGCGCGGTCCACGAGGTCCGTGAGTTCCGCGAGCCCGCCGAGATCCCCAAGGTCGACAAGACCGGCCACGCCCTCACCCCGTACGAGCTGGCGCACTCGGCGACCCGGCCGAGCGCGTCGCAGGAGCGGCCACGCTGGGTCGAGGGCGGAAGCGGTTCTTTCGGCAGTGGCGGCCTGGGCCCCCACTGAGACGCACGGAGACGCCCTCACCGGGACAGCCGGCCCACCGACACCGGGGCCCGCGCGGATCCGCCGCGCGCGGCGTCCGGTTCGTCCGCCTCGATGCGGGGCAGGCCCGGCCCGGCCCCGCCGCCGCAGGGCTACGCGTACAGCGTGCCGCCCGTCTGGTCCTCGAATATCTCCGGCCAGTAGCGGCGGCCGTCGTCGCCGTCCAGTGTCGGCGTCGGGTCGCAGGCGATCGGGTCGACCGCGGCGAGGGTCTGGGCCATGGTGGCGGCGAGCTGCTCGTAGGAGTCGGTGAGGTCGTACGCCGCGTCGATCGACTTCTCCCGGTGCAGCAGCCAGAGGGTGAAGGCGAGCGTGGAGATGTCGGCGTTGAGCGGGCGCAGCGTGGCGTCCGGCTCGCTCCAGGCGAGGATCGTGCCCGACGTGCCGTCCACGACGAGGCTGGTGTCCTCCAGGAGGTAGCCGAGGCGTATGAGGCGGTCCGCCGTCGCGGGCAGTTCGTCGGCGCTGAATTCCTCGGGGCGCTCGTCCGCGTAGTACTCGGTGAGGGCCGGCAGCGGCACCTCCGTGTCCAGCTGGAAGAGCAGGCCGTCCTCCGGCAGACCCGTCTCGCGCAGGAAGCGGCGGGTCGGCTCGTGCACGAGCGCGGGCGGGAAGTCGACGTCCTCGAAGCGCATGATCGCGCCCGGACCGAACTCCTCGTCCAGCAGGCGCTGCGGCAGGCCCAGCAGGAGCCCCTCGCCGGGGCCCGCGATCCGCGCGAGGGGGCGGATCAGCGCGGCCATCCGCCAGTACGCCGCCACCTCGCCGCCCGCGCCCGCATCGAAGACGTCGGTCAGCGACTCGGATGCCTCCGTGACCGCCTTCGGGCCGAAGCGGCCCCCGTGGGACGCGAACCGCCCCCGGGACGCGGTCAGTTCCTCCGTCGCCGCCGCGAAACGCAGCAGCGCCTCCAGCGACGGGGCGAGCGGGGCGAGGTCCATCAGGACGGGGTGGGAGGACAGGTGCGTCGTGGCGACCTTTCCGGTCGCCCCGTCCAGCACGATCGAATCCAGGTCCCGGTCGAAGGTCCGCAGCGCCCCGATGACCAGCTGGTCCCGGAGCTCCTCGGCGAGCTTGTCGGCGTCCGTGGCCAGCTCGGCCACCCTGCGCAGACCGTGTTCCCGCAGGCCGCCGAAGTCCAGCAGTGTCCCGTCGGACGGCAGTCCCGGACCCGTCAGCCGGTGCCGGGTGTCCGCGTGCGTGATGTACGGATCCAGCTCGCCCTCGGTCAGCGTGATCGCGCCGACGACATCGGTGTCAGTCGTGCTCATGGCTCCCCCGCGCATGTGAACGCTTGTGTGCTTCCCCCGGGGAACACCCCGCCGCCCAGCGGCTGTTCCCCACTGACCGAGAACCATACGCCGCCCCACTGACAACGCCGGAAACTTGCAGGCACACGACGGGCACGGCCGGGAAACACGCCGGTTCAAGCCACCCGCGGCAGGACCCGGCACCCGGCGCGGGCGGCCCGCCGCCACCCGTCGGGTGCGGGAAATCGACCCCCGGAACGCCGCCCCGCCGCGAGGGCACGCGCCGGCCGAACGCTGTGGCCCCCGGAACATCAGGGCACACGCCGGCCCGAGCGCTCTGGCCCCGGAACGTCAGGGCTCGCGCCCGCCGCTCTCAGGTGAAGTACACGCCGCCCAGGACGACCGCGAGGGCCGCCACGAAGAACAGCACCACCCAGATCATCAGCTTGCCGGCACTGGGCGGGGGTTCGTAGCGCGGCAGGTCCCCGTCGCCGTCCCCCGGCTGCCGGGGTCCCTCGCCCAGCGGCCCTGACGTGGTCATGCGTTCGTCACCACCGCGGCCTGCGGGCGGATCGGGAGGCGGTTGACCGGGCGCCCGGTCGCCGCCCGTACGGCGGACGCGACGGCGGCCGGGGACGTCACGACCGGCACCGCGCTGACCGCCTTGGCGCCGAAGGGCGCGACGACGTCCCGCTCCTCGACGAGCTTGACGATGCGGATGTCGGGCGCGTCCAGGGCGGTCGGGAGGGCGTAGCCGGTCAGGTCGGGGTGCCGGACCAGGCCGCGCGCGGTGCGCAGGTTCTCGCTGAGCGCCGCTCCGACGCCCTGGGTGACGCCCGCCTCGATCCGGGCGGTGAGCTGCGCCGGGTTGAGGATCCGGCCGACGTCCTGGGCGAGCGCGAGTTCGACGACCCGTACCGAGCCCAGCTCGATGTCCACGTCCACGACCGCGCGGATCGCGCAGAAGGCGAGACCCACGAAGGCGTCGCCCTGTCCCGCGGCGTCCAGCGGCTCGGTCGGGTGCGGGCGGCACTGCGCGGTGGCCCACAGCTCCTTGCCGTCCATCGCCTCGGTGACGGTCGTGGAGAGCACACCGTCGTACGACGTGATCTTGCCGTCGGTGATCTGGAGCAGCTCGGTGGACATGCCGAACTTGTGCGCCAGGGGCTGCAGCAGCTGCGTACGGACCATCTTCGCCGCGCGTTCGACCGCTCCGCCCGACACCCAGGTGTGGCGGCCCCGGCAGCTCGGTCCGGCGGGCGGCTGGTCGGTGTCGACCGCTGCCACGTGCACCTCGTCGATACCGAGCGTCTCCTGGACGATCTGCCGGGCCAGCGTGGTGAAGCCCTGGCCGGTCTCGACGGCCGCGCAGAGCACCGTGGCGACACCGTCGTGGACCTTGACCGTGGCGGTGGAGACCTCGTCCGCGCCCTCCGCGCCGAGCATGTGGACCATGCCGAGGCCGTAGCCGACTCCGCGGCGCACGGCACCGGGCTCGCCCGCGCCCTCGGGGCCGCCAGGGAGCAGCCACTCGTCCTCGGGCGTGTCCTTGGGGAGCGCGGGGAGCGGGAAGTCCCGTACGGCCTGGAGGAGTTCCGCGACCGGGGCGGGGCAGGTCACCGTCTGACCGGTCGGCAGCACGTCGCCGGTGGCCATGGCGTTGCGCAGGCGCAGCTCCGCCGGGTCGACGCCGAGCTTCTTCGCCAGCTTGTCCATCTGCGCCTCGTAGGCGGCGCAGACCTGCATGGCGCCCTCGCCGCGCACATGGCCGGAGGGCGGGTTGTTGGTGCGTACGGCCCAGCCCTCGATGAAGGCGTTCGGGACGACGTAGGGGCCGCAGGCGAAGGAGACCGCCGCGGCCAGGGACTCCGAGGACGTGTCGGCGTAGGCGCCGGCGTCGAGCAGGATCTGCGCCTCGACCTTCACCAGCTTGCCGTCGCCGTCCGCGTGGTGGCGGTAACGCAGCAGGGTGGGGTGGCGGTGGGCGTGGCCGAGGAAGGACTCCTCGCGCGTAGCGGTGAGTTTCACCGGGCAGCCGGTCTTCAGTGCCAGCAGTCCGAGCGGGAGCTGGAAGCCCTGGTCCTCGCGGTCCGCGGTGGCGCCGGGCACGCCGGTGACGACGACCTTCACGCGCTCGGGCTCCAGGCCGTAGCAGGCGGCGGCCGTGTCGCGGTCGGTGTGCGGGTCGGTGGAAGCGATGTAGAGCTCCACCCCGCCGTCGGGGCGGGGTACGGCGAGGCCGGCCTCCGCGCCGATCGGGGCCGGGTCCTGGCGGCCGATGCGGTACAGGCCCTCGACGACGACCTCGCCGGCCGCGTCGGGGTCGCCGTGGCGCAGCGGGATGTGCCGGATCAGGTTGCCGTCGGGGTGCAGCGGTTCGGCTTCGAAGGCCTGCTCCGGGTCGGTGACCGGGTCGAGGACCTCGTACTCGACGATGACGGCGGCCGCGGCCATCCGGGCGGTGTCGGGGTGGTCGGCGGCGACGGCGGCGATGGGCTCGCCGTGGTGGCGCACGACCTCGGAGGCGAAGACGGGGCGGTCGGCTCTGCCCCGGCCGTGCAGGGCGGCGCCGGGCACGTCCTCGTGGGTGATGACCGCGCGTACGCCGGGCATCTCGCGCGCGTGGCTGGTGTCGATCGACAGGATGCGCGCGTGCGGGTGGGGCGACCTGAGGACGGCCGCCCAGAGCAGGCCCTCGGCCCACAGGTCGGCCGCGTACGGGAAGGTGCCCTCCGTCTTGGCGCGGGCCTCCGCGGCGGGCAGTGACACGCCGAGCCCGTGGGGCAGCGGCTCCGGTCCCGTCTCGGTCGCCGCGGCAGCCGCGGTCACGGTCTCGTTGCTCACGACTGGCCTCCGTCCTGGCCGTACGGCTGCTCGTACGGCGCCTGGGCGTCGTACGGGGGGTGGTCCTCGTACGCCGACGGGTTGACTCCCCCGGCGCCGGGGCCCGCCTGGTGCGGGATGCGTGGTTCGTCCGCGTCCGGCACGGACTCGGCGGCGGCCGCGCTGTGCGCCTCGCGTTCGGCGACGACCTCGCGCACGGCGTTCAGGACCCCCCG
This sequence comes from Streptomyces fagopyri, assembly GCF_009498275.1. Classification (NCBI taxonomy): domain Bacteria; kingdom Bacillati; phylum Actinomycetota; class Actinomycetes; order Kitasatosporales; family Streptomycetaceae; genus Streptomyces; species Streptomyces fagopyri. The sequence goes on along the minus strand of NZ_CP045643.1, from coordinate 5,703,236 downwards.
GTAGCCGGAGCAGCGGCACAGGTTGCCGCAGAGCGCCTGGCGGGCCTCCAGTTCGGTGGGGGCGGGGTTGCCCTCCAGCAGGTCGTGCACGGTCATGGCCATGCCCGGTACGCAGAAACCGCACTGCACGGCGCCGCACTTGGCCAGCGCGCGCTGCACGTCCGAGGGCCGGCCGTCGGCGGCCAGGCCCTCCACGGTGCGCACCTCGCTGCCCGCGGCGGTGACGCCGGGCACCAGGCAGGACGCCACGAGCCGCCCGTCCACCTGCACGTTGCAGGCGCCGCACTCGCCCTGCGAGCAGCCGTCCTTGGCGCCCGCGAGGCCGAGCCGCTCGCGCAGCACGTAGAGCAGCGACTCGCCGATCCAGGCGTCGGTCACCGGGCGGTCGGCGCCGTTGACGCGCAGGACGTACGAGGCGAGGGGGTGTTCGTCGTGCGCGGGCGGCGGGCCGGAGGGCTCGTCCGGGGTGTCGGGGGTGGCGGCTTCGGCGTCGGTGGCCGTGGCGTCGCCCTCGCCTGAGGCGGGGCCGGACGACCGGGAGGTGTCCGGTTCGCGCGCTTCAGCGGATTCGCGGGAGACCGGGAAGTCGCTCGCGGCCGACAGGGGTCCGGCGGCCGGTCCGGGGGCCTCGTGGGCGCGCTCAGGGGCCTGCTGGGCGACCTCGGCGCGGGGGTCGGCGTGGACGGGCCGCGACGGCGCCACGGGGGCCTCAGCGGCCCCAGGGGCGGCCGACGGCGGTGCGGCGGACCAGGGTTCCCCGATGGCCTCCGTCGTCGCCCAGGGCGCGGACGCGCCGCCGGGGAGCGTGGCGGGCGGGGTGCCGCCCCACTGTTCGACCAGCGCCGAAGTGGTGAACTCGCCCGATTCGTCCGGAAGATCACCACCGGCGACCGGGATCGACCACTGTCCGGTGACGTCGTGTCCGGGCGCGCCGTCCGCGTGGTGGCCGCCGGGCGCGCCCTCCCGGGCCGCCTCCCCGAATTCCCACTGTCCGGTGGCGCCGGGGTGGTACGAGAACCCGTCGTGCGCGGTCGGGTGCCGCCCGTTGTCGTGCTGCGCGGTGTGCTGCTCGGGCCACTGGGCCGCCTCGGCCGGCGCGCCCCACGCGCCCGCGCCGCCCTGGTCCTGCGCGGGGGGTGCCACGGCGATCTCCGGTGGCACGTAGCCGTGTCCGGGCGCCGCGAGCGGGCTGTTGCGGTCCCGTTCCGCGAGGAGGGCCTCGATGCCCCCCTCGGGGAGCTTGACGAAGGCGGTGGCACCGTCGTCGTAGTCGCCCTGCGGGAGAGGGTCCCAGCGGCCCCTGCCCTGCGGAGCGCCCTCTTCGTGCTGGTCGTCGGTCACGACAGTGCCCTCCCCAGTGCTCGTCGGGCCAGCGCGGCGACGGTGCGGCGCAGATGCAGTACGGCGGGCGGAAGCGGTTGCACGGAGCCGTCCTCGGCCGGGACCGGGTCGGGGATGCAGGCGGCCGCGACGTACTCGCCGAACGCGGTGAGCGCCTCCGGGACGATCGCGCGGTTGTTGTCCCAGTCGATCAGCTGGGCGACCCATGCCTCCGCGTCCAGGGGGCGCAGCGGCATCGGCGCTATGGCACCGACGGCGCACCGCACGCCGCGCCGGGCCGGGTCGAGGACGAGCGCCACGGACGCGATCGCCCGTCCGGGGCCGGTGCGTCCGGTCGCCTTCAGGAAGACCTGCGGCGCGTGCAGCAGCGGAACGCGCACGTAGCCGATGAGTTCGCCGCCACGCAGCATCTCCATGCCCGCGAGCAGGTGCGACACCGGGATCTCCCGGCGGGACCCGCCCTGGCCCGCGATGACCAGGGTGGCCTCCAGGGCGGCCAGCACGGGCAGCGCGTCGCCGGTCGGGGCGGCCGAGGCGATGTTGCCGCCGAGGGTGCCCGCGTTGCGGATCTGCGGCGGTCCCGCGGCGCGCGCGGCGGCGGCCAGCGCGGGGATCAGGGCGGCGAAGTCGGGACGCCCCATGCGGGCGTGGGTGAGGCCGGCGCCGAGCAGCGCGTGGCCGTCCTGGTACTGCCAGCCGCGGATCTCGCTGATCCGGCCGAGGCCGACGAGCGCGGCGGGCCGCAACTGGCCGGAGTTGACCGCGGCCATGAGGTCGGTGCCGCCGGCCACCGGAACGGCGGCGGGCATGGCGGCCAGCGCCGCCACTGCCTCGTCCAGCGAGACGGGCAGCGTCACGGCCTGCGCCGCCTGCGGTGCGTGCGTGGTCAAACCGGCTGCCCCTTCCCGCTGCCCCACCTGGTCCCACCTGTGTTGCGCGTACGGTACGTGCTGACAGGGCGGACGTGGCAACTCTGGCACATCTTCCCCGGACCCCGACGCGGGGGTCCGCTAGGAGGCATTCGCCCCCCTCACCAGGGAGATGGTCCGTTTTCGTACGGCATCGCCGGTCAGTGCGAATTGCCACTCTTCGGTGACCCTTGGGGTCCTTTTTCCTCGTCGGGCCCCGGTGGCGGCCCCGGCGGCCCGGGACACGCCGCCGGGGTGCCGCCTCACACGTTTGGGGGCGCCCCCTCGATCGGGCGTCCGAGCACCCCGGGGCGCTTCTGCCACGGAAGCGGTCCGCCGGGCGGCCGGCAGGCCACTCCCAGAGCCTCAAGTCGCCCGTAGTGGACGGCCATCCGCCGTTCGAAGCCGGCGAAGTCACGCTCGGCGGGGGCCACGAGCGCGCTCCAGGCGACCTCGGCGAAGGCCGCGAGGCGGGGGAAGACCTGGTAGTCCACGCGCGCGGGGTCCTCCATCACCTCGGTCCACACGTTGGCCTGAGTACCCAGCACATGCCGTGCCTCGGCCTCGGTGAGCTCGGAGGGAACGGGCTCGAAGCGGTAGACGTCCTCCAGGGTGCGGACGTAGGCGATGGGCACCGGCTCGTCCTCGCCGGCGTCCTGGCGGTAGTCCAGGTACACGTACTGCTCGGGGCACATGACGACGTCGTGGCCCGCGCGGGCGGCCGTGACGCCGCCCTGGTACCCGCGCCACGAGGACACCGCCGCGCCGTCCGCGAGGCCGCCCTCCAGGATCTCGTCCCAGCCGATCAGCCGACGGCCGCGCGCGGAGAGCCAGTTGTCGAAATGCCGGACGAACCAGGACTGCAACTCGTCCTCGTCCGCGAGGCCCAGTTCCCCGATACGCGCCTGCGCGGCCGGCGACCGCTTCCACTGGTCCTTGGCGCACTCGTCGCCGCCGATGTGGAAGAAGTGCGAGAACGGCCCGGCGTCCGCCGGGAACAGGCCGAGGAGTTCCTCGAACACCCCCTCGTAGAAGCGCAGGGTGTGGTCGGTGGGGGCGAGTACGTTTTCGGAGACGCCCCAGGAGTCCCAGACGGTCAGGGAGGCGGTGTCGACGACGTCGGAGTTGCCCAGTTCCGGATACGCGGCGATGGCGGCCTGCGAGTGCCCGGGGATGTCTATCTCCGGCACGACACTGATATGCCGCTCGGCCGCGTACGCGACGATCTCGCGGATGTCGTCCTGGGTGTAGAAGCCCCCGTGCGGCTTCTCCTCCCACAGCGGCGAGGCGCGGTGGCCGAATTTCGTGCGCGCCCGCCAGGACCCGACCTCGGTCAGCCTCGGGAAGCGTTTGATCTGAACACGCCACCCTTGGTCGTCGGTGAGGTGGAAGTGGAAGACGTTGAGTTTGTGCGCGGCCAGCAGGTCGAGGTAACGCAGCACGCCTTCCTTCGGCATGAAGTGCCGGGACACGTCGAGCATGAGACCGCGCCAGGGAAATCGGGGGGAGTCCTCGACGGAGCCGGCGGGCACGGTCCATCGCCTGCCGGGCGCGAGGGGCGCGCGCCGGAAGGCGTCGGCGCCGAGCAGTTGACGCAGCGTCTGCGCTCCCCAGAAGACACCGGCCGGGCCCCCGCCGTGGAGGGCGACGGCGTCCGCGCCGACGTCCAGCCGGTAGCTCTCGGGGCCGGGGTGGCCCGCGCCCGGCGGGTCGATACGCAGGCGGATCGTGCCGCCGGCGCCCCCGCTGCCGGGCGGCAGCGCGAACCCCGTCACGGCGCCGAGCGTGGTCCGCAGCAGCCGCGCGGTCGCCTCCGTGCCGGGCCCGGCGTCGATCACGGTCGCCTCGCCGATGACGAAGCCGTCCGCACCGGGTACGCGCCGTACGGCACCCGGCGCCGGAATCAGTGCGGAATCCGTCGTGTCCATCAGTCCATCAGTCCTTCACCGCTCCGCCGAGGCCGGAGACAAGTCGTCGCTGTACGAGTACGAAGAAGATCAGCACGGGAATCGTCATCACCGTGGACGCCGCCATCACGCCGCCCCAGTCCGGTTCGTCGGGCTTGTAGAAGACGAGCAGGGCCATGGGCAGGGTGGACTGCGAGGTGTCGCTGATGATGAAGGACTTGGCGAACAGGAAGTCGTTCCAGGCCGAGATGAAGGAAAAGACGCTCGTGGCCACCAGTCCCGGGAAGACGAGCGGGAAAAGGATCTGCCAGAGGAATCGCGCGCGGCTCGCCCCGTCGATGTACGCGGCCTCCTCCAGGGCGTCCGGTACGGCCTTCACGAAACCCCGCAGCATCCAGATCGCGAAGGGAAGCGAGAAGGCGATGTGGGGCAGGATCAGCGAGCCCAGTGTGTTCAGCTGACCGAAGTCCCGCATGAGGAAGAAGAGGGGGATCGTCAGTGCCTCCACGGGCACCATCTGCGCGACCAGGAACATGACCAGCAGGGTGGTCCGGAAACGGAAGCGGAATCGTGTCACGGCCGTCGCCGCGAGAAACGCGATCAGCGCCGAGACGACGACCACCGAGCCCGCCACCACGAGGCTGTTGAGGAAGTAGCGGCCGAATTCCCGCTGCCCGAAGACCCGTCGGAAGGAATCCAGGGAGGGCGAAAGCGTCCAGGGCCGGGGCTCGGTGGACTCGATCTCACCGGCCGGTTCGAAGGCGCTGAGCACCATCCAGTAGAGGGGGAAGGCGACGACCACCGCGATCAGCAGCGCGGACGCCTCCGCGGCGAGCCGCCACGGCCGGCGCACGGCGATGCGCGGAAAGCTCACAGTTCCTCCCCCTGCCCGCGCAGCAGCCTCAGATACACGAGCGTGACCGCCAGCAGGATCACCAGCATGACCACTCCGATCGCCGAGCCGAGGCCGTACTGCGAGGAGGCGAACGCCTTCTGGTACGCGTAGACGTTCAGCACGAGGTTCTGTCCGGCGATGCCGCCTCCGTTCGTCATCACGTAGATCTGCGTGAAGACCTTGAAGTCCCAGATGACCGACTGGATGGTGACGACCACCAGGATCGGCCGGAGCATCGGCGCGAGCACCGAGCGCCAGATCCGCCACTGCGAGGCACCGTCCAGCGCGGCCGCCTCCAGCACCTCGGCCGGTACGGCGCGGATGCCCGCGTACACCGTCACCATCACGAACGGGAAGGAGCACCACACCACTTCGAGCAGGACGAGCGCGAAGGCGCTGTAGCGGCCGTACGTCCAGGAGTGGTCCCCGAGGCCCAGCACCCGGTCGACGGGACCGAAGTCGGGGTCGAACAGGAGCAGCCAGACGGTGGACCCGGTGACGGCCGGGGTCGCCCAGGCACCGAGCGCGGCCAGCATCAGCGCCAGCCGCGGCAGGGCCCGCACCCGGGTCAGGAGCACCGCGAGCGCGCAGCCGACGGCCAGCGTGGAGAGCACGCAGGCCGCGGCGAACACCACGGTGGCGGCCAGCACCTGCCAGAACTGGTCGTCGGCGAAGAGCGCCGTGTAGTTGCCGAAGCCCGCGAAGGTGGTCGGCTCGCCGCCGCTGACCTGCGCCTGGGTGTAGTTCAGGAGCGAGATCAGGCCGAGCTGGTAGACGGGGTAGACGAGCAGCGCGCCGAGCACGACGAGGGCGGGGGCGAGGTGGAGCCAGGGGGTCGGGCCCGCACCGCGGCGCCGGGGCCGGGCGGGCGCCCGTCCGGTCACCGGGGCCCGCTCCGCCACGGCCTCTTGCGTGGTCATCCGCTCAGCCCGCGGAGCTGAACGCGTCGTTCATCTTCTTCGCCGCGTCCTTCGAGGCCGCCTGCACGTCCTTCTTGCCGCTGATGACCTCCTGGAACATGGTCGGCAGGACGAGCGAGGCGTCGATCTGCGACCAGGCCGGCGACGCGGGCACGAACCTGGCACCCGCGGCGAGCGTCTTCACGAAGGGCGCGACGAACGGCTGCTTCCTGGCCACGTCGTCGCGTACGTCGGTGTACGTGGGCAGGAACCCCATGGCATCGAAGAGCGCGGCCTGCGTCCTCTTGCCCGCCAGCTCCTCCATCAGGCCGACCGCGAGGGTGCGGTGCGAGGTGCTCTTCAGGACGCCCAGGTTGTTGCCACCCGCGAACGCCGGGGCGATCCGGCCGGCCTTCAGCCCCGGCAGCGGTACGACGGCGTACTTGCCCTTGACCTTCCCTGCCTCGATCGCGGCGTGGCTGAAGTCGCCGCCGATGGCCATGCCCGCCTTGCCCGAGGCGAACGCGGTGACCGTGTCGTTGCCGGTCATGCCCGCGCACTTGGCGGCCGGACAGTTGTCGTCCCCGAAGAGCGAGGTGTACGTCTTGATGCCCTTCTGGGCGGCGGCGCCGTCGATGGCCGCCGCGTAGGAACCGCCCTTGCCCTCGGCGAGTTCACCGCCCCGGGACCAGACGAACGGCATCGCGCCGTAGGTGTAGGCACCGCCGACCGCGAGTCCGTACAGGTCCGGCTTCGCCGCCCGGATCTGCCGGGCCGCGGCGACCAACTCGTCCTGGGTCCGCGGAACTCGGATGCCGAGATCCCTGAAGATGTCGGTGCGGTAGTAAAGGGCGCGGACGCCGACGAAGAAGGGGGCGCCGTAGATCTTCCCGTCCACCGTCACCGACTGCCTGGCCGTCGGGTCGGTGTCCTTGGAATCGCTCCAGTCCGCGAACTCCCCGGTGACGTCGGCGAGTCCACCGTCCTTGACGTATCCGGCGGTGTCCGTGTTGCCGTACTCGATGACGTCCGGGGCGCTCTTCGGGTCGTTGAAGGCGGCCTTCACGCGCTGGGCGCGGGTCTCCACGGGGATGTACTCGATGGTGACCCTGGCGCCCTTGTGGGCCTTCTCGAAGGTGTCGACGGCGGCGTCGACGACCTTCTCCTTCGGCGCGTTGCCGACCTCCTGGAAGAGCCAGACGCGCAGCGTGCCGGTCTTCTCGTCCTTCCCGGAGGCGGAGTTGCCGGAGCTCTGGGGGGCACAGGCGGTGGCGGTGAGGGCGCCGACCGCGAGTGCCGTAGCGGCGGCGGCCGTTCGGACGGAGAGGTTCAACGAGAGATTCAGCGGGAGCTTCATCGAGCGTCCTCCGGTGGGGGTGCGTTGCAACATGCGCAATGGGGGTTTTGCTCTGCACAACACACCGGAGGCTATGGAGTACATGAACATGCCCACAAGAGGTCTCCACCACTCTGTGACCACAGGACGCACTCCACGCAACGCGCGCACGACAGGACCGCGGCACCCCGCACCGGGATGCCGCGGTCCTGCTCGCTCCACGCGGGCGAGCCGCGCCACGAGGGCGCGGGGACGCTACTTCTTGTCGCCGCCCTTGTCCTTGTCGCCACCGGCGCCCATGGACTCGTAGATCTCCTTGCACATGGGACACACGGGGTACTTCTTCGGGTCGCGGCCCGGGACCCACACCTTGCCGCAGAGGGCCACGACGGGCGTGCCGTCGAGGGCGCTCGCCATGATCTTGTCCTTCTGGACGTAGTGGGCGAAGCGCTCGTGGTCCCCGTCGCCGTGCGACACCTGCGGCGTCGGCTCCACGAGGGTCCCCGTCCCAGTGCCGCGCTGGGGCTGGGTCTCAGGCTCAAGAGTGCTCATGGGAGCAAGGGTAATCAACGACGCGCCACTACAGCGACGGGCCCGCGTCACAGATGGACAGCCGTGCGGGGAGCGACCGCGCGTTCGGGGCCCCCGACCCGTCGGGAACCCCCGCCCGGGACCGGACGAGGGGCCGGAAGGGGGGCAGGGAGCCCGGCCGTCAGTTGAGGGAGGGGTCGTCCGGGTACGTCGCCACCATCGCCAGCTCGTTGCGCTGGCGGCGCAGCACCTCGCGCCACAGGCGTTCCGGGGAGGGGGACGAGACGTCTCCGGGTTCGGACTCGACCACGTACCAGGCGCCCTCGACCAGTTCGTCCTCCAGCTGGCCGGGGCCCCAGCCCGCGTACCCGGCGAAGATCCGCAGGGAGCCGAGGGCCGAGGCGAGCAGTTCGGGCGGGGCCTCCAGGTCGACCAGGCCGATCGCGCCGTGCACACGCCGCCAGCCGAGCGGTGCGCGCTCCTCGGACGACAGGCCGCCCGGGATCACCGCGACGCCCAGCGCCGAGTCCAGCGACACCGGGCCGCCCTGGAAGACGACACCGGGCTCGCCGGCCAGGTCCGCCCAGGCCTCCAGGATGTCGCTGACGCCCACCGGGGTCGGACGGTTGAGGACGACACCGAGCGAGCCCTCCTCGTCGTGGTCGAGGAGCAGCACCACCGCGCGATCGAAGTTCGGGTCCGCCAGGGCGGGCGTGGCCACGAGCAGCCGCCCTGTGAGCGAGGACACCTCGGTCATGCCAGACATGATCCCGCATCTTCCCCGCACAGGGGGACCCAATACCCGTAACCGAGTGAATGCAGCTCAGGGCGCAGAGAAGCGCCCCCCGCGCACAGGGGCTCCGGTGACCCGGTGTGCCCGATACGAAACGGTTCGTGTTGTGGCAAAGCCATGACGATCCTGGGTGGTACTCGGGCTTACGGAAGGGGGGTGGGCGGCGATTACCCTTGCTGTTCGGCTCCCGCCCAACAGGCCTGCCGATGCGCACCCCTGCCCAACTCTTCGGATCGCGAGACACATGACCGTCAACGGCTCTGACGATGTACTGATTGTCCACGGCGGAACCCCGCTCGAGGGCGAGATCCGTGTCCGCGGTGCGAAGAACCTCGTGCCGAAGGCCATGGTCGCCGCCCTGCTGGGCAGCGCGCCGAGCCGACTGCGGAACGTCCCCGACATCCGCGACGTGCGTGTCGTGCGCGGACTGCTCCAGCTGCACGGCGTGACGGTGCGCCCGGGCGAGGAGCCGGGCGAACTGGTGCTCGACCCCTCGCACGTCGAGAGCGCGAACGTCGCGGACATCGACGCGCACGCGGGATCGTCCCGGATCCCGATCCTCTTCTGCGGCCCGCTGCTGCACCGCCTGGGCCACGCCTTCATTCCCGGCCTCGGCGGCTGCGACATCGGTGGCCGCCCCATCGACTTCCACTTCGAGGTGCTGCGGCAGTTCGGCGCGAAGATCGAGAAGCGCGAGGACGGCCAGTACCTGGAGGCCCCGCAGCGCCTGCGCGGCACCAAGATCAAGCTGCCGTACCCGTCGGTGGGCGCCACCGAACAGGTGCTGCTGACCGCCGTCCTGGCGGAGGGCGTCACGGAGCTCGCGAACGCGGCCGTGGAGCCGGAGATCGAGGACCTCATCTGCGTACTGCAGAAGATGGGCGCGATCATCGCCATGGACACCGACCGGACGATCCGCATCACCGGTGTGGACTCGCTCGGCGGCTACACCCACGCGGCCCTGCCGGACCGTCTGGAGGCCGCCTCCTGGGCGTCCGCGGCGCTGGCGACGGAAGGCAACATCTACGTCCGGGGCGCCCAGCAGCGCTCGATGATGACGTTCCTCAACACCTACCGCAAGGTGGGCGGCGCGTTCGAGATCGACGACGAGGGCATCCGCTTCTGGCACCCCGGCAGCCAGCTCAAGTCGATCGCGCTGGAGACCGACGTCCACCCGGGCTTCCAGACCGACTGGCAGCAGCCGCTGGTCGTCGCCCTGACGCAGGCCACCGGCCTGTCGATCATCCACGAGACGGTCTACGAGTCCCGCCTCGGCTTCACCTCCGCGCTCAACCAGATGGGCGCGCACATCCAGCTCTACCGCGAGTGCCTGGGCGGCTCGAACTGCCGCTTCGGGCAGCGCAACTTCCTGCACTCCGCGGTCGTTTCGGGCCCGACCAAGCTCCAGGGCGCCGACCTGGTCATCCCCGACCTGCGCGGCGGCTTCTCGTACCTGATCGCCGCTCTGGCGGCCCAGGGCACCTCCCGGGTCCACGGCATCGACCTCATCAACCGCGGCTACGAGAACTTCATGGACAAGCTCGTGGAACTCGGCGCCAAGGTGGAGCTGCCGGGCAGGGCGCTCGACTAGACACCGGCGCGCACGTCCGGCCGGAGAAGGCCGGACGCGCGCGGCCCGCCGGATCGCGGGTACGACGATGGGGCGGCCCCCGGTGAAGGGGGCCGCCCCATTGGCGTTACCGGACCTCGTGCGCCGTCCCGTGGCACACGCAGGAACCTACTTGCCCTTGGCCGCTTCCTTGAGCTTGCTGCCCGCGGAGACCTTCACGCTGTAGCCGGCCGGGATCTGGATCGGGTCGCCGGTCTGCGGGTTGCGCGCGGTGCGAGCGGCACGGTGGGTGCGCTCGAAGGTCAGGAAGCCGGGGATGGTGACCTTCTCGTCGCCCTTGGAGACGATCTCGCCGACGGTCTCGGCGAACGCGGCCAGAACGGCGTCGGCGTCCTTGCGGGTCACCTCGGCGCGGTCGGCCAGCGCGGCCACCAGCTCACTGCGGTTCATGTTGTTACTCCCGTGTTCTTCTTGCCGTTGAGGCGTGCCACGCGGCGGAGCCGCATGTCGGATGCGGCGAAGCCGATGCTGCCAGGGTCCTCGGTCGGTCCCCGGACCCGGGTCCGTAGCCAGACCCTCGCGCCCGAAGACGCATCCTGCCCCCACCTGCGGCGGGAAAGCCAATCCGGCACCCCTGGGAGTCACACGAACACCCTTGGGAGTCACACGAAAAGCGCCACTGCCTCAGTGTGGTGACGCTCCGTCCGCTCCCGGCAGCGGATCGCAGGGCCTGCGAAGGCCTGAGCCTGGCCGCCACCCTAGAGGGCGCCCGCGGGCCCCGCGTTCCACGACGCGCCGGTGCCGGACCGGCCGTGGCGATCGTCACAGCCGGTGTGCGCCCGGGCGTGTCCCGCCCCGGCGGTCCACGCGTCCGGCGCGCCCCCGGACCGGCGCGCCGGGGTCTACTCGGCGGCCGACGCCCCCGCCGCCTTCGCGGCGTTGCGCACCGCTCCGGCGACCGCGCCCGCGACCTTGTCGTTGAAGACGCTGGGGATGATGTAGTTCGGGTTCAGCTCGTCCTCGGTCACCACGCCCGCGAGGGCCGCCGCGGCGGCGAGCATCATCTCCGTGTTGACCGTGCGCGACTGAGCGTCCAGCAGGCCGCGGAAGACGCCCGGGAAGACCAGCACGTTGTTGATCTGGTTGGGGAAGTCGGAACGGCCGGTGGCGACAACTGCCGCCGTCTGGCGGGCGATTGCCGGGTCGACCTCGGGGTCGGGGTTCGCGAGCGCGAACACGATGGCGTCCTCGGCCATGGCGGCCACGTCGTCGCCGTCCAGCACGTTCGGGGCCGAGACGCCGATGAAGACGTCGGCGCCGCGCACGGCCTCCTTCAACGTGCCCGCGAGGCCCTCGGGGTTGGTGTTGTCGGCGATCCAGCGCAGGGCCGAACCGTGCGCCGCGTCGACCAGGTCCGCGCGGTCGGCGTGCACCACGCCGTGGATGTCGGCGACGACCGCGTTCTTGACGCCCGCGGCGATCAGCAGCTTGAGGATGGCCGTGCCGGCCGCGCCCGCGCCGGACATGACGACGCGGATGTCACCGATCGCCTTGCCCGCCACACGCAGCGCGTTCGTCAGGGCGGCCAGGACGACGATCGCGGTGCCGTGCTGGTCGTCGTGGAAGACGGGGATGTCGAGGGCCTCGCGCAGCCGGGCCTCGATCTCGAAGCAGCGCGGCGCGGAGATGTCCTCCAGGTTGATGCCCGCGAATCCGGGGGCGATGGCCTTGACGATCTCGACGATCGCGTCGGTGTCCTGGGTGTCCAGGCACAGCGGCCAGGCGTCGATGCCGGCGAAGCGCTTGAAGAGGGCCGCCTTGCCCTCCATGACCGGCAGCGCGGCCTTCGGACCGATGTTGCCCAGGCCCAGCACGGCCGAGCCGTCCGTCACGACCGCAACGGAGTTGCGCTTGATGGTGAGTCGGCGGGCGTCCTCGGGGTTCTCGGCGATGGCCATGCACACCCGGGCCACGCCCGGCGTGTAGATCATCGAGAGGTCGTCACGGTTGCGGATCGGGTGCTTGGACTGCATCTCGATCTTGCCGCCGAGGTGCATGAGGAACGTACGGTCCGAGACCTTGCCGAGGGTGACGCCCTCGATGTGGCGCAGCTGCTCCACGATCTCGTCGGCGTGCGAGGTGGAGGTCGCCGCGATGGTGACGTCGATCCTGAGCTTCTCGTGACCGGAGGCGGTCACGTCGAGGCCGGTCACCGAGCCTCCGTGGGACTCGACGGCCGTGGTGAGCTGGGAGACCGCGGTTCCGCTCGCGGGCACCTCCAGCCGGACCGTCATCGAGTAGGAGACGCTGGGCGCCGTTGCCATGGCCGACTTCCTCTGCTTTAACCGTGTACTGCCGTGTCGCGGGTATGCCGTCCGATCGTCGCACCTACCGCGGAGTACGTGGTAGCCGCCCCGGGTTGCGAACGTTTTGTTCGCGAGGGCGGGAACTTTTCGGAAAACGGATTCCACCGTACGAGAACCTGCCTGACGGTGGAAGGACGGACCGGGAAGGAGCACGCGCCGCGAAAATGAACTTTCGGGACGGGAATTGCCTTGCGGGGATCCTTTGTTACCGTGGACGTGACACCGGCCCGATCCAAGCCCCCGGGCCCAACCTTCGTCGCTACGAGCGACCACTTGCCGCGAGGCGAGCATGGCGGGTCGGTGTCGTGAACGCAGCGAGAGGCCCACGTCACCCCGTGACGTGGGCCTCTCGCCGTACCTCCCTCGGGCGCCCCGGCGCCCGAGGGAGGGTCTGCCTCAGTCCCGCAGCAGGTCCGGCACCCCGTCGCCGTCCGGCTCGTCCCGCTCACCGGAGACGATGGTCAGCTGCTGCGTGGCCCGGGTCAGCGCGACGTACAGGACACGCAGGCCCGCCGGCGACTCGTCGGCGATCTCCGCCGGCGAGACGACCACCGTCGCGTCGTACTCCAGCCCCTTCGCCTCCAGGCTGCCCAGCGCCACCACACGGTCGCCCAGACCGGCGAGCCAGCGGGCGGCCTCCTCGCGCCGGTTCATGGCCACGACGACGCCCACGGTGCCGTCCACCCGGTCCAGGAGGTGCGCGGCCTCGGCGCGCACGGTCTGCGCGAGCGTGTCCTTCACGACGGCGAAGCGCGGTGCCACGCCGGTGGAACGGACCGCCGACGGGGACTCGGACCCCGGCATGGCGAGCGCCAGGACCTTCGCGGCCAGCTCGGCGATCTCGGCCGGGTTGCGGTAGTTCACGGTCAGGGTGAAACGGCGCCGGGGACGGCTGCCCAGCGCCTCGTCACGGGCCTGTGCGGCCTCGTCCGGGTCGGACCAGGAGGACTGGGCGGGGTCGCCGACGACGGTCCAGGTGGCGTGCCGCCCGCGTCTGCCCACCATCCGCCACTGCATGGGCGTGATGTCCTGCGCCTCGTCGAGGATGACGTGCGCGTACTCGGTCCGCTCCTGGGCCAGCCGCTCGGCCCGCTCGCGCTGCGACTCCTCGCGCACGGGCATCAGCTCGTCGAGACCGGTGAGCTGGTCCAGCGGGTCCAGGTCACGCCGTTTCCTGGGCCGGGCGGGCGCGCCGAGGATCGCCTGGAGCTCGTCCAGCATCGCCACGTCGTGCACGGACAGACCGTCCCGCTTGAGCGAGCGTGCCACCCGGCGGACCTCGCCCGGGTTCAGGATGCGCCGCGCCCACCGTCCGAGCCGCCGCTCGTCGGCCATCGCCGCCAGCACACCGCGCGGGGTCAGCTCCGGCCACCACGCGTCCAGGAACGCGATGAAACTGTCCTCGGAGGCGACGTCCTCGTCGAACGACGAGCGCAGCTCCGCGGCCAGCTCGGGGTCCGAGTGCCGGGTACCGGCGCCGGACTGCGCCCACAGCGCGTCCAGCAGCAGCTTGCGGGCGCGCGGGCGCAGCAGGTTCACCGGGGCGGTCCCGCTCAGCGCGCTCTGCTTGACCCGGTCCAGCTCGGCGGCCTCCAGCTCCAGGCGCCGCCCGAAGGCGACGACCCGCAGCCGGACGGGCGGTCCGGCGGGGGTCTCGGGGGTGTCCGCGCCGAAGGCGAGCTGCTCCGCGGAGCCCGCGGGGCCCCGGCCGGAGCCCCGCTCGGGCCGGCGCGGGCCGGAGCCCTGCCGGAAGCCGCCGGGCGCCTCCAGCGCCCCGCGCGCCGCCTTCCGGAGCACCTTGAGCATGCGGTAGGAGCCCTTGGCGCGGGCGACGGCCGGCGAGTCGTACAGGGTGGCCTCCGCGTCGTCGACGAGGGAGCCGATGGCGCGGATGGCAACCTGGCCCTCCTCGCCGAGGGAGGGCAGCACGCCCTCGGTGTAGGCGACCAGGAGCGGGGTCGGGGAGACGATCAGGATGCCGCCCGCGTACCGGCGGCGGTCCTGGTAGAGGAGGTAGGCGGCGCGGTGCAGGGCGACGGCTGTCTTGCCGGTGCCCGGTCCGCCCTCCACGTACGTCACGGAGGCGGCGGGGGCCCGGATCACCAGGTCCTGTTCCGCCTGGATGGACGCCACGATGTCCCGCATGGTGTGGCTGCGGGCCTGGCCGAGGGCGGCCATGAGGGCGCCGTCGCCGACCACCGGGAGCGTCCGGCCGTCCAGGGTGGCCTGGAGCTCCGGCCGCATCAGGTCGTCCTCGACCCCGAGGACCCTGCGGCCCTTGGAACGGATCACCCGGCGCCGGACCACCCGGCCCGGGTCGACCGGCGTCGAACGGTAGAAGGGAGCCGCGGCGGGCGCCCGCCAGTCGATGACGAGCGGCGCGTAGTCCGCGTCCAGCACCCCGATGCGGCCGATGTGGAGCGTCTCGGCGATGGAGGCGTGCCGGCCGGTCTCGTCCTCGCGGACCGCGCCCTCGGCCGGTTCGACGGCCGTGTAGGCGCCGTCCGGCCCCTTCTTGCCGTCCTTCCCTGGCAGGAGGTCGATCCGGCCGAAGAGGAAGTCCTCGAACTCGTTGTTGAGGCGGTTGAGGTGGATTCCCGCCCGGAACACCTGGGCGTCACGCTCCGCGAGCGCTCCCGGTGTACCGACCTGGCCGCGCTGGGCGGCGTCGTTCATGAGGAACTCCGCCTCGTGGATCTTCTCCTCGAGGCGCCGGTACACCCGGTCCAGATGTTGCTGCTCGATCCCGATCTCCCGCTCCCGTACGGAGTCGTCCTTGACGGACTCCTCCGGCACGGAACCGTGGACCGGGCCGAGCGCGGTTTCCTGCTGAGCCTGAGCGGCCACCGGGCCCCCTTCTGACGTGCTGGGCAGCCGTCAACCGTACGCGAAGGGGACCCCGTGAGGCTACGTGCGCGCCCTGGCGGGGGTCACGCCTTCACCTGTACGAGCTGCTTGCCGTCGAAGGTCATGACCTCGAAGTGGTCGATCTGGTTCGGCTTGAAGGCCGCTCCGCCGTGCACGTACAGGGGGTTCTTCGCCTGTTCGGTCGTGGCGCCCGGGATGCCGTAGCCCCAGTCGGGGACCGACCAGGAGGTGACCGTCTCGCGCTCGCCGTTCTTGCCGACGGCGATCAGGGAGCACTTCAGCGGTCCCTTGACGTTCGAGAGCTGGAGGACCGCGTGGGTGCCCCAGTCCTTCGGCTCCACCGCGACGGTCGCTTTGACGCTGGTCTTCGGGTCCGTGGCCGTGACCTTGTCGGTCATCGTCTGGAACGCCGCCTTGGCCGGACTGGTGGCCATCGCGGCGGGCGTCTTCGTGCCGCCGTCGCCGCCGCTCACCGCCATCACGGTCAGCGGACCGCCGATGATCAGCGCGGCCGCCGCGGCCACCAGGTACATTCCGCGCCGGCGCTTGACGGCACGCCGTTGCGAGACCTCGTCGACCAGCCGTTCCGCGAGCCGTGGGCTCGGGCGGGCGGACAGCGACTCGCCGATGGCCGGGGTACCCTGCGCGGCGGGCAGATCCGCGAGCGCGGCGAGCATCGGCTCCATCCCGGCGAGCTCGTCGAGCTGCTGGCCGCACCACTCGCAGGTGGCGAGGTGGGCCTCGAAGGCCGTGGCCTCCGCGTCGTCGAGGATGCCGAGGGCGTAGGCGCCGACGGTCTCGTGGATGTTGTCACCGGGGTTCTGCTGTCCCCGTGGTCCCTGCATGGCTCCTGGACCGCCCGTTCCGTATCCCCCGTATGCGTTCACGCCGTCACCCCCCGCTCCTCCAGCGCCAGCTTCATCGACCGCAGGGCGTAGAACACCCGGGAACGGACGGTGCCGCTGGGTATGCCGAGCGTCTCGGCCGCCTCATTGACCGTACGCCCTTTGAAGTACGTTTCGACCAGAACCTCCCTGTGAGCAGGGGTCAGGTCGTCCAGCGCGTCCGACAGTGTCATCAGCCACAACGCCTTGTCGATCTCGTCCTCCGCGGGGATGACCTCCAGCGGTGCCGGGTCCACCTCCTGCGGCCGGGCCTGCCGGCTGCGGTGGCCGTCGATGACGATGCGCCGGGCGACCGTCACCAGCCAGGGTCGTACCGAACCGGTCGCCCGATTGAGCTGACCGGCGTTCTTCCAGGCACGGATGAGTGTTTCCTGTACGACGTCCTCGGCGCGCTGCCGGTCTCCGGCGACCAGCCGCAGCACGTATGCGAGCAAGGGACCCGCGTGCTCCCGGTACAGCGCACGCATCAGATCCTCGTCGGGTTCGCTGTTCGACGAAGCCGACGCGGACGGATTCATGCGATGTCGGGCCCTTGACCTTCGTTCATCATCAGCCACGGCCGAATCCTTGCGCACGCCTACCTCCGGTGTCCGGGGGTTCCCCCAGTCGGTCGCTCATGACGGGGTACGTGCGGGGTCGGGCCGGTGTTCAAAGGGACGGCGCATATTTCCTGGGGGAGTTGTGAAGATCTCTCCATGACCACGCCGCGCGATCGGAAGATCACGTAGGGGTGGGAAAGAGGGCTTCGGGGGGCGGATTCACGCGCGGGCGAGGGCGGCCCGTCGCCGGTGCCGGGCCACGCGCTCCCGGTTGCCGCACACCTCGCTCGAGCACCATCGTCGGCGCCTGCCTCGGGAGGTGTCGAGATAGACGATCGGGCAGTTGTCACCCGCGCATTGTCGCAGGCTCGCGCGCGCCGCCGGATCGGTGAGCAGTTCGAGGGCGTCACGGGCGATCACGGCGAGCAGGCCGGGACAGCCGGGCGGCTCGTGCAGCGCGCGCCGCAGCGAGCCGTCCTCGGTGCGTACGGCCGCGGGGGCGGGCGGGGCCGCGAGGGCGAGCGCGTTGACCCGGGCGAGCGCCGTCTCGGCGGGCCGGCCGTCCAGTTCCCCGCGGACCAACCGGGCCACTTGGCCGCGTAGTTCGCGAAAGCCCACGAGCCAGGAGGGATCGGCCGCGGACAGCGGTGTGCCCGCCGGGACGAGACCGGACCGGGTGATCCAGACCCGCAACCGGTCCACCGCGTCGAGCCGTTCCTCCGGGTGGGTGGTCGCCAGGAGGTCCAGGCAGATCCGCCCGGAGTCGAACCGCAACTCGTACGAGGCCGTGGCCATGCCCGACGCCATGTGCCTTTCACCGCCTTGGGGTTACCGCCGTGGGGGTAACCCCTACAGTGCATGCCCGCGCGCGCCGCCGGAAGACCCGGTACCGCACAGGCCGTGGACACGCGCGGGGGCCGCGGCGCGGGCCGCCGCGTGGACGTCCGCTTATGCGACCGCGCGCCTCGGCCATGTCCCCTTTCCGGCCACGCCGGTTGACTCGGAGTCATGACAGACAACAGCAGGCGGCGGCCGTCGGCCGCCGCAGGTGTCCTGGGCGCGGCCACGGTCGCGACGGGTCTGGTCGCCGGGGTCTTCTACATCTTCGCCTGCGACGTCATGCCGGCGCTGGCGCGCAGCGACGACCGCGTCTTCATCGAGGTCATGGTGAACATCAACGACGTGATCCAGAACCCGGTGTTCTTCCTGAGCTTCCTGGGCGCACCGGTCCTCACGGCCGTCTCCGCCCGGCAGTTGCGCGGATGCCCCCACCGCCGGTGGGTGTGGGTCGCCCTGGCCGCCTGCGTGCTGGCCCTCCTCGTCACCGCCGTCGTGAACGTCCCGCTCAACGACCGGCTGGCGGACGCGGGCGACCCGGCGCGGATCGCCGACCCGGCCGCCGTGCGCGAGCGCTTCGAGGACGCCTGGGTCACCTGGAACGTCGTACGGGCCCTGCTGTCGACGTGCGCCCTGGCCTGCCTCGCGCGTGCCCTGTTCCTCCACCGCGAGGCCTACCCGTCCGCGTACTTGGCGTCGGCGGCCGGGTCGAGGGCCAGCCGGTAGCCGCGCTTGACCACGGTCTGGATGAGGCCGGGAGCGCCCAGCGCGGTGCGCAGCCGGGCCATGGCCGTCTCGACGGCGTGCTCGTCCCGGCCGGCGCCCGGCAGCGCCCGCAGCAGCTCGGACCTCGCCACCACCCAGCCCGGCCGCCTCGACAGGGCCCGCAGCAGCGACATCCCGGCGGGCGGTACGGGACGCAGCGCGCGGCCGACCAGCACCGCGTGCCCGCGGATCTCCACCCGGTGTCCGGCGATCGGCAGCGTGCGGGCGCGGCCCGGGAGTTCCTGGCAGAGCAGTTGGACGAGGGGGCCGAGCCGGAAGCGCTCGGGCTGGACCGTCGCGACGCCGTGGGCCTGGAGCGGAAGCGCGGTGACCGGGCCGACGCAGGCGGGCAGCACGTCGTGGTGGAGGGCGGCGAGCAGGTCGGGGAGCAGGCCGCGGGCCTCGGCGCGGGACAGCAGGGAGGCGGCGGCGGGCGCGCTGGTGAAGGTGAGCGCGTCCAGGCCCCGGGTGACGGTGGCGTCCAGCAGCCGGTCGACGGGTCCGATGTCCTCCGGGGGCATCCACCGGTACACCGGCACGGGCACCACCTCGGCGCCCGCCGCCCGCAGCGACTCCACGAACCCGGGCAGCGGTTCACCGTGCAGCTGTACGGCGATCCGGCGGCCCTCCACGCCCTGGGCCAGGAGCCGGTCGAGCACCTCCGCCATGGACTCGGAGGACGGCGACCACTCCTCGGTCAGTCCCTGGGCCCGTATCGCGCCCTTGACCTTGGGACCGCGCGCGAGGACCTCGACCTCGCGCAGCCGTCCGAGCAGGGCCTCGCCGAGTCCCCATCCGTCGGCGGCCTCGATCCAGCCGCGGAAGCCGATGGCGGTCGTGGCCACCGCGATGTCCGGGGCCCGGTCGATCAGTTCCCCGGTGGCGGCGAGCAGTTCGCCGTCGTCGGCGAGCGGCACGATACGCAGGGCGGGGGCGTGCTGGACACAGGCGCCGCGCCGCTGGAGCAGCGCGCCGAGCTCGTCGGCCCGGCGTGCGGCCGTCACGCCCACGGTGAACCCCGAGAGGGGGCCGTGGTCCTGCGGGGCGGGTCGCTGCGGTTCCTCGTACATGGGTCTCGTCTCACGCTGGAGTCGTCGTGCGCTTGCGGCCGACCGAGCCTGTCAACGCCCCGTGACAGGCCCGGTTCCCCGTGATGTCACCCGTGTTACGTCAGACCTCGGCGTAGTCGAGCCGCGGCTTCGCCTCCGCGGCTGCGACGGTCCGGGTCCGGGGTGCGGGCCCGCGAAGGTATACGGCCCAGGTGACCGCGAAGCACAGCCCGTAGAAGGCGAGGAAGGCCACGAACGCGCCGGTGCCGGAGCCGTAGGTGAGGAAGGACTGCCGCAGGGCGAGGTTGATGCCGACGCCGCCGAGCGCGCCCACCGCGCCGATGAGTCCCATGGAGGCCCCCGACAGCCGCCGCCCGTAGGAGGCGGCCTCCTCCCCGCGCAGGCCCCGGGCGACCGCCTTGGCCCGGAAGATCCCGGGGATCATCTTGTACGTCGAGCCGTTGCCGAGCCCGGTGAGCACGAACAGCGCGATGAACGCGACCGTGAACAGCGGCAACGACCGCTGGACCGACGCGGCCACGACGGCCCCGGTCGCGCCTGCCATGGCGACGAAGTTCCACAGCGTGATCCGCGCCCCGCCGTACCGGTCGGCGAGCCGTCCGCCGACGGGCCGGATCAGCGAGCCGAGCAGCGGGCCGACGAAGGTGACGTACGCCGCCTGCAGGGGCGTACGGCCGAACTCGTTCTGCAGCACCTGCCCGAAGGCGAAGCCGTAGCCGATGAACGACCCGAAGGTGCCGATGTAGAGGAAGGCCATGATCCAGGTGTGCGCGTCCCTCGCGGCGTCCTTGGCGGCGCCGGTGTCGTTGCGCACGGACGCGATGTTGTCCATGAAGACGGCGGCCAGCACGGCGGCGACGAGGACGAGCGGGATGTAGACGCCGATCAGCACGCGGGGCCCGCCGCCGGCGCCGATGATCGCGAGCGCCACGAGCTGGATGACGGGCACGCCGATGTTGCCGCCGCCCGCGTTGAGACCGAGCGCCCAGCCCTTGCGGCGCAGCGGGAAGAACGCGTTGATGTTGGTCATGCTGGAGGCGAAGTTGCCGCCGCCGATGCCGGCGAGCAAGCCGACCAGCAGGAAGGTGGAGAACGAGGTGCCCGGTTCCATCACCACGAACGCGGCGACGGTCGGCACGAGCAGCAGGCAGGCCGAGACGATCGTCCAGTTCCTGCCGCCGAAGACCGCCACCGCGAAGGTGTAGGGCACCCGCACCAGGGCCCCGACCAGCGTCACCATCGACGTGAGCAGGAACTTGTCGGCGGGGGTGAGCCCGTACTCGGGCCCCATGAAGAGCACCATGACCGACCACAGGGTCCAGACCGAGAAGCCGATGTGCTCGGAGAGCACGGACAGGAGCAGGTTGCGCCGGGCCACCTTCGCCCCCGTCTCGTTCCAGAAGGTCTCGTCCTCCGGATCCCACTCCTCGATCCACCGGCCTCCCCTGTTCCGGGCGGGGACTGTGCTCGGGGCTGTCATGACGCCTCCACGGTTCTCCGGTGCGGTGCCCAGGCGTCGGCCGACGACCTGCTGAGTCCCGAAGGTAGGGAGGACGCGTTTCCGGGCTGTGGCCGCGAGTGACCGGAGCGGAACGTTGCTCTCACCACAGAGCGGGGGCGACGGTGAGGAATCCCCGGCGTACCGTCGCCACCCGCCCGGGTCTAGGCCCGGCGGCTGCCCCGTGCGGGTGACCCTGGCGATGACCGGGGCGGGGACTGGGGCGGGGACTGGGGCGCGATCCGGTGGTTGCCCCGTGAGGCGCCGCCCCTCGGCTTCGCTCCGTTCGGCCACAGCCGCGGGCTGCGCTTCGCCGCGATGTCCTCGATCCAGCCGAAGGCCAGGACGGCCAGGGCTGTCAGAGGCCACACCAGGACGAACGTCCACAGCGTGTACGTCGCGTCCAGGGCCCCCGTCGCACGGTCGCTGTCCATGAAGGGGAGGTCGTACATCTGGTCGAGGATCGGGACCGTGGCCATGATCAGCATGTTGTGCCACAGATAGATGGTGACCGCGCGGTTGTTGGACAGCGTCACCAGCTTGTCCCACCTGGCCAGGCGGCCCGGCAGTTCCTTCCAGGACGGGCTGTACTGGAGCAGGATCACCACGAAGCCGAAGGACCACAGCGCGTCGGCCAGCGGGATGTCGTTCAGGTCCCAGCCCTCGGAGCCCGGATGCCCCGAGGCCCACCACAGGGCGAAGGCCATCATCATCGTCGAGCACGAGATCGCGAGGTAGCGGGGGACCTTCACCAGCATCCCCTCGTGGTGGGCGAACCCGAGGACCCAGCAGCCGCCGTAGACCGCGAAGTCGGTGACGGCGTTGCCCGTCTCGCCCGGGAGGATGACCAGCCCGGTGCCGACCACCGCCGTGAGCGCGAGCGGAGCCAGCAGGGTCGTCCGGGGAACGCGGCGGAACGCCCACAGCAGAAGCGGGGACGCGACCACGAACCACAGGTAGGCGCGCAGGTACCAGAGCGGGCCCGCCGCCTGTTCCGCCCAGGTCGAGTCCAGCAGACCCGAATCGGAGCCGGCGTGCGCGGGATACGGCGGGGCGCCGACCGGGAGGATGTAGTTGAGGACGTCGGCGACTCCCTGGACGCCGCCGCCGGTGTCCGGGTCGTGCGCGGGGTTCCAGCCGCCCGCGAACATCAGGGCCAGTACGACCGCGCTGAAGGCCCAGAGCGGGGGCAGCAGACGACGCACGCGCCCCCGGATCACCCCCAGGGCCGGGCGTTCGAGCGAGCGGGCCATCAGCGAGCCCGCCAGCGCGAACATCACGCCCATGGAGGGGAACAGGATCGACAGCCACGCCCAGCCGAAGAGGTGGTAGACGACCACCCGGACCAGGGCGATCGAGCGCAGCAGATCGAGGTAGCGGTCACGGCCCGGCTTCCCGGCGGGCGCCGCGGGCGCCGGCGCGGACACCTCCGCCGGTCCGGTACTGATCTGCGGGGCGCCCAGGGGCGGGGTCGCACCCGCCGTGTACTCGTGCGTCGTCATGCGACCGGCCTCCGGTCCTTCCCGCTCCGGGCCGTCCGCTGCCGCGGGATCGCCCCCGGCGCCTCCACCACGCCCGTACGCCGGAGTTTCTGCCAGCGCAGCCGGCCTCCGGTGAGGGCGGTGATCCAGGACTGGATCAGGACCATGTACATCAACTGCCGGTAGAGGATCTGCTGGAGCGGGAGCGATATGAGGTGGGTCATGCGTTCGCGGTCCAGACGGAAGGCGTACGCCGCGCAGACCGCCTGGACGGCGAGGACACCGAGCCACGCGATGATCGTCTTCTGTGTCGGCCCGAACACCACGCCGTAGAGCAGGAAGACGTCGATCAGCGGGGCGAGCAGCGGGGCCAGCACCATGAACAGCGACACCAGCGGCAGGCCCACCCGTCCGAAGCGGCCCGAGGGTCCCTTCTCCACGACGGCCCCGCGGTGCTTCCAGATCGCCTGCATCGTGCCGTACGACCAGCGGTAGCGCTGGGACCAGAGCTGCTGCACGGACTCCGGGGCCTCGGTCCACGCGCGCGCCTTCTCCGCGTACACCACCCGCCAGCCGTCGCGGTGCAGGGCCATCGTGATGTCGGTGTCCTCGGCGAGCGTGTCGTCGCTCATGCCGCCGACCCGGTCCAGGGCGGAGCGGCGGAAGGCGCCGACCGCGCCGGGGATGGTCGGCATGCAGCGCAGGATGTCGTACATCCGGCGGTCGAGGTTGAAGCCCATCACGTACTCGATGTGCTGCCAGGCACCGATGAGGGAGTCGCGGTTGCCGACCTTCGCGTTGCCGGCGACGGCGCCGACGCCCGGGTCCGCGAAGGGCTGCACCAGTTCACCGACGGTGGCCGGTTCGAAGACGGTGTCGCCGTCCATCATCACGACGATGTCGTGCCGGGCGTTGGCCACACCCCGGTTGAGGGCCGCGGGCTTGCCCGCGTTGAGCTGGCGCACGACACGGACGTTCGGCAGCCGCAGGTCCTCGACGATCCGGGCCGTCCCGTCGCTCGAACCGTCGTCGACGACCACCACCTCGACGGGGTGCTCGCTCGCCATGAGCGAACGGACCGTGTTCTCGATGCACTTGGCCTCGTTGTACGCCGGCACGAGCACCGACACCGGTTCGGTGACCGGGACCGGTCCCCAGCGGAAGCCGTCGCGGCGCACCCGGCGGGCGTGCGCGGCGGAGAGCGCCAGCATCATGCCGAACCGGGTGAAGACCAGGACGCCGACGACGGCGATACCGGCGACCAGGACGTCGGTGACGGCGTCGGAGGCCCCCACCAGGTGGATCCACGCCTTGCCCTTCCACAGGTCGAGGCCGGTCACCGGGGTGTGCGCGCTGGGGGCGTCCAGCGCCTGGGTGAGGTTCTGGAACTCGTAGCCCCGCCGCTGGAGTCGGGGCAGGAACCTGTCGAGCGCCTCCACCGTCTGGTGCCGGTCACCGCCGGAGTCGTGCATGAGGACGATCGCGCCCTTGCCGCCCTTGGGCGTGGCGCGACGGATGATCTCGTCGACGCCGGGCTTCTGCCAGTCCTCGCTGTCGGTGTTGTTGACGACGGTGATGTAGCCACGGGTGCCGATGTACTTCGTCACCGGCCAGGACTTGTTGTCCATGGCGTCGGCGAAGGAGGAGTACGGGGGGCGGAAGAGGGAGGTCCGGATGCCCGCCGCGCCCTCCAGGGCCAGCTGGCTCTGGGACAGCTCCCAGTCGATGCGTCCCTTCGACTGGTAGGAGAGGTCGGGGTGGTTGAAGGTGTGGAGGCCGACCTCGTGCCCCTCCTCGACCATGCGCCGCACCAGCTCCGGATAGCGCGAGGCCATGGTGCCGGTGACGAAGAAGACGGCGTGCGCGTGGTGCTTCTTGAGGACGTCGAGGACCTTGGGCGTCCACTTCGGGTCCGGACCGTCGTCGAAGGTGAGGACGAGCCGGTGGTCGGGGACGCTCAGGCTGGTCGTGCGGCCACCGCGGGTGTCGATGACCGGGCCGCCGTCGAGGATCCTCTCGGGCACCTTGTCGGTGACGGCCTCGGGCTGGATGCGGTGGTCGGCGAGGATCTCGCTGTGGACGTAGCCGCGCAGCATCAGCATGGCGAGCAGGGCGACGAGGAGCAGCGAAGGCAGCAGGAAACGCATCGGCAGCCTTCGGCGCCGGGCGTGGGGAACCGGGTGCCGCGCACGGGCGGCGGACCCGTGCGCACTGGTACGGGAAGCCATCAGACGAGGTTCTCCGGGGACGGGGTGCCGGGGCTGCCGGGCGCGGTGCCTAAGGGGCGCGGGGCGAGGGGGCCGTCGGCGACGGTCCCGCTGTCACCGCCGAGCGGGCTCTGTGAGGGGCCCGCGGAGGGGTCCGCCGAGACGGTGGGGGTGGGCGAGCCGGACACCGGCGGGGACGGTTCGACGACCGGTGCCTTGGTGGTGCCGGCGCTCGGCTCCGGCTTGGTGGTGGTGGACGCCGAGGGCTTGGGGTGCGCGGAGACGCCCGACGAGGGCACGGCGCTGCCCGACGCGGCGGGCTTCGGGGCGACGCCCGCGGCCGGCGTGGTGCCGTCGCCGACCGCCGCGCCCGCGCCGGGTGCGGCGCCGCTCGCGTCGGAGGGCTTCACCGAGTCGGTGGGCAGCGGTGAGGTGTGCACCTGCCCGGCCGGCGTGTCGTCCTCCTGGCCCGGCACCGGCAGCCAGGGCGCGTCGGAGCTGCCCGACAGCAGCGTGGCGACGATGACCACGGCGTACACGGCGCAGGCGATGCCGACCAGGATGCCGAGCCGGCGGAATCTGCGGCTGCGGCGCCCCGACTCGTCGACGAAGACCGGACCGTCCGAACTGTCGGGAGCGCCGGGGACGCCCTCGGTCTCCCCGACGAGCCGGTCCTCCAGCCGTCGTCCGGTGCCGTCGAGTTGGACGGTCACCTCGTGGGGGTCGTGGGTGTGGTCCGGCTCTTCGGGCCGCTCCCAGGGGACGGAGGCGAAGGCGGCACGGGGGCCGCTCCGGGGCGGGCCGCCGGCCGCGCTCCGCGGGCTCGCGTCGGCCGGGCGGTCCGGGCCGGTCCGGCGCGCGGCCGCGAGCGGGCCGCCCGCCATCGCCGGCCATCCGGCCACGGCCCGGCCTTCGGCCTCACCGCGAGAGTCCGGACCCACCGGGCTCTCCGTCGGCACCGGACGATCCGAACCCATCCGGCTCTCCGCCGATACCGGCCGGTTCACCGACGCCGGACGATCTGTCGCCGCGGACCGAGCGGACTGATCCGCCACCGCCGAACGATCCACCGCCGCAGGTCGATCCGCCGGCATCGGGCTGTCCACCGGCATCGCGCGGTCCGTCGATGTCGGACGGTCCCCCGATACCGGGCGGTCCCCCGATGCCGGACGGTCCGTCGACACCGGACGGTCCGTCGACACCGGGCGGTCCGTCGACACCGGACGGTCCGTCGACACCGGACGGTCCTCGGACACCGCACGATCGGCCGATGCCGGGCTGTCCTCGGACATCGCACGGTCCTCATGCACCGCGCGGTCGTCGGACATCGCACGCAACGCCCAACTCGGGCGGCCCACGCCGATTCTCCGGTCCGGACCGGATCTGCGGTCCGTACCTATTCGGCGGTCCACCCCGATTCCGGGTTCCGTCCCGATCCCGGGTTCCGTCCCGAATCGGGGTTCCGTCCCGAATCGGGGTTCCGTCCCGATTCGCGGCGGCGTTGGCGCACCCCATTCCACCGCAGCTCCACGAGCTGTTTCGGCATCGTGTTCGACCTTGGTCTCAGATTCCGCTTCTGCGGCGCGCGGGACGCTGGAGCCGATTCCGGCCTGCGGCCAGGTCGACGTCGCCTCGGCCGCATCGGGCCAGACAAAAGGGGCATCAGGGCCGTCCGGCACCACGTCGCCGGCTGGTCGCCGTTCCGACGGATCAGGACGCGGACCGTCCGCGTGATCACCGTTCGAGTGATCAGGTTGGGCTTCTTTTCGCCACTTCTCCACGTGCACGTACATCCCCCCAGGGACGGATTTCGGGTGCGCGCACGAGTCCGGGCGCTATTCGCTCGCCGTTCGAAACAGGCCCCCACCCGTTCCGAGCGCCCCCTTTACCACGCTGAACCCGGAAGATGAATGTAGCGCACATAAGGGACCAGTGTGGTTATGTGTCAATCCTGCCTCGCCATGATGTCCGCGTCATTGGCCGGAATCCAACCGTCCACGGGGCGTAGCAACCAGCCTTCCTCTGCCGCGAGTTCGGCCGCCGCACGTCGTAGAGCAGCGATGCCGGGATGCTCCAGCCCCTTTCGCCACACCAGCGACACAGGAGACAGGGGAATAGGTTCGATCAAACGTTTGCGTACGGTTTCGGACATCGTCGGAAAGTCCACGACGGCCAGTACGGGATTCCGTTTCTTCGTCATGATCCGCCGGAACTCCTCGATTCCGAGGGCCACCGGCGCGGGGGGCGCCAGCGCGATCCCACGTCCCTCGAAGAGGTGACGCGCCAGGTCGGTCCACTCCAGCGTCCGGGGATTCCCCGCGCCGGCGTACACGGTCTCGCCCGCCAGCGCGTCCAGCGGCACCGCGTCCAGGGCGGCGAGGGGATGATCCTCGGGCAGGACGACGGCCATCGGCTCGTACCGCACGGGCTGCTGCGCGAGCCTGGCCCGGACCGCGGGAGCGAGGCCCGCGAACCGTCCGAACGACGCGTCCAGACGTCCGGCGAGGATCTCCTCGGCCGCGCCGGTGAGCCCGCTCTCGAAGCGGGCCATCAACTCGCAGTCCGGGGCCAGCGCGCGGGCCCGGTCGAGGACGCGTCCGCAGGTGAGCCCGGGGGAGTTGACGTCGACCAGCAGCGGCCGGTCCTGACCGTTGCCCGCGAACGCGGACAGCAGGGCCTCGTTCGCCTCCAGCACGCGCCGCGCGTACGGCAGCAGGCGCTCACCGTCGGCCGTCAGCGTCACCCGCCGGGTGGTCCGCGCGAACAGCTCCGCGCCGAGCTCCCGCTCCAGCCTCCGGACGTCGCGGCTCAGGGCCTGCTGAGCGACGTACAGCCGGGCGGCGGCCCGAGTGAAGTGCGACTCCTCGGCGACGGCCAGGAAGGCGCGCAGGAGACGGGGGTCGGGAGGGGCGGTGGGGCGGGGCACGGAAAGAGGGGCGGGACGGCGGCCGAGAGGCGCGCTGCGGGATGCGGCAGGAGGCCGTTGACCAGGCATCACGCGAATTTACAACGCGGATGCGTCAATCGCCGCCGAACAGGTGTTGGACCGTTCACCCCGTCCCCGGCGACGGTGGGCCCATGCCACGACAGCCCACCGAGCAGACACGCACGCCACCACCCACCACCACCGCCACCGCCACCGCAGCCACCACCCCCACCTCCACCGACATCCCGGCGCCCGCCGGCCCGGACCTCCGCCCGCGCCCCCCGAAAGCACCCCGACCCACCCGCACCCCCCGCCCGCCCCGCACCCCCTACCACCGGCTCTTCGCCGTCCCCGGTGCCCGTGCCTTCACTCTCGGGAACCTGCTCGCACGGCTGCCCATGGGCATGTTCAGCGTCAGCGCGGTCATCATGATCGCCGGGTCGCGCGGCTCCTACGCGCTGGCCGGCGCCGTGACGGCGACGGGCCTCGCGGCGACCGCGCTGGTCGCCCCCTGGACCGCGCGTCTCGTCGACCGCCACGGTCAGGCCCGGATCGCCGTGCCCGCCACGGCCTTCGCCCTGCTGGGAAGCCTCTCGCTGCTGCTGTGCGTGCGCTTCGGGGCGCCCGACTGGACCCTGTTCGCCGCGTACGCCGCCACCGCCACCACACCCAACACGGGCGGCATGTCCCGCGCCCGCTGGGCCCACCTCTTCCGCGGCGACCCCGATGCCGCGCACACCGCGAACTCCTTCGAACAGGCCGCGGACGAGCTGTGTTTCATGCTCGGCCCGGTGTGCGCGGCGTTCCTGTGCACCGCCCTCTTCCCGGAGGCGGGAACGCTGGTGGCCGGGGCCTTGCTGATGACCGGCGTCCTGGTCTTCGCCGCCCAGCGCTCCACGGAACCGCCGCCCCAGCGGCACCCGCGGTCCAAGTCCCCCGTCCTCGCCCCCGGAATGCCTCCGCTCCTGCTCGGTTTCCTCGCCACCGGCGCGGTGTTCGGTTCGATGGAGGTCGTCACGATCGCGTTCGCGGACGCCCACGGGCACCGGGCGGCCGCGGGCGCGGTGCTCGCCCTCCAGGCCGCCGGCTCGTGCGCGGCGGGACTGCTGTACGGAGCCCTGAAACCGGCGGGCCCCGCCGAACGGCGTCACCGGCTCGGCCTCGCCGCCATGACGGTCACGATGTCCCTGCCGCTGCTCGCCGCCTCGCTCACCGGCTCGCTCCCGGTGCTGGCGGGTGCGTTGCTCCTCGCCGGGACCGCCACCGCGCCGACCATGGTCACCGGCATGGCACTCGTCCAGCGGCGCACACCCGAGGGCCGCCTGAACGAGGGCATGACGCTGGCGGTGACGGGTCTGCTCGGCGGGATCGCCTGCGGCTCGGCAGCCGGGGGGTGGGTGGTGGAGCGCTTCTCCTCGTCGACGGGGTATGTCGTGCCGGTCGCGGCGGCGGCGACCGCGTTCGCGCTCTCGACTCTGACATCAGGTCGTTTTCGAGGCACTTCACCGTCTTTTCGAGGGAGTGCGCCGTCCGGCGGGTCGAACCCCTGCGCCAATTCCGACGCACCCCATTGACGCGCCCGGGACCCCCACATACCTTCCCCCGTCGAAGCGCTTCGACGCGATGCGTCGAAACGTTCGACGGCCGTCGAGCGACGGCTTCCCTCCCCATCCGACTCCCCGGAGGCAATGGATGTCGACGACACGAAGGCGTGTGGTGGCGACGGCGGCGGTGACCCTGACGGGCGCCCTGCTGCTGGCCTCCTGCGGCAGCTCGGACAGCGGTTCGCCGGACGGCAAGACGCTGAAGCTGTGGCACTACGAAGGGCCCGACAGTGCCATGGGCGTGGCCTGGAACGAGGCCATCAAGGAGTTCGAGAAGACCCACCCCGGCGTCAAGGTGAAGTTCGAGGAGAAGGGCTTCGAGCAGAACCAGAAGACCGCGCCGATGGTCCTGAACTCGAACGACGCGCCCGACCTCATGGAGTACAACAAGGGCAACGCGACGGCCGGACTGCTCTCCAAGCAGGGGCTCCTCACCGATCTGACCGCCGAGGCGACCAAGCGCGGCTGGGACAAGAAGCTCAGCGCGGGGGTGCGCACCACCAGCCAGTACGACACCAACGGGGTCATGGGCTCCGGCAAGTGGTACGGGGTGCCCAACTACGCCGAGTACACGATGGTGTTCTACAACAAGGACCTCTTCAAGAAGTACGGCATCGCGCAGCCCACCACCCTCGACCAGCTCACCGCCGCCATGGACACGTTCGTGTCGAAGGGCATCACTCCGCTGGCCGACGCGGGCGCCGAATACGTGGCCCAGCAGTACCTGTACCAGCTCGCCCTCTCCAGGGCCGACCGCTCGTGGGTCGACAAGTACGAGCTGTACAAGGGGAAGACGGACTTCCACGACGCCGCCTGGACGTACGCCGCCACCACCTTCGCCGACTGGGTGAAGAAGGGGTACATCAGCAAGAAGTCCACCTCGCTCAAGGCTGAGGACGCGGGCGTCTCGTTCATCCAGGGCAAGAGCCCGATCCTGTTCAGCGGCAGCTGGTGGTACGGGCGCTTCCAGACGGAGAACAAGTTCGACTGGGGCACCTTCCTGTGGCCCGGCAGCGACCTCACCCTCGGCTCCGGCGGCAACCTCTGGGTCGTCCCCAAGGGCGCGAGGAACAAGGATCTCGCCTACGACTTCATCGACATCACCATGTCGCGGAAGATCCAGAACCTGCTCGGCAACAAGGGCGGGGTCCCGGTGGGCGCCGACACCGCCGCCATCACCGACCCGAAGGCCAAGACCCTGATCGCCGACTTCAACACGCTCTCCGGCAGGGACGGCCTGGCCTTCTACCCGGACTGGCCGGTCGCCGGCTTCTACGACGTCCTCGTCTCCGAGACCCAGAAGCTGATCACGGGGAGCGAGAAGCCGGACGCCTATCTGAGCGCGCTGCAGACGGCGTACGACAAGGGCGCGCCGAAGACATGACGGCCACCGCCGAACGGGGCGGCGAGGTGGTCCGGCGGCATCACAGCCGTACGGGCCACCCGCGGCGCCCCCACTCCTCCTACGCCCTCTTCCTGCTCCCCGGCGCCCTCGCCTTCCTCACGGTCATCGTCGTCCCGTTCCTGATGAACACCGGTGTGAGCTTCACCGACTGGCAGGGCGTCGGCTCCCCGAAGTGGTCGGGGCTCGCCAACTACCGGGAGCTGATGGGCGACTCGGAGTTCTGGGCGTCCTTCCGGCACAGCCTGTTCATGGTCGTCGCGATGGCCGCCGTACCGACGGTCCTCGGGCTCGTGCTGGCCGCCGCCCTCTTCGACTTCGTCGGCAAGCACTTCGGCACCAGGATCGCCGCCGTCCTGCGCGCCTGCTTCTACCTCCCGCAGGTCCTGCCCGTCGCCGTCGCCGGCATCGTCTGGAGCTGGATCCTCGCCCCCGACAACGGCTCGCTGAACGCGCTCCTTAGGGCGGTGGGCCTCGGCTCCCTCCAGCAGGACTGGCTCGGCGACCCGGACATCGCCCTCTACAGCGTCATGGGCGTGATGGTGTGGGTCCAGCTCGGCTTCCCCCTGGTCGTCTTCATGGCGGGGCTGCAACGCGTCGACCCGCAGCTGTACGAGGCGGCAGAGCTGGACGGCGCGGGCTGGTGGCGCCGCTTCGGGCACATCACGCTGCCGCAGATCCGCCCGGAGATCTACGTCGTCCTCCTCTGGTGCACGATCGCCGCGCTCAAGGTGTTCGGCGCGGTGTACGTCCTCACCAAGGGCGGCCCCGGCGGCGCGACCGACGTGCCGTCCTACTTCTCCTTCACCACGTTCTTCGAGAAGACCCAGGTCGGCTACGGCGCGGCGATCTCCACCGTGCTGACCGTGATCATCCTCGGACTCGCGCTGGTCGGCCTGAAGCTCCAGACCCGCGCCGAGGACGCCGAGGAAGGACTCCGCGCATGACCGCCGTACGCCGCTATCCCGTCCTCGTCGCCCTGGTCGTCGCGGCCCTCTTCATGGTGCTGCCGTTCGCCATCGTCGCGATCAACGCGGTCAAGTCCCCCGCCGAGTACTCGTCGAACGGCCCCCTCAGCCTGCCGCACGGCTTCTACCTCGACGGACTCAAGGACTTCTGGCAGCGCGTCGACTACGGCCAGAAGCTGGTCAACTCGATCCTGATCTCCGGCTCGGTGGCGATCGGCGCCGCCGTGCTGTCCGTCCTGAACGCGTACGCGATCGGCATCGGCCGCGTCAGGGGCCGCACCTGGGTCCTCGCCTTCTTCGTGCTGGCGAACATGCTGCCGCAGGAGGCGCTGGTCTACCCGGTCTACTACCTGTGCAAGCAGGCGGGCCTCTACGACACCCGGCTCAGTGTGATCATCGTGTTCACCGTCGTCCAGGCGGCCTTCGGCACGTACCTCCTGTCCTCCGTCCTCGGGCAGTTCCCGCGCGAGATCATCGAGGCGGCCCGGATCGACGGGGCGAACAAGTGGCAGGTGCTGTGGCGGATCGTGGTCCCTGTCAGCCGCCCCACCATCGGCGTCCTCCTGGTCTTCTTCTTCATCTGGACCTGGAACGAGTTCCTGCTGCCGCTGGTGATGCTGATCTCCAACGACAACCAGACGGTGTCGGTGGCGCTCGGCGTCCTCCAGGGACAGCGCCTGATGGACGCGACCATGACCAACGCGGCGGCCCTCCTCGGCGTGCTCCCCGCGATCGTCTTCTTCCTCGTCTTCCAGCGGACGCTGACCCGCGGCATCGCCGTGGGCGCGGTCAAGTAAGGGGTGTGGGCGTGAA
Organism: Streptomyces fagopyri; assembly: GCF_009498275.1. NCBI lineage: Bacteria > Bacillati > Actinomycetota > Actinomycetes > Kitasatosporales > Streptomycetaceae > Streptomyces > Streptomyces fagopyri. The sequence continues at coordinate 5,670,807 of NZ_CP045643.1, read as the reverse complement.
GTTCACCGACGGCTACTGGCTGCTGCGCGAAGGCGTCACCGCGGCCCACCCGGTCGAGGTCCTCGACGTGAGCGCGTCCGGCGGAACCCTGGAGATCCACGCGCCGACCCAGCCCATCCGCCACCGCGGTGACCTGCTGAAGGGACCGGTCGTGACGATCAGCGCGCACGCGCCGATGCCGGACGTCATCGGCGTCACGTTCACGCACTTCCAGGGGGAGGAGCCGCGCGGGCCCCACTTCGAACTCCACCGGAGCGCCCCGGGGTCCGCGGGGTGGCCGCTGGAGGAGCACAGCGCGCCCCTCGTGGAACACGACGACGAGCACGCGACGCTCACCGCGGGCGCCCTGTCCGTCCGGGTCGCCCGCACCGCTCCCTGGCACGTCGACTTCCTCGCCCACGGCCGCGTCCTCACCACCAGCGGCCCCAAGGGCATGGGCATCATGCGGGACGCGGCCGGCGCCCACTATCTGCGCGAGCAGCTGAACCTCGGCGTCGGCACCCAGGTCTACGGCCTCGGCGAGCGCTTCGGGCCGCTCGTCAAGAACGGCCAGGTCGTGGACATGTGGAACGCCGACGGCGGCACCGCCACCGAACAGGCCTACAAGAACGTGCCGTTCTATCTGACCGACGCGGGCTACGGCGTCTTCGTCGATCATCCGGGCCGGGTCTCCTTCGAGGTCGGCTCGGAAGCGGTGTCGAAGGTCCAGTTCAGTGCCGAGACGCAGCAGTTGACGTACTACGTGATCTACGGGCCGAGCCCCAAGGACATCCTGCGCACGTACACGCGGCTCACCGGCCGCCCGGCCCTCCCGCCCGCCTGGTCCTTCGGCCTGTGGCTGTCGACATCCTTCACCACCTCCTACGACGAGGCCACCGTCACCTCCTTCATCGACGGCATGAGGGAACGCGAACTCCCCCTCTCCGTCTTCCACTTCGACTGTTTCTGGATGCGCGAGTTCAACTGGTGCGACTTCGAGTGGGACCCCCGGGTGTTCCCCGACCCGGCGGGCATGCTGACCCGGCTGAAGGACAAGGGCCTGCGCATCTGCGTATGGATCAACCCCTACATCGCGCAGCGCTCCCCGCTCTTCGCGGAGGGCAAGGCCCTGGGCCATCTGCTCAGGAGGCCCGACGGCAGTGTGTGGCAGTGGGACCTGTGGCAGCCGGGCATGGCGCTGGTCGACTTCACCAGCCCGGCCGCCCGCGACTGGTACGCCGCCAAACTGGAGGCGCTGCTCGACCAGGGCGTCGACTGCTTCAAGACCGACTTCGGCGAGCGGGTCCCGGTCGATGTGGCGTACGCCGACGGCGCCGACCCGGAACGCATGCACAACTACTACACGTACCTCTACAACCGCACCGTCTTCGAGGTGCTGCGCAAGCACCGGGGCGAGGCGGAGGCCGTCGTCTTCGCACGCTCGGCGACCGCCGGCAGCCAGCAGTTCCCGGTGCACTGGGGCGGCGACTGCGAGGCGACGTACGCGTCGATGGCCGAGTCACTGCGCGGCGGGCTGAGCCTCGGCATGTCGGGCTTCGGTTTCTGGAGTCACGACATCGGCGGCTTCGAGGGGACACCGGCACCGGCCCTCTTCAAACGGTGGATCGCCTTCGGGCTCCTCTCCTCCCACAGCCGGCTGCACGGTTCGTCCTCCTACCGCGTGCCGTGGCTGTTCGACGAGGAGGCCGTGGACGTGCTGCGGCTGTTCACCCGGCTGAAGCTCGGCCTCATGCCCTATCTGTACGAGGCGGCCCGCGCCGCGCACGCCGAGGGGGTGCCGATGATGCGGGCGATGGTGCTGGAGTTCCCGGACGACCCGGCGTGCGCGCATCTGGAGCGGCAGTACATGCTCGGTCCCGACCTGCTGGTCGCGCCCGTCTTCAGCGACGAGGGCGACGTCTCCTACTACGTGCCGGACGGCACCTGGACCCACCTCCTCACGGGGCGGACGGTGACCGGTCCGCGCTGGGTGCGCGAACGCCACGACTTCCTGAGCGTGCCGCTGCTGGTGCGGCCGGGCGCGGTGATCCCGGTGGGCGCGGTGGACGACCGGCCCGACTACGTCCACGCGGACGGGGTCACGCTGCACGCGTACGGCCTGGAGCGCGGTGCCCGGGTGACGGTGCCGGTGGGCGGGGTGACGTTCACCGTCGTCCGTGAGGGGAGCACCCTGCGGGCCTCGTCGAGCGATCCGGCGGCGGGGTGGGGGCTGGCGGCGGGCGGGCGCGAGGTGCGGGCGACGGCGGGGACGGGCTTCCTGACCCTGGACCTGGAACCCGACCCGGAGACGCAGCCACACCCGCGGCTGGAGTCGGAGTCGGGGTCCGAGTGATGGTGAAGATCACCGATGTGGCGCGGCACGCCGGGGTCTCCCCCAGCACCGTCTCCTACGCCCTCAGCGGCAAGCGTCCCATCTCCGAGGAGACCAGGCAGCGCGTCGAGGCCAGCATCCGGCGGCTGGGCTACCGCCCGCACGCCGGGGCGCGCGCCCTCGCGAGCAGCCGGTCCAACGTGCTGGCGCTGGTGGTGCCGCTGAGGGCGGGCATCCACGTACCGGTGGTGATGCAGTTCGCGGTGTCGGTGGTGACGGCGGCGCGGCGGCACGATCACGACGTTCTGCTGCTGACCCAGGAGGAGGGTGCGGAGGGGCTGCGGCGGGTGGCGGACACCGCGCTGGTCGACGCCCTGATCGTGATGGACGTCCAGCTGCACGACCCCAGGCTGTCGCTGTTGCGCGCCCTGGACCGCCCCTCCGTCCTCATCGGGTTCCCCTCCCCGGCCGCCGGGCTCACCTGCATCGACCTGGACTTCAGGGCGGCGGGTGAGCTGTGCGTCGACAGGCTGGCGGGGCTCGGGCACCGGGTCGTGGCGCTGGTCGGGTCACCACCCGAGGTGTATGTGCGGGGGACGGCGTTCGCCCAGCGCGTGGTGGAGGGCTTCACCGCCGCAGCCGACCGCAACGCGCTCGCGTCCTCCGTCCACCCCTGCGACGCGTCGCCCGCCGCAGCACGCCGGGTCGCCGAACAGCTCCTGCGCGACCAGCCGGCGCTGACCGGCGTCGTCGTCCACAACGAACCGGTCCTGGAACCACTGATCGACGCCTTCGAGCAGCTCGGTCTGCGCGTCCCCGCCGATCTCTCCGTCACCGCGATCTGCCCGGACGAGCTCGCCGAGAACGTCCGGGTCCCCGTCACCTCCGTAGCCATCCCGTCCGCCGAGGTGGGCGCGCGGGCGGTGGAACTGCTGATGAGGAAACTGGGCGGCACCGACGTCCCCGAGGCCACCCTCCTCACGCCCCGGCTGACGGACCGCGCGAGCACCGCACCCCGCTCGCTGAACCCTTGAGGAGCCATGACCTGAGGAGAGGCGGCCGGAGAGGCGGCCGAAGGCGCGGGACGGCATCCCCGGACGGCCGAGCACCGCGAGGAAAGCGGCTCAGGTGTTGTCGCCGCCGGTGCAAAAGGCCTCCGTCGCCCGCCCGTTGAGGTACCGGGCCGCGGTCCGGTGGCATCGGCAGGGGCGGCCGGCCCGAACTGCGGCCCTTCCGCCCGGCTTTCAGCTCATCGGCTCCGTCCTTCGCCCGCTCCACTCCACTCCACTCCGGGGCAGCGAAGCAGAAGTCACCCTCGCGCTTTTGCACGTCGGAGCCGTCCATGGATCACCCCGACCGATCAAGAACATTCGGGCACCAGCCATCACGCACTACTCACCGCGCATGACAAAGGCCCCGCCGCTCGAAAGCGACGGGGCCTTGGCCCACATGGGATGTGGAGGTCCGAGGACCTCCTGATCGTGGAGATGGCGGGAATCGAACCCGCGTCCACCGGTGCAGAATCAGGGCTTCTCCGTGTGCAGTTCGCTGCGATTTTCTCGGCCCCGGTGATCACGCGAACAAGTCGCCGACGGGCCCAGTCACTGTTTGATTTCCCATCGAACCCCGTGACCGGGCTCGATGGTTTAGTTCCCTAGATTATGCCAGGGTCCGGGTCGGGAACACCCCCGGGCTGACACCCATTAAGGGTCCTTCACTCACTGCTTATTAGGCAGCGAGGGCGAAGGACTGGGAATCGCTCTTGGAATTGGCGATTATTGGTTGCGACATATGGTTAACGAGATCATTGTCGCTTCCTCGACACGCTTCCCCTGCTTCGACAGCCGCTGTCGAAACCGATCATCCCCATGTTGTTTTTTCAAGCCCCTCCGAAGAGGGTCACGCACCCGCTGTGGGGTGCAGATCCCATCGTACGTGACCGACGCACGTCGGTGCCACTGTATTCCCCGTGGCCACCGCCCCGCGGCTACTCGCCCCGCTGCTTCCGCTTCGCCGCCGCGATCGCGCGGTCCGACTCCCGGCGGTCCTGCTTCTCGCGCAGGGTCTGCCGCTTGTCGTACTCCTTCTTGCCTCGGGCGAGCGCGATCTCGGCCTTGGCCCGGCCGTCCTTGAAGTACAGGGCGAGGGGCACGATCGTGTGACCCGTCTCCTCCGACTTCGACGCCAGCTTGTCGATCTCCTCACGGTGCAGGAGCAGCTTGCGCTTGCGGCGCACCGTGTGGTTGGTCCACGTGCCCTGGCTGTACTCGGGAATGTGGGCGTTGTGCAGCCACGCCTCGTTCCCGTCGATCTGGACGAAGCCGTCGGTCAGCGAGGCGCGTCCCTGACGCAGCGACTTCACCTCGGTGCCGGTGAGCACGAGGCCGGCCTCGTAGGTGTCGATGATCGCGTAGTCGTGCCGTGCCTTCTTGTTCTGCGCGACGATCTTGCGCTTGCCGTCCTTGGCCTTCGCGGTCCCTCCGCCCTGCTTGGGCTGGGACTCCTTCGGTACGTACATTCCCTTGCTCATAGTGCTGACCATTTTCGCACCACAGGGGGGTCCGGGGGAAAGCCGATTACAGGAGCGCCGAACCGGTGGCCGCGACGGGCCGGACCGGGGACCGCGCGGTGACTACGAGGGGTCGCCGAGACCGCTGAGCACGGTCTCCGCGCGCTCCAGGGCTCCCGTGTCGGCCTCCAGGTCGGGCGTGATGCCCCGGCCGTCGACGCCACGGCCGGAGGGGGTGCGGTAGTGCCCGACGGTCAGCTCGGCGACGGAACCGCCGGGGAGGGCGCTCGGCATCTGGACCGAGCCCTTGCCGAAGGTCCTGGTGCCCACCACGACCGCGCGGCCACGGTCCTGGAGGGCGCCGGTGAGCAGTTCGGCCGCGCTCATCGTGCCGCCGTCGACGAGGGCGACCAGGGGTCTGGTGGTGTCACCGCCGGGCGCGGCGTGCAGGGCGCGCTGGTCGCCGTTGACGTCGTACGTGGCGACGAGGCCGCCGTCGAGGAAGGCGGAGGCCGTCGTGACGGCCTCGGTGACCAGTCCGCCGGAGTTGCCTCGGAGGTCGAGCACGATCCCGGCGTGCCGGGGGACCCGCCCGACGGCGGTCCGCACGGCGTCGCCCGCCCCCTTGGTGAAGGCGGCGACCTTGATCACGGTGACGCCGCCGGGGAGCTTGTGCACCGTCACGGAGTCGGTGGACAGCCTGGCCCGGCGCAGGGTCTCGCTCCACGCGCGCGTGCCGCGCTCCAGACCGAGGCGGACCTTCGTACCGGCCGCCGCGTCGTCCGCGTCCCCGCGCAGTAAGGAGACCACCTCGGTGACGGGCCTGCCGTCGACGTCCTCGCCGTCGACGCTGCGCAGCCGGTCGCCCTCGCGGATCCCGGCGGCCGCCGCGGGCGACGCGCTCCGCACCCGGGTCACCTCGATCCGGCCGTCGCGCTCGCGGCGGGCCCACAGGCCGACGCCGGTGTACTGGCCGTCGAGGGCTTCCTCGAACTCCTCGTAGTCGCCCTGGGAGTAGACCGCGCCCCAGCGGTCGCCGCTGCGGCTGACGGCGCGCTCGGCCGCCTCCATGGGGGACTTGCCGTCGGCCATCGCCTCGGCCGCCGCCGCGGCGACGTCCTTGTGGTGGGTGGCCGGCGTCGAACCCGTCGACGGGAGCGGGGATTTCCGGTCGGGGTCGCCGAACGAACCGGTCGCCGCGCCGGCGACGAGAACGCTCGCGAAAACCAATGTCAGGGCGGCCCCGCGGCCGAAGCGGCGGGGCTGGCAGAACAGGTCACGACCTGACATGGCGGTGAGTCTAGGACAACGCGACGGGCCGTACCGCCGGTTGGCAGTACGGCCCCCCTTGGCATGCGTCACACCTTCAGGTACTTGCGCAACGCGAAGAACGCGGCAAGCGCGGGCATCAGCAGGCTCGTCGCGAGGATGAGCGGCAGCTTGGTGAGCACGGCGTCCCAGCCGATGAAGTTGATCAGATTCAGCTTCTCGGACAGGGCCAGACCGTGGTCGATGATGAAGTACCGGGCGACGACCAGGAATCCGCAGGCGACACCGCCGCCGATGAGTCCGGCGACCGCGGCCTCCATGATGAACGGCGCCTGGATGTAGAACCCCGAGGCGCCGACCAGGCGCATGATCCCGGTCTCCCTGCGCCGGCTGAACGCCGAGACGCGCACCGTGTTGACGATCAGCATCAGGGCGACGACGAGCATCATCGCCATCACCGCGCGCGCGGCCCAGTTCATGCCGTTGAGCAGCCCGAAGAGGTTGTCCAGGATGCCCTTCTGGTCCTGCACGGACTGCACGCCGTCACGCCCGTCGAAGGCGGTCGCGATGACCTGGTACTTCTCCGGGTCCTTCAGCTTGATGCGGTACGACTCCTGCATCTGGTCCGGTGTCAGGGAACTGGCCAGCGGGGAGTCGCCGAACTGCTCCTTGTAGTGCTTGTAGGCCTCGTCCGCGGACTCGTACGTCACCTTCTGGACGACGGTCATCTTGCCGAGGTCGCTCTCGATCTGCTTCTTCTGCTCGGCGGTCACCGCCCCCTTGGCACAGTGGGGGTCGGACTCGGCGTCGCTCTTGTTGCAGAGGAAGACCGAGACGTTGACCTTGTCGTACCAGTAGCCCTTCATGGTGCTCACCTGGTCGCTCATCAGGAGCGAACCGCCGAACAGGGCGAGGGAGAGGGCGACCGAGACGACGACCGCGAAGGTCATCGTCAGATTGCGACGGAGACCGACACCGATCTCCGACAGAACGAACTGGGCGCGCATGGCGTCTGCTAAGCCTTTCCGTGGACCGTCGTCAGTGCTGGTAGCCGTAGACGCCGCGCGCCTGGTCGCGGACGAGACGACCCTTCTCCAGCTCGATGACGCGCTTGCGCATCTGGTCCACGATGTTCTGGTCGTGCGTCGCCATCACCACAGTCGTGCCCGTCCGGTTGATGCGGTCGAGCAGCTTCATGATGCCGACGGAGGTCTGCGGGTCGAGGTTGCCGGTCGGCTCGTCCGCGATGAGGAGCTTGGGCCGGTTCACGAAGGCTCTCGCGATGGCCACACGCTGCTGCTCACCACCGGACAGCTCACCGGGTCTGCGGTCCTCCTTGCCGCCGAGCCCGACGAGGTCGAGCACCTGGGGCACGGACTTGCGGATCTCGCCGCGGGACTTGCCGATGACCTCCTGGGCGAAGGCCACGTTCTCGGCGACCGTCTTGTTCGGCAGCAGCCGGAAGTCCTGGAAGACGGTCCCCAGCTGGCGCCGCATCTGCGGCACCTTCCAGTTGGAGATGCGCGCGAGGTCCTTGCCCAGGACGTGCACCTGACCGTGACTGCACCGCTCCTCGCGGAGGATCAGCCGCAGGAAGGTGGACTTTCCGGAGCCGGAGGACCCCACGAGGAACACGAACTCACCACGCTCGACCTCCAGGGAGACGTCCCTGAGAGCGGGATGGGTCTGCTTGGGGTAGACCTTGGAGACATTGTCGAATCGGATCACGGATGCACCACGGGTCGCCGGGGGTAGGTGTGCGTGACCATACGCGAACCGGGTGCGGGTCCGCAGTCGGCGTCCGGGGTTGCGCGACGCTTGCACGTTTTGTCACGGATCTGACGGGCTGGAAAGCGTCCGGGCGGGGCAGGATAAGGCGAGCCGCGCCGAATTCCGCGGAACCTGGCACAGTGGAGGGGGAACGGTTGCGTTCCCCGCGGCGTTACGTACGCGGAGGACGGCGCAAGGAGGGCAAGCGGATGACGTACGACCGATTGGTGTGCGCGAACTGCGCGGCGCCCGTCAGTGAAGGTCGCTGCCGTGTCTGCCGCGCGAACCGGGAGCGACTGCAGCAGGAGAGCCCCTTCGCCGGGCTGAACCCGATGGCGCTGATAGCGCTGCTGGCCGTGCTCATCACGGCGGCGGCCCTGCTGGCCCACCAGACGGTGTAGGACCCCCGAGAGGCCACCCAGGGCGTACGAACGGCCACCCAGGGCGTACGGGAAGGGCCCGGAGCAGCTCGCTCCGGGCCCTTTTCGCATGGTCACGCGCAGAGGGTGTCGCGTATCACACCGGAGCGCGTCAGGCAGCGGCGCCACGGCCGCCCATGAGGCGCGGCAGCAGACGGAAGCCGATCCCGCCGGCGATCATCGTGGCGGCGCCGACCAGCAGGAACGTGGTCTCGGCGGCACCGGTCTCGGCCAGCTCGCCGCTCTTGCCCTGGGCGGAGGTGTCCGAGCCGGTGTCGGTCAGGCCGGAGGAGCCCTTGCCCTGCTCGACGGGCTTGGAGCCGCCGTCGGGGTTGCTGTCGTTGCCGCCCGTGCCGGCTCCGTCGGTCGGGTTGTCGCTCGGCTCGTCGGTCGGGTCGCCGGGCTCGGTCGGCTCCTCGGTCGGGTCCGTCGGCTCGTCCGACGGGGCGGCGCTGGTGGGCGTGGCCGGACCGGTCGGAGTGCCCGGGTCCGTGGGCGTGGCCGGACCGGTCGGCGTGCTCGGGTCCGTGGGCAGGCCGGTCGGGATGCCCGTGTCGGTGGCGCTCGGGGTCGGGCCGTCGGCCGTGACACCGACATTGATGTCGAGAGCCGAGGCGGCACCCGCGGCGGTCAGCGAGGCACCGGCGGCGATCACCGCGCAGGCGGCTGTCCGCGCCGCGCGTATCCGCGTCTTCTTGGTCATCTGCTTGCTACCCCCAGTAGCTGATCGTCGATGGAGCAGCGCCCGGGGCCACGGCGTCACAGGGCGGATTCGCTCGGCCTCCCCGGTTCACATGCGCCCCAGAGATACGCATGCCACGCGTTACCCTTCCCAGTTTTCAAAGCACCGTCAAGGTCGTTGCGGCCGCGATGTCCAGAACAGCGCCATTTGACCGCCATGAAGACATGTGACTGTGACGTAGAACCCAGACAACCGCCACACAAAAGGCAACTGCCGCTCAAAGAGCGGCAGTTGCCTTGTCGACAAAGAGCCCCTGGGGGCCCGTACTACTTCTCCTGCTGCTTGCGCCAGCGAATTCCGGCCTCGAGGAACCCGTCGATCTCACCGTTGAAAACGGCCTCCGGGTTGCCCACTTCGAAGTCCGTCCGCAGGTCCTTGACCATCTGGTACGGGTGCAGCACGTACGAACGCATCTGGTTGCCCCAGGAGTTGCCGCCGTCGCCCTTGAGGGCGTCCATCTTGGCCTGCTCCTCCTGGCGGCGCCGCTCCAGGAGCTTGGCCTGCAGGACGTTCATCGCGCTCGCCTTGTTCTGGATCTGCGACCGCTCGTTCTGGCACGACACGACGATGCCGGTCGGCAGGTGGGTCAGACGCACCGCGGAGTCGGTGGTGTTGACGCCCTGGCCGCCCGGACCCGACGAACGGTAGACGTCCACCCGCAGCTCGGACTCGTCGATCTCGATGTGATCGGTCTGCTCGACGACCGGCAGGATCTCGACACCGGCGAACGACGTCTGCCGGCGGCCCTGGTTGTCGAAGGGCGAGATCCGCACGAGCCGGTGGGTGCCCTGTTCCACGGAGAGCGTTCCGTAGGCGTACGGGACGTGCACGGCGAAGGTGGTCGACTTGATGCCGGCCTCTTCCGCGTACGAGGTCTCGTAGAGCTCGGTCTTGTAGCCGTGCCGCTCGGCCCAGCGCAGGTACATGCGCTGGAGCTTCTCGGTGAAGTCGGAGGCGTCGACGCCGCCGGCCTCGGCGCGGATGGTGACGACCGCCTCGCGGGAGTCGTACTCCCCCGACAGCAGCGTCCGCACCTCCATCTCGTCCAGCGCCTTCTTGACGGCGGTGAGCTCGGACTCGGCCTCCGCGCGGGTGTCCGGGTCGTCCTCCTCCTCGGCCATCTCGAAGAGCACGCTCAGATCGTCGATCCGCCCGCGCAGCGCCTCGGCCTTCCTGACCTCCGCCTGGAGGTGGCTCAGCTTGCTGGTGATCTTCTGCGCCTCGTCCGGGTCGTCCCACAGGGACGGCGCGGCCGCCTGCTCCTCGAGCACGGCGACATCTGCCCTCAGCTTGTCGAGGTCCAGGACGGCCTCGATCGACTCCATGGTCGAGGAGAGGGACTTGAGCTCTTCGGATACATCGACGACTGCCACGCCTCCAGCGTAACGGCTGCGGCAAGCGGGGCTCTCACCCCTGGGGCGGCGGCCCCGGGCCTCCCCCGCCCCGGGAGCCGCGCCCTCACCCCGTCCGGGTTCTGGGGGCGGGCCCCGCGGACGAGGACAGCGGTCCAGGCGCGGGCACGCCCCCTCAGCCCGTCCGGCGCTCGGGGACGGGCCCTCCGGGCGAGCGGGGGTCCGAGGGGCGCAGTGCCCTTGGCGAGGTCCGGGGCGGAGTGCCCCTGCCGGGGCCGGGGCGGAGTCCTCGGCACGGGGACCGGGCGCGGGTCCGGGACGGAGACCCAGGTCCGAGGCTGCGCGCGGCTCCACGGACGGACCCCCGGGCACGGAGACCAGCGCGGGTCCGGGACGGAGACCCAGGTGCGAGGCTGGGCGGGGCTCCAGAGACGGAGCCCCGGGCACGGAGACCAGCGCGGGTCCGGGACGGAGCGCCGGGCGCAGGACTGGCCCCGGGTTCAGAGCCGGAACCCCGGGGACGGGACCGGGCCCAGGGCCGGGTCTGCGGGGCGGGTGCGGAGCCTGAGGGACGGGCCCAGGGCCGAGCCCGAAGGACCGGTCCGGGCCTGGGCCTGGGTGCGGGGCCGTGCCTGAGGGACGGGGCTGGGACCGGTCAGGGAGACGCCGGGGCCGAGTTCTTCGTGTCGGACGGCTGCGCCCCACCGTCGTCCCCCGAGGTGGCGAGCCAGGTCCCCACCCCCACCGCGGCGACGAGCACCACTCCCGCCGCCCCCAGCGTGATCCGGCGCCGCCGGGCGGAGGCCCGGTGCCGCGCCGACCCGGGCCGGGGCGCCCCCGCGGCGCGCGGCGCGCGCGCCGTCCCGCGCGCTCCGCCGGCCAGCTCGTCCGGCCCGGGCACCCGCATCGAGGTGTGCGTGTCCCGGTTCGAGTCCGGCGCGGCGCCCGGCACCAGCGGTACGGCCCCTCGCCGTACCCGCGACGCGGGCTCGGCCGGCTCCGCGGTCTCCTCCGAGGTCTCCTCCGCCGGTTCCCCGTCCGGCTCGTCCACGTCCAGGGGTGGCATGCCCGCCAGCAACGGCAGCTGTTCCCGCAGCCGCGCTCCCAGTTCGGACGCCCGCAGCCGTGACGCCGGCGCCTTCGCCAGGCACTGCACGAGGAGCTGCCACAGCTCCTCGGGGATCCCCGGCAGCGGCACCACCGTCTCGGTCACGTGCCGCCGCAGCACCGCACCCGGGTGCCCGCCCCCGAAGGGCGTGAACCCGGCGAGGAGCTCGTACAGGACGGTCGCCAGTGCGTAGATGTCGACGGCGGCCCGCGGCGGCAGTCCCTCGATGATCTCGGGCGCGAGGTAGTCCGGCGTGCCGATGATCTTCGTGGCCCGGGTCCGCCGCGGCGAGTCGATGAGTTTGGCCACACCGAAGTCCGTCAGCAGCGCGGGGTGCGCGCCAGCCGGCCCGAGCGGCCCCTGCATGTCGAGCAGCACGTTCTCCGGCTTGACGTCCCGGTGGACGACCCCGGCCGCGTGCGCCGCCGCCAGCCCGTCCGCGACGTCGGCCACGATCGCGACGGCGGCCTCCGGGGCCAGCCGCCGTTCCCGGTCCAGTCGGGTGCGCAGGTCCGTACCGCGTACGAGATCCATGACGAGCGCGAGGTCGTTGCCGTCCACCACGAGATCACGGACCGCGACCACATGGGGATGGTCGAGTCCGAGCAGGGCCGTGCGCTCCTGGACGAAGCGGCCCACGAGCTCCTGGTCGGACGCGAGGTCCTCGCGCAGCAGCTTGATGGCGACGGGCCCCTCGGGTCCCTCGCCCAGCCACACCGTACCGGCGCTGCCCCGCCCCAGAATCTGGTGGGCGGTGTAGCGGCTCCCGATCTTCCGTGCCAAGACTGCTCCTACCGACGCGTGTTGCCGCTAAAAGTACGCGTCCGGTGAGCCAACCTTCACGCCCGAGGCGGAAATCACCCGCTGGATGTCGACAAGTCCCCAGAGTCGGCCGCGGACCGGCCGGGTGTCGGTCGGCCGACGGCCGGGTGCGGGTCAGTTGTTGCCGGACGAGCCCGAGCCGAGATTCCCGACCCAGTCGCTGACGGTGCCGTACGTGTGCTTGATCTCGCCCCAGAAGGACCTGGTGGAGCCGATCCAGTCCTGCAGGGGACTGAACTCCCAGACCAGCCAGCCACCGACGAACAGGATGACGATCATGAACAGGCAGCCCTTGAGGCAGCCGAGCCCCGGGATCCGCATCCGGTTGGCACTGCGCTGCCTCGGTTCGCGCGACTGCCGCGGCGCGGGCGCCTCGGGCTGCTGCGGCGCGGGGGCGTACCGCTGCGGCTGGGGCTGCTGCTGAGGCGCGGGGGCGTAGCGCTGCGGCTGCTGACGCTGCGCCCGCCGGGACTGCTGCTGCTGCTGTTGCTGTTGCTGTTGCTGTTGCTGTTGCTGTTGCTGTTGCTGTTGCTGTTGGGCGTACTGCTGCTGTTGCTGTTGCTGGGCGTACTGCTGCTGGTACTGCTGGGGCTGCCCCTGCTGCGGATACCCGTATCCGGGCGGCGGCTGCTGGCCCCGCTGCTGCTCGGGCCGCTGCTGCGGCCGTGCGACCTGCCGCTGCGGACGCCGGCGCAGCGGGTCCTGGTCCGGGTCGATGTACTGGACCTGCGTCTGCTCGTTGCGGTCGCGGGCCGCCCGCAGCTGGCTCTGCCAGGGATGCGGGTCCTCCGCCTGGCCGGGCTGGTTCGGCGGCACCGGCGGCATGACGGCGGTCGGGTCGGCGGCGCCCGTGTGCGGAAGGACACTGGTCGCGCCGTTCGGGTCGTACGCCCCCGGAGCGCCGTACGGGAGCACCTGGGTGGGGTCGGCCGCGCCCGGCGTGTCCGGGACCGGCGCCGGCGCCGGGTCGGGGGCGAGCAGCGCGCCCACCCCGTCCGCCGCGGCGATCTGCGCGGAGGTGGCGTGCACGCCGACGCCCTCGGCGACCGCGCGCAGCCCGCGCGCGAGGTTCTCCGCGCTGGGCCGCTGGTCGGGGTTCTTGCGCAGACAGCGCTCTATGACCGTCCACAGCGGGTCGGGCACGGTGGAGGGCCGGCGCGGCTCGGCGCTCAGGTGCTGGTGCAGCACTTCGAGGGCGGAGTCACCGGAGAACGGCGGACGGCCGGTGACCAGCTCGTACAGCAGGATGCCCGCCCCGTAGATGTCGACGGCGGACGTCTGCGGACGTCCCTCCGCCGACTCGGGCGCGACGTACGCGGGCGTGCCCACGAACTCGTGGGTCCGGGTCAGACCCGGGGAGTCGGCGAGCCGCGCGATGCCGAAGTCGGTGAGCAGCGGGTGCATCTGGCCGCCGTCCTGCTTGAGCAGGACGTTCGCGGGCTTCAGGTCGCGGTGCACGACACCGTCGGCGTGACTGGCGGCGAGCGCGTCGGCGACCTGGGCGGTGAGGAGGGCGGCGGCGACCGGCGAGAACGGCCCGTTCTCGCGCAGGTAGCGGTGCAGGTCGGGGCCCTCGACCAGATCCATGACGAGCGCGAGCAGGTCGCCCTCGACGACGAGGTCACGGACCCGCACGATATTCGGGTGGGTCAGCCGGAGCAGGACGGACCGCTCGCGCAGGAAGCGCATCACGATGTCCGCGTCGTTGGCGAGCTCTTCCTTCAGGACCTTGATCGCCACGGTCTCGCCGGGCTGGCCGGCAACGGCCGCCTCGGCACCCGCGGTCTCCCGCTGGCGGGCTCGCCACACGGTGCCTGTGGCGCCGCGCCCCAGCGGCTCCTCAAGGAGGTACTTGCTCCCTACCGGCCGCACGTCATGCGCTCCCTGTTGCTTGCTTGCCTGGTCCGTCCGCCGTTGTCGGTTCTGCCGCGGCGGTTCCGCCCACTGTAGTGCCGAGCTGCCCGGCACCGGGCTGTCGTCCTTTGTGAGCTTCCCGTGAGCGCCTGTGGTCGGCATAAGCGCTCACATACGTGTTCCCGTCCGTGTCGGATGGCCGACGGTCGATGGAAAGACGCGCACTCGCGGCGGTTGGTTGCCGCTCGGCCCCTCTACGGGGGTGTGACGGATCCCGCGACCGAACCGAAGCGGGCACCGGTCGGGCACTGGTCAGGCACTTTTACGGGCAGAGCCGACCAATCAAGATCACTTCTGCCCGGGTGGCGGGCGTGTTGTCAGTGACAGGTGCGAGGATGCCTTCAGTACTGGCCGACGTGCCCGTGCGCGGTGGGGGATCTGCGGTGAGGGGACCGCAGCACAGCCTCGTCCTCGTCGCGGGCGCCTGCGCGGAAGGGACCCCTGACGGCGATGCAGATCCGGCTGACCGTCGTAGACCCGCTGGGCCCGCCCTCGGAGCCGCGGGGGCGTGCCGCCGCCTGCGATGTGCTGGTCACCGCCCCCGCCGGGACGGCGCTGGCCGCGGTGGCGTCGGGTCTGGCCTCGGCGGTCGGCGGGGACGGGAGCGCCGTCCCCGCCGAGCGGAGCAGGGAGCTCGGCGGTGGTCCGGTCGTGCTGTACGCGGGCGCCGAGCGGCTCGACGGGCAGCGCTGCACGCTGGGCGAGCCGCCGCTGACCGACGGCGCGGTGCTCTCCCTGGGCGCCCCCACGGAGCCCGGTCCGGACGTGGACGAGGACGCGGCCCAGCTCCATGTCGTCGCGGGCCCCGACGCGGGCGGTGTCCACCTCCTGCACGGCGGGCGGATCCACATCGGCCGCTCCGCCGAGGCCGACGTCCCGCTGGACGACCCGGACGTCTCGCGTCTGCACTGCGCGGTCACGGTCTCTCCCGAGGGCCGTGTCACGGTGGCCGACCTGGGGTCGACGAACGGTACGACGCTGAACGGCACCCGCGTCACCAGCCGCCCGGTCGGCTTCCCGCCGGGCGCGCTGCTACGCGTGGGCGAGTCCGCCCTCCGGCTGGCGCCGCCCGGCGGCCCGGACTCCGTGGGGACGGCGCCCGACGGGGAGGGACACGTCAGGGTGACCACCACGGCCGGCGCGGGAGCCCGCCCGGATCCGGCGCCCGCCCGCGCCGCGTCCGTGCCCCCGGCCCGCACAGGAGACGTCCCCGCGCCGCCCCGCGGTGAGACCCGTCACGCGTACGGATCGGCGCGGTGGGAGGCCGCCGGGGAGGTCCCCGGGCCACAGGCGACCCATGGCCGCGCGGTATCCCCCGTCACCCCTTCCGCCCCTCCTACCCCTTCTGCCTCGCCCGCCACCCCTCCTTCCTTCTCCGCCGTGCCCCCGGTCGTGCCGGAACAGGGCGGGGCGCCCGGGATCGAGAGCAGGCGGACAGAGCCGTCCGGTCCGCGCACGACGTCCGCCGGGGACCCCGCCGGGGTCCCGGGCGCTCCTGGCCAGGGCGCCAGGAAGGGCACTCCCCCGCGGGGCACCGACCTGCCGCCGGGTGTGCGCAAGCGGGGTCTCGGGGCCTGGGCGCGGCGGCTGACCGGAAGCCGGGGCGAGCCCACGGACACCGGACAGGACCCGTACGAGTACGAGTACGGGGACCACGACGAGTACGGGGGGTACGCGGAGTACGGCGAGGACCACTCCGCCGAGCCCACGGCGGACCGCGGCGCGGCACAGGCTCCGGAGAGCTGGCCCGACCCCGCGGCGCTGCTGCTCACCGCGCTGGGACCGGGGGCCCGGCTGTGGGAGCGCGGCCCGGGTCACCCCGAGTCGCTGACGGTGCGGCTGGGGACGGCCGACCGGGCGGTGCCCCACGGTTCGGGGCTGCTGCCCGCGGTGCCGGTCACGGCCGGTCTGCGGGAGGTCGGCGCGCTGGGCCTGGCGGGACCGCGGGCCCGCCTCGCGGGGCTGGCCCGCTCGGTGGTGGCGCAGCTCGCGGCGCTGCACTCGCCGGACACCCTGGAGATCGTCCTGCTCAGCACGGACCGCTCGCGCACGGTCGAGGAGCGCACCGCGGAGTGGGCCTGGCTCGGCTGGCTCCCCCATCTGCGCCCCACCCACGGCCAGGACTGCCGCCTGCTCCTCGCCTACGACCGTGAGCAGGCGACGGCCCGCACGGACGAGCTGCTGCGCCGTCTCGAGGACCACCTGGAGGAGGCGGACGCCGCTCACGGCACGCACTCCCGGGGCGCGGCCGCCACCGGCCCCGGCACCCGCCCCCGGCCCTACGACGAGGCCGACCACATCCCGCTGGACACCCGGGCGGCCGCACGGCGTCCGTCCTGGGCGCGGGACCAGGACCCGGCGGACCAGGGCGGCAACGGTGTCGGGGGCACGGAATCGGACCGGGACTTCGACGGGCCGTACACGCTGGTCCTCGTCGACGGCGACCCCGGAGGGGCCGACGTGCGGGAGGCCGTGCTGCGGCTGGCGCACGAGGGGCCCCGCGCGGGCATCCACGTGATCTGCCTCGCCGAGACCGCGGCGGCTTCTCCCGCGTCCCCGGTGACGAAGACGTACGAGGCGGCCTGTTCCGCGTCACCGGCGTTCCGGGAGTGCGGGGCCGTCGCGCTGCTCAGCGGGGACGTGGCCACGGCACTGCGGCTGACGCGGGTCGCGTCGGGCGGCCCCGTGGGGCACGGCACGGTCGCCACCGTGGACGCGGTGTCCCGGGCCTGGGCCGAGCGTTTCGCCCGCGCCCTGGCACCCCTGCGCACGGACGGCACGCACGGCGACCGGCACGCGCGCGTGTCCGCTCCGCTCCCCCAGGTCACCCGGCTGCTGGACGAGTTGGGGCTGGCCCGCGCCACCCCCGCCTCGCTGATGGCGCGTTGGGCGGACGCGGCCGATGACACGGAGTCGCTCGGCGGGCGCGGGCGGGCGGTCCTCGGCGCGGGCCCGCGTGGGCCGCTGGCCGTGGATCTTCCCGCCGAGGGCCCCCATCTGCTGATAGAGGGCCCGCCGGGCAGCGGCCGTACGGAGCTGCTCCGTTCCGTCGCCGCGTCCCTGGCCGCCGCCGAGCGGCCCGACCGGCTCGGCATCGTGCTGGTGGACGGCCGGGACGGCACCGGTGGCCATGGCGCGGCGCAGGGCGGCGAGGGGCTGCGGGTCTGCACCGACCTCCCTCATGTCACCACGCATCTCACCGCCAACGACCCCGTGCGGATGCGGGAGTTCGCCCAGTCGCTGAGCGCCGAGCTGAAGCGGCGGGCCGAGCTCCTCGGGCGGCTCGGCTTCGCGGAGTGGCACACGCACCGGGAGGTGTCGGGCCGGTTCGTCGGCCAGCGGGCGGCCCGGCCGTCCCCCGGGGGGCCGTCCGGCGCGTCCTTGGGCGCCGCCGACCTGGACACCCCGCCCAGTTCGACGCTGCGGCTGCGTCCGGCGGCCACGCGCGCGCGTGCCGAGGCCGGGCCGGCGCTCGCCCGTCTCGTCGTCGTGGTCGACGACCTGGACGCGCTGCTCTCACCCGCGCTGGGGTCGCCCGGCCGGCCGGCCGCCGGTTCGGTCGTACGGGCGCTGGAGGCCGTGGCGCGTGAGGGCGACCGGCTCGGTGTCCATCTCGTGGCGGCCGCCTCGGACGACGGGCGGGCGGCGGCCAGTGAGCCGGGGCGTTCCGCGGGGCTCCGTGTCGTCCTGGACCCGGTGTCGCCCGGGGCCGACGAACCCGCCCCGGGGCGTGGGCGGTTGTTCACGTCGGACGGCCGGGTCACGCCCTTCCAGGGGGGAAGGGTCACGGGGCGTATTCCGCGCACGGCCACGCTGCGGCCCACGGTCGTGGCCATCGAGTGGCAGCGGATGGGGGATCCGCCGGCCCGGCGTCCCGTACGGGAGTTGGGTAACGGGCCGACCGATCTGGCCCTGCTGGCCAGTGCGTTGGAGCGGGCGGCGAGGTCGGTGGCGGCCACCGGGGTTCCGTCCCTCCTCTGATCCGGTCCACTCGCCCCCGCCGCCCCGACCCGACCCGTACCTGGGGGCTCGGCCCCCGGACCCCCGCCAAGGGGCTGCCGCCCCCTGGACCCCCGCCATCGCCCGAAGGGCTCGTCCTCAGACGCCGGACGGGCTGAGAGCGCGCGCCCACACCAAAAGCGCGAACCCCCACCAAGCACGCAGGGTGCGCACCACGCCCTCCAGGGGCACGAGGAACCGCGCGCTCAACCCCCCACCGCCCCGCGCCCGAAACCCGGCCGAAGGACACCGGGGCTCAGCCCCACCCCTCCAGGGACGGGAGGAACAGCGCGACCAGCCCCCACCCACCCGCGCCCGAAACACCCCCACCCGTCACAACCAGGCCGGCAGCCCACGTCACGACCCAATCACGATCGCTCACTTGACACCGCAGGCGCTCTTGCAGCCCTTAAGCCCCCAGGCGTAGACCAGACCCGCACGGGACAGCGCCGGACGTTCGACGAGGAACGAAGAACGGGGCAGTAATGCGCAGATCGCTTCGTACAGACAGGTCGCACACGCACTCGACGCACAGGGCCGCACAGGTCGCCGCAGCCGCCGTCATCGCCGGCGCGCTCACCCTCACCGCGTGCGGCGGCAGTGACGACAAGAAGAGCGACGACGGCAAGAGCGGCGCGAGCACCGGCGACACCGCGGGCGGCGGGAGTGTCAGTCTGCCCAAGCTCGACGGCGCGAGCCTGGAGGTCGCCGCCGTGTGGACGGGGCCCGAACAGGCCAACTTCAAGAAGGTGCTGGCGGAGTTCGAGAAGCGCACCGGCGCGAAGGTCACCTTCGTCCCCGCGCAGGACCCGATCATCAACTTCCTCGGTTCGAAGATCGCGGGCGGCGCGCCGCCGGACGTCGCGATGCTCCCCCAGGTCGGCGCCATCAAGCAGGCCGTCGAGAAGAAGTGGGCCAAGCCCGTCGGCCCCGACGCCCAGGCCCAGCTCGCCAAGAACTACTCGCAGGGCTGGCAGGACCTCGGCAAGATCGACGGCAAGCAGTACGGGGTGTACTACAAGGCGGCCAACAAGTCGCTGGTCTGGTACAACACGAAGGTCTTCGAGAACGCGGGCGCGAAGGAGCCCGCCACCTGGAAGGACTTCCTCTCCACCGCGCAGACCGTCTACGACTCCGGTGTCACCCCCGTCTCCGTCGGCGGCGCGGACGGCTGGACCCTCACCGACTGGTTCGAGAACGTCTATCTCTCCCAGGCCGGTCCGGAGAAGTACGACCAGCTCGCCCAGCACAAGATCAAGTGGACGGACCCGTCCGTGAAGGACGCGCTGACCACGCTCGCCCAGCTGTGGGGCAACAAGAACTACATCGCGGGCGGCCCGGACGGCGCGCTGCAGACGGAGTTCCCGGCCTCGGTGACGCAGACGTTCACCGGCGGCGACCAGCCCAAGGCAGGCATGGTCTTCGAGGGCGACTTCGTGGGCGTCAACATCGCGGAGACGAAGGCGAAGATCGGCACGGACGCGAAGGTGTTCCCGTTCCCCGCCGTGGGCGACAAGGCCCCCGTGGTCAGCGGTGGTGACGCGGCCGTCGTCCTGAAGGACTCCAAGGCGGCCCAGGCACTGGTCACCTTCCTGGCCTCGCCGGACGCGGCGACCATCCAGGCGAAGCTCGGCGGCTACCTCTCCCCCAACAAGAGCGTGGCGAACTCCGCGTATCCGAACGCCGTGCAGCAGTCGATGGCGAAGGCGCTGATCGCCGCCGGCGACGACTTCCGTTTCGACATGTCCGACCAGGCCCCGCAGTCCTTCGGCGGTACGCCCGGCAAGGGCGAGTGGAAGGACCTGCAGGACTTCCTGAAGAACCCCAAGGACGTGGCGGGGACGCAGGCGAAGCTGGAGGCCGACGCGGCCGCGGCGTACAAGGGCTGATCCGGCGATGACGTCGGCAACGGCGGGAGGGGCCGACCCGGCCCCTCCCGCGGCAACACGGCGCAAGAGCGTGACCGGCACCCGCAGGACCGTGGCAGTGCTGTTCCTGCTGCCCTGCCTCGTGCTGCTCGGCGCGCTCGTGGTCTACCCGATCGGGTACTCGCTGGTCCGCAGCTTCCTCAACCAGTCCGGCGACGGATTCGCCGGGGTCGACAACTACAAGGCGCTGTTCACGGACGACGGCATTCGTACCGCGCTGAAGAACAACGTCATCTGGGTCGTGTTCGCGCCCACGGTCGCGACCGCGCTCGGTCTCGTCTTCGCGGTGCTCACCGAACGGGTGCGCTGGGGAACGGCGTTCAAGCTGGTCGTCTTCATGCCGATGGCGATCTCGATGCTCGCGGCGGGGATCATCTTCCGGCTGGTGTACGACCAGGACCCGGACAAGGGTGTGGCGAACGCGGTCTGGGTCGGGGTGCACGACACCTTCGCGGAGTCGTCCGCGTTCCCGAAGGCCCACCCGGGGCGGCAGTCGCCGCTCCAGCCGGACAAGGGCGGGTTCCTCACCGCTCAGCCCGTCCGGGCGGGGCAGTCCGTCGCCCTGCCGCTCGTCGGCGTCGCCCCGGACCAGATGCCCGGCAGCGCGAAGAAGGCCGTACGGGCCGCCGTCGAACCGGGCAAGGTCACCGGTACGGCCTGGCAGGACTTCACCCGCGGCAAGGGCGTCGGCAGGCTCGGGCAGGTCGACCCGAGTGAGCTGGGCTACCCGGGCATGAAGGTCGAGGCCGTCAAGGACGGCAAGGTGGTGGCCTCCACGAAGGTGCGCGACGACGGCACGTTCACGCTCCCGGCCCAGGCCGACGGGGCCCGGCTCCGGCTCCCCGCGAGCAACTTCAAGGAGCCCTACAACGGCCTCGACTGGCTCGGCCCGTCCCTGGTCACCCCGGCGATCATCGGCTCGTACATCTGGATGTGGGCCGGTTTCGCGATGGTGCTGATCGCTGCGGGGCTCGCGGGGTTGCCGCGGGAGCTGCTGGAGGCCGCCCGGGTGGACGGCGCGAACGAGTGGCAGGTCTTCAGGAGGATCACGGTGCCGCTGCTCGCACCGGTGCTCGCGGTCGTCGCCGTCACCTTGATGATCAACGTTCTGAAGGTCTTCGACCTGGTGTTCATCATCGCGCCGGGCTCGTCCCAGGACGACGCCAACGTGCTGGCCCTGGAGCTCTACCGCAAGGGCTTCTCCGAGGACCAGCCGGGCATAGCGAGCGCCATCGCGGTGTTCCTGCTGCTGCTCGTGATCCCGGTGATGCTGTTCAACATCCGACGGCTCCGACGGGAGGTACGGCGATGACCACGGACGCCGGCACGGTCACCAGGACCCCACCCGTCACCGTCCCGGAGAAGACCGGGACGTCGCTCGGCTCCCGCCTCGCGAGCGGCGTCAGCGGCGGGATCGTACGCGTCTTCCTGCTGCTGGTCGGCCTGTTCTGGCTGGTGCCGACCATCGGGCTGCTGCTGTCCTCGCTGCGCAGGCCCGAGGACATGAGCGCGAGCGGCTGGTGGAAGGTGTTCAGCGAGCCCTCGCAGCTCACCGTGGACAGCTACCAGAAGCTCCTGGAGAACAGTGACATCACCAACTCGCTGCTGAACACGGTGCTGATCACGGTGCCGGCGACCCTGCTGGTCGTGGTGATCGGCTCGCTCGCGGGCTACGCCTTCGCCTGGATGGAGTTCCCGGGCCGCGACTGGTGGTTCCTCGGCACGGTCGGCCTGCTGGTCGTTCCCGTGCAGGTGGCGCTCATCCCGATCGCCGAACTCTTCGGGAAGATCGGTATCTTCGGCACCGTCTTCGGTGTGATCCTCTTCCACGTGGGCTTCGGCCTGCCCTTCGCGGTGTTCCTGCTGCGGAACTTCTTCGCGGAGATCCCACGGGAACTGCTGGAGGCGGCCCGGCTGGACGGCGCGGGTGAACTGCGCCTGTTCGTCAAGGTCGTGATGCCGCTCGGCGGTCCCGCGATCGCCTCGCTGGGCATCTTCCAGTTCCTGTGGGTGTGGAACGACATGCTGGTCGCGCTGGTGTTCTCCGATTCGGGCAGCCAGCCGATCACGGTCGCCCTGCAGACCCAGGTACGGCAGTTCGGCAACAACATCGACGTGCTGGCGCCCGGCGCCTTCATCTCGATGGTGATCCCACTGGCCGTGTTCTTCGCGTTCCAGCGGCAGTTCGTGTCCGGTGTGATGGCGGGCGCGGTCAAGTAGCCCGGTACGGCGGGCCTGTCGAGGGGCGCCGAGGGGCGGGCCGGACACCGGCCCGCCCCTCGGCGTTCACCCGGGGTCCCCCATATGCCACATCTGGCGTAACCAAGTCACCCCTTCGGCCGTTGCCGGGCAGTATGCCCGCGCCGACCCATGGATGTCCGTTGCCCAGGTTCAGTGTCATCGTCCCCGCGTACAAGGTTCAGGCGTACCTGCACGAATGCCTCGAATCCGTGCTGGAGCAGTCCTGTCCCGACCTCGAACTGATCGCCGTCGACGACTCTTCGCCCGACGCCTGCGGCGCGATCATCGACGAGTTCGCCGACCGTGACGCCCGGGTCCGTCCCGTGCACCTGCCGCGGAACGTGGGCCTGGGACACGCCCGCAACGCGGGGCTCGAACAGGCCACCGGCGACTATCTGGTCTTCCTCGACGGCGACGACACCCTCACGCCGGACGCGCTGCACGCCATCGCCGACCGGCTGAAGGACACCGGCGAACCGGACGTCCTGGTCTACGACTACGCGCGCACGTACTGGTCGGGCGAGGCGGTCCGTAACCAGTTCGCGGCCCATCTCACCGAAGCGGGCCCGGCGCCCTTCCGGCTCGACGACCGGCCGGGGCTGCTCAAGGTCCTGATGGTGGTGTGGAACAAGGCGTACCGGCGGGAGTTCGTCGAGCGCGAGGGCTTCACCTTCCCGCCCGGCTACTACGAGGACACGCCGTGGACGTATCCGGTGCTGACCTCGGCCGGGACGATCGCCACCCTCGACCGGGTCTGTGTGCACTACCGCCAGCGCCGCCAGGGCAACATCCTCGGCACCAGCAGCCGCAAGCACTTCGACATCTTCGCCCAGTACGACCGGGTCTTCGCGCACCTCGACGCGCACCCGGAACTGGAGCACTGGCGCCCCGTCCTGTTCCGCCGCATGGTCGACCACCTCTCGACGGTGTTCACCAAGCGGGGCCGGCTGCCGCGCGGCACCCGCGCCGAGTTCCTGCGCGCCGCCCGCGCCCACTACCGCCGCCACCGCGCGCCGGGCGCCCCGGTCCCCCTGCGCACCCGCGTCCGGCACGCCCTGGTCCGGCTCGGCAACCACCGCACGTACCGGCTGCTGTCCCTGGCCTCGCGCGTCCACAAGAAGACGCTGCGCGGCACCAAGGAACTGCTCCGCGGGGCCCGCGGCGCGGCGCTCCAGTTCCACTACCGTGTGCAGCTCAGGCTCCCGCTGCGCGCCGACCGCGCCGTCTTCTCCAGCTACTGGGGGCGCGGTCACGGCTGCAACCCGGGCGCCCTGGAGTCCGCGTTCCGCGACCTCGCGCCGCACATCCGCACGGCGTGGATCGCGCATCCCGAGCACCACCACACGATCCCGCCGTCGACACGGCGGCTGCGCCCCGGCTCGGCCGGCTACTGGACGGCGCTGGCGCGCTCCAAGTACCTGGTCAACAACGTCAACTTCGACCGCAGACTGGTCAAGCGGCGCGGCCAGATCATGATCCAGACCCAGCACGGCACCCCGCTCAAGCACATGGGCCTCGATCTGCAGGACCGCCCGGCCGCCGCCCGCGGCACGGACTTCGCCGAACTGCTGCGCAGCGCCGACAAGTGGGACTACTGCCTGTCCGGCAACCGCCACTCCACCCTGGTCTGGGAGCGCGTCTTCCCGGCCGCCTTCACCACGCTGGAGTACGGCCTGCCCCGCAACGACGTGTTCCAGCGCGCGACTTCGGCGGACGTGGCCCGGCTGCGGGAGTCCCTGGGCATCCCCGAGGGCACCGTCGCGGTCCTGTACGCGCCGACGTACCGCGACTACCGGCGCACCCAGCGCCTCACCGTCGACCTGGAGCGCGTGCTGCGCCGGCTCGGCCCGCGTTTCGTCGTGCTGACCCGCGCCCACCACGCGTACGCGGGTCCCCTCACGGCCCTCCCCGGGGGCCGGCTCATCGACGTCTCCGACCACCCGAACGTCGAATCCCTCTGTCTCGCGTCGGACGCGCTGGTCACCGACTACTCGTCCCTGATGTTCGACTACGCGGTCCTCGACCGGCCGATCGTGATCCACTCGGACGACTGGGAGGCGTACGAGGCCTCCCGCGGCACCTACTTCGACGTACGCGCCTTCCCGCCCGGCGAGGTCGCGCGGAACGAGGACGAGCTGACCGACGTCTTCGCGAGCGGATCCTGGTGCGGCTCCCGTTCGGCGCGGCTGCGGGCCACGTTCCGCGAGCGTTTCTGCCCGTACGAGGACGGGTTCGCCGCGGAGCGGGTGGTACGCCACGTCGTGCTCGGCGAGAGCGGCGGGCTGCCGCGGACCCTTCCCCTCTCCGAGCGCCGGCCGGTCCCGTCGGCCGCCCGGTCCCACCCCGTGCCGCCTCTCGCCACGGTGCCCGCGCCCGGTTCCCCCGCCCCCGTCACCGAGACCCTCTGAACCGGAGCAGGCATGCCCTCCAGCCCCTCCCGGCCCACGCCGACCCGGCCCGCCACCTGGCGTCCCACCGGTCGGCCGGGGCGATGACACCCCGGCCCAGCACCCCCCGAGACCTCAGCACCCTGTGAGAGAAAGAGCAGAATGCCCCGCTTCAGCATCATCGTCCCCACCCATGGAGTCGCCGGACGGCTGGCCCTCGCACTGGACTCGGTCCTCGGCCAGTCCTTCGGCGACTTCGAGCTGATCACGGTCTGCGACGCGCCGGACTCCCCGGCGGGCGAGGTGGTCGCCGGGTACGCCGCGCGGGACTCCCGGGTCGTCCCGGTGCACTCGCCGCCGTCACAGGGGCTGAGCGCGGCACGCAACGCCGGGATCGGGGCGGCGGCCGGCACGTATCTGCTCTTCCTGGACGGTGACGACGTCCTGGTGCCGGGCGCGCTGGGAATCCTGGACGGCGGACTCCGCGAGGAGACCGACGTCCTGTACTTCGCGCACGAGCGGGTCCACTGGTGGGACGTCGAGACCAGCACGCCTCCGCTCCCGAGGACACCCGAGGGAGTCTTCGCGCCCGGCCGCGCGCCCCGGCTGACCGGTGTGCTGCTGCCGGCCTGGAGCGCGGCCTACCGGCGGGACTTCCTGCGCGAACGTCATCTCACCTTTCCCCAGGGTCACTTCACGGACCTCGGCTGGGGCGGTCTGGTGAGCGTCGCCGCCGAACGGATGGCGGTGCTGCGCGTGGTCCTCGTACGCCATCTGCTGCGCCGCCAGGGCAGCCGGCTGAACGAGCCGGGCGAGCACCAGTTCCACCTGCTCGACCAGGTCGACCTGGTGCTCGGGCGGGCGGCCGCGCGGGGGCTGTCCGAGGAGCGGTCGAGGGCGCTGTTCGGCGACCTCTTCACGACGGTGCTGAAGTCCGCGGCCCATCCGAGGCGGCTTCCGCTGAGCCGGCGCCGGGCCTTCTTCCGCCGTGCGGGCAGGCTCTACCGACTTCACCGCCCGGCCGGGTTCCGGCCTCCGGCGGGCCGGATCGGGGTGCAGCACCGGCTGCTGGCGGCCGGGGCGTACAGCGCGTTCCGTGCGCTGCGCGGCGCCAACCAGCGGCTGCCGAGAGTCTGGGCGAAGCTGCCGCGTCCCCGGTTGCTGCGCACCCGCACGCGGTACGCGGCGCAGCTGCGCCGCCCGCTGGACGCGAACCTCGCGGTGTACTGCGCCTACTGGGGACGCGGTTACGCCTGCAACCCGGCCGCGATCCACGCCAAGGCACGTGAACTCGCCCCGCACATCCGGGGGGTGTTCCTGGTCGAGGCGGACGCGGTGGACGGCCTGCCCGCGGGCGTGGACCACGCGGTGATCGGCAGCGCCCGCTCCTGGGAGGTGCTGGCCCGCGCCAAGTACCTGATCAACAACGCCAATTTCGCGGACGGCGTCGTCAAGCGACCCGGCAGCGTGCATCTGCAGACCCAGCACGGCACCCCGCTGAAGAAGATGGGCGTCGACCAGTCGACGTACCCGGTGGTGGCCGCGGCGACCGGCAGCTTCACCAAGCTGCTGGCGCGGGTGGACCGCTGGGACTACAACCTCTCCTCCAACCGGCACTCCACGGAGATGTGGGAGCGGGCCTTCCCGGGCACGTACGAGGCCCTGGAGTACGGCTATCCGCGCAACGACGTCTACTGCACGGCGACCGCCGAGGACGTGGCCCGGGTGCGCAGGGAGCTGGGCGTGCCCGAGGGCAGGACCGCCCTGCTGTACGCGCCGACGCACCGGGACCACAGCACGGGTTTCGAGTCCCGGCTGGACCTGGAGGCGTTCTGCGAGGAGATCGGCGACTCCTTCGTCGTGCTGCTGCGCGCCCACTACTTCTACGACGGGGGCGGCCGCGCGGGCAGCGGCCGGATCATCGACGTGACCCGGCACCGCTCCTCGGAGGACGTCTGTCTGGCCGCCGACGCGCTGATCACGGACTACTCGTCGATCATGTTCGACTACGCCAACCTCGACCGTCCGATCGTCGTGTACGCGGACGACTGGGAGGTGTACCAGGCGACGCGGGGTGTCTACTTCGACCTGCTCGACGCGCCGCCGGGGCCGGTGGCCCGCACCCCCGGAGAGCTCGCGCGGGTGTTCCGCGACCGCTCCTACGCGGACGACTCCTCGCGGGCCCTGCGGGCCGGCTTCCGGGAGCGGTTCTGTTCCTTCGACGACGGGCAGGCCGCCGAACGGGTCGTCCGCAGAGTGCTGCTGGGCCAGCCGCCCGAGGCGATCCCCCCGGTGATCCCGCTCGCCGAGCGCCTTCCGGCCCCCGCCGCGTCCACCCTCGTAAGGAGCTGACGTGCCCCGCTTCAGCATCATCGTCCCCGTCTTCAAGGTGCAGGGCTTTCTGCGCGAGTGCCTCGACTCGGTCCTGGAGCAGTCGTACGCCGATCTCGAGGTGATCGCCGTCGACGACTGCTCGCCGGACGGCTGCGGCGCGATCCTCGACGAGTACGCGGCCCGCGACCCGCGCGTACGGGTGCTGCACCTGCCGCGGAACGTGGGGCTCGGCCGCGCCCGGAACGCCGGAATGCCGTACGCCGAAGGGGAGTTCCTCTTCTTCCTGGACAGCGACGACACGCTCACGCCGGGCGCCCTGCGCGCGATCGCCGACCGCCTCGACGAGACCGCCGACCCCGACGTGCTCGTGTTCGACTACGCGCGCACCTACTGGTGGGGCGGGACCCGCCGCAACGTCCTCGCGCATCTGCTGTCCGAGGCGGGCGACGGCACCTTCAGCGCCGCCGGGCACCCGGAGATCCTCGAACTGCTGATGGTGGTGTGGAACAAGGTCTACCGGCGGGAGTTCGTCGAGCGGGAGGGCTTCACCTTCCCGCCCGGCTACTACGAGGACACGCCCTGGACCTTCCCGGTGATGCTCAGCGCCGGGCGGATCGCCACGCTCGACCGGATCTGTCTGAACTACCGGCAGCGGCGCCAGGGCAACATCCTGTCCACCACCAGCCGCAAGCACTTCGACATCCACGACCAGTACCAGCGGGTCTTCGCGTTCGTGGACTCCCGCCCGGAGCTGGCGCGCTGGCGCCCGTATCTGCACCGCAAGATGGGCGAGCACTGTCTCGACATCCTCGCCAAGCCGGACCGGCTGCCCGCCTGCGACAAGGGTGAGTTCTTCGCGCGGACGGCCGCGCTCTTCCGCGAGCACCGCGACGGCCCCGTGCCGCCCGAACTGCGCGCCCTGCTCGGCGGTTACGCGCGCTACCGGGCCCGGCGGCAGGCGGCCCGCGCCGGCGGGGAACTGGTCCGGCGCGGACAGCAGGCGCGCTCGGCCGCGGTCACCCGGATCAAGCGCGGCTGGTCCACGGCGCACGAACTCCGGCCACTGGATCCCGAGTTGGCCGTGTACTCGGCGTTCTCGCACCGCGGGGTGCTCGGCGACCCGGGTGCCGTCCACCGCGCGGCCCGTGAACTCGCCCCGCACATCCGGGCGGTGTGGGTGGTGCGCGCGGACCAGGTGGCGCTGCTGCCGCCCGGTGTCGAGCACGTCACCCCGGACTCGCTCGACTACCGCCGGGTGACCGCGCGGGCGACGTACTTCGTCAACAACGTCAACTGGCCCGGCTCCCTGGTCAAGCGCGAGGGCAGCGTCCACATCCACACCCACCAGGGCACGCCGCTGAAGTACATGGGCGCGGACCTGCTGGGCAAGCCCGGTGCCCGGCACGGCTTCGACGTGCCGCAGATGCTGCGCCGCGCGGACCGCTGGGACTACAGTCTGGTCGCCAACCGTCACTCCGAGCTGGCCTGGGACCGCGCCTACCCCTGCCACTTCACGTCGCTGCGCACCGGCAGCCCCCGCAACGACGTCCTCGTACGGGCGCGGCCCGGGGACGGACTGCCGGTCCGGGCGCGCCTCGGCATCCCGGCCGGCCACCGGGTGGTGCTGTACGCGCCGACGCGCCGCGACTACGTCAGGGGCGGCCACCTCGACCGGGTCGATCTCGCCCGGTTCGCCGAGGACCTCGGTGAGGGCCACACCCTCGTCGTACGTCTGCATCCCTCGCTGGCGGACGGTCCGGCGCGCGGGGCGGGGCTGTCCGAGCTGCACCGGCGCGGGGTCGTGGTCGACGCGACGGACGAGCCGCACGTCGAGGAGCTGATGCTCGCCTCCGACGTGCTGGTCACGGACTACTCGGCCCTTCTCTTCGACTACGCCAACCTGGACCGGCCGATCGTGGTGCACGCCGACGACTGGGGCGCGTACGCGGCGAGCCGGGGCGCGTACTTCGACATCACGGCCGACTCGCCGGGGCATGTGGCCCGCTCCTACCGGGAGCTGGCGCGGCTGTTCGCGTCCGGGGCGTGGCAGGACGCGGAGTCGGCGCGGCTGCGGGCCGGATTCCGGGCGCGGTTCTGCGCGTTCGACGACGGGCGGGCCGCCGAGCGGGTGGTGCGGACGCTGATGCTCGGTGAGCGGGTCGAGGGGCCGACGCCCGTCGTCCAGGTGCCCGCGCAGGCGGAGCACGACGTCCTCACCTCGTCGTGAGCGCCCCGGTGGACGTTCGCCCGGCCAGGCCCGCGCGGTTCCGGGTGATCGTCCTGGCCGCCGTCTTCGCCGCCCTGCAACTCGCGAACGTCACCGGCCGGGACAGCCCCGACAGCAAGAACTACCTCTCGTACGCGCTGAGCCTGGGTGGGGCGGGCAAGCACGACGCGGCCTCGCTCACCATCGACTACGTCTGTGCCGGCCGGGCCTCGCTCGCCCGCCGCGACCAGAGCGTCGACGTGCTGCGCTTCCACGCGCCGAGCCCCACCCGGCGGGTGTTCGAGGAGTGCCGGAGCGAGCAGTGGCGGGGGGTGTCGAAGCGGCTGCGGGCCGGGCAGACCTCGGGGCACACCGTGCCGTTCATGTCCGCGCGCTTCATGCGGATCTTCGAGGCGCGGCCCGGGTATCCGGCGCTGCTGGCCCCGTTCGTCACGGTCCTCGGGGTGAAGTGGGGGGTGTGGACGTCGAGCGTCCTCGTCACGGTGGGCGGGGGCGTGCTCGCGTTCCTCGTGCTGCGTACCCTGCGCGCCCCCACCGTCGCGGCCCTGACCGGGCAGGCGCTCTTCTATGTCCTGCCGTGCGGCACGACCGCCATGCGCCCGATGACCGAGGGCCTGCTGCTGGACCTGACGCTGGCCGCGCTGTGGGGCTGCGCGCTGGCGCTGGAGGGCCGTGCGCGGGCCGGGAGCCTGCTGGTCGGGGGCTCGCTGGCGGCGCTCTTCACGGTGAAGCACTCGCAGGCGTTGTTCCTCGGGCTGTGCCTGACGGGCGCGTGCGCGGTGATCGGCGTGCGGCACGGGAGTGCGCGCCGGCCGCTGCGCGGGCTCACGCCGCCGCTCAGGGTGGTCGGCGCGGTGGCGGCGGGCGCGGTCGTGGTCACGGTCCTCGCTGCGCGGGCGCTGCGCTACCCGTCCGAGTCGGAGAGCCTCCAGGACCTGCTCACGGGGCACTTCGCCGTCCCGGACCGCACCCGCCCGTGGCCCGAGTTCCTGCATCTCGAAGCCGACTTCTGGGTGGAGTGGCTGCGCCGGGAGCTGTGGGAGCCGTTCGCCCTCGCGGCCCTGGCGGCCGGGGCCTGGGGGGTCGGGCGGCAGCGTCCGGACTTCGCCGTCCTCCTGCTCGCGGGCGCGCTCACCGGCGTCCTCAACCAGGCCGGGCATCCCGACATCACCATCTACGGGGACCGGCTGATCGTGCTGGTGTGGGTGCTGCCGGTGGTGGGGCTGCCGCTGCTGCTGGAACAGGCGCTGCGGCCACGGGCGCGGGGTCTGGACGCGGTGCCGGGACCGCTGCGCACGGACACCAGGGTCACCCGATGAGGTGACGGGCGGCGCGTGCGGGCTGGTCCGGGCACCCCGTGCCGACGGGAGCCGGGCGCGCCGGATCCCCGTGCCTCTCGCGGGGCACGGGGATGGGCGGCACGGCGCGGTACTACTCGACGACGAGCTCGACCGGGATGTTGCCGCGGGTCGCGTTGGAGTAGGGGCAGACCTGGTGGGCCTGCTCGACCAGCTTGCGGCCGGTGGCCTGGTCCACGGAGTCGGGGAGCTCGACGCGCAGCGTGACGGCGAGGCCGAAGCCCTCGCCCTGCTTGCCGATGCCGACCTCGCCGGTCACCGAGGCCTCGCTGACGTCGACCTTCGCCGCGCGGCCGACGAGGCCGAGGGCGCTGGCGAAACAGGCGGCGTAGCCGGCGGCGAACAGCTGCTCCGGGTTGGTGCCCTGACCGCTGCCGCCCATCTCCACCGGCACGGCCAGCTGGAGGTCGAGCTTGCCGTCGGAGCTGACGGCACGACCGTCACGGCCGTGGGTGGCGGTGGCGACAGCGGTGTAGAGCGTGTCCATGAAGACCATCCCTCTCAGATGAATGTCCTGTCGGAGCGGCCGGTCCGGCCGCCTCACGGAGTTGATTAGAGCACACAACTCAATTGCGCACAACTTAATGATGGGCGAGAGCTATCCTGTCAGCATGACCGTCATGCCGACCCCGCGCCCGCAGGCCCCGTCCGACGGGGACTACCTCCGTCTCGACCAGCAGATCTGCTTCTCCCTGAACGCGGCGTCGCGCGCCTTCGGCGGCGTCTACCGGGTGATCCTCAAGGACTTCGGGCTGACCTACCCGCAGTACCTCGTGATGCTGGTGCTGTGGGAGCACGGCGAACTGCCCGTGAAGAAGGTCGGCGAACATCTGCGGCTCGACTCCGGAACCCTGTCACCGCTCCTCAAGCGGCTGGAGGCGGCCGGTCTGGTGCGGCGCGAGCGCAGCGTCCTGGACGAGCGCTCCGTGCACGTCCACCTCACGGACGAGGGCACCGCCCTGCGTGAGCGCGCCCTTCAGGTGCCGCGCCGGATCGCCGCCGCGACGGGTTTCGAACTCGGCGAGATCGTCGACCTCCAGTCCCGTCTGGACCGGCTGACGGCCGCGCTGGACGACGCGGCCCTCGAACAGGCGCCGGACCCCGGGCCGGGCCGGCACTGAGGGCCGGGCAGCACGGGACGGCCCTCGGACCGGCCGGAGGGAGGCCGGCGGGTCGCCCTGCGGCGGGTGGCGCACATACAGGCGCAGGGTGATCCCCCGGCGCGCGAGTTGCTCCCGCAGGGTGAACTCCTCGCTGATCACCGCGAGTTTGACCCGCTCGCTCGGGGTGCGGGGACGCCAGCCCGACCGCAGCGCGAACGGCGCGGCGACCAGCCACACGTGGTCGATCCCGGCGAGCCTCCGGCGCAGTTCGGCAGGGCCCTCCTCCTCGCCGTACAGCGTCCCGGAGGCCGTCGCGGAGGCCCGGAGCGCGATGTCCCGCGCCCCGCGGAAGCCCTCCGGATAGGCCAGCGCGGACCGCCGCGCGAGCGAGGGCAGGAACAGCACCGGGTCACCGGGGCGCAGTTCGCGCCCGACGGCGGCGGAGACGGCGGCGAGGTTGTCGGGACGACGGCCGGGGGTGCGGTCCTGGCACAGCAGCGGGAACTGGGCCGTGAGCGCGAGCGTGACCGCGAGGACTCCGGCGAGGGCGGCCACCGGCACCCGCGCCCTCGTCCGCGCCGTCCACGGCGACCTCGCCCCGGCCCACCGCTCCCACGGCCGCGCCAGCGCCCGCGCCAGCCGGTCCGTCCCGGCGGCGGCCAGCAGCGGCGCCCCGGCCAGGGCGTAGAGGACGTACCGCTCGTCGTACAGCGGCCAGAAGCGGGAGACCGCGATCAGCACCGCCGGCGGAAGCACCATCAGCGGCGCGGCGACCGCCGCGAGGGTCATCTCCCCGCGCGGCACCGGCCTCAGCAGCCCCAGGGCCACGAGGAACAGGTAGGGCACGAAAACCGGTTGGGTCGGCCCGGCGAACGCCCGCAGCAGCCGGTCCACGCTCGCCCAGTCCGGCTGCGTCAGCCACGCGACCTGCCCGGACTGCCCGTGCGAGACCAGGACCAGCGGTGACAGCGCCAGCACCGCCCCTCCGGCCGCGCGCCCCCAGCGCCGCCAGACCCGGCGCGGCATCCGGGCCGCGGTCAGGGTCGTGGCGTGCGCGAGCAGCAGGAGCACCGCGAACTCGTGCAGCAGACAGGTGACGGCGACCGTCGCGCCGTACGCCCACCAGACCCCGGCCCCGCCTCCGGAACCCGCCGACCGCACGCCTCTGACCAGGAGCAGCGTCGCCCCCGCCGCGCCCGCCGCGACCAGCGCGTACGACCGGCCCTCCTGTGCGAAGTGCCCGGCCATGGGCGTGACGGCGTACAGCAGCCCCGCCCACAGGCCGACCCGCGGGCGGCACAGGCGGACGCCGAGGGCGGCGACCAAGCCCGCGGCGGCCGCGGCGCCGCAGACCGACGGGAGCCGCAGTGCGACCTCACCCGGGTCGGAGGCGAGGACGGCGTGCATGAAGAGGTAGTACAGGCCGTGCACCGCGTCCACGTGGTGCAGCAGATGCCAGATCTGCGGGACCGAGCGCCGCGCGACCTGGAAGGTGGCCGCCTCGTCGCGCCACATGCCGCCGCGGTCGAGCCCCCAGAGCCCGAGCGCGAGCATGACGAGCACGGGCAGCAGGACCGCCACGACCTCCGCGACGACGACCGGACGGCCGGCTCCGGACCGCTTCATCAACACCCTCACCATGAGACCGATTTAGTACTATTAGCCAACCTTTGAAGGGTCTTGACGGCGTATCGCCGCTCCTGAGGCATTCAGGAAGCTTACGATCCGGCATTGATGAGCGTTTACCTGAGCCCCCGACACCGCCTGCTCTCCCTCGCCGCGGCCTGGGCCGTGACCCGCGCCCTCATGCTGTGGCTGCTCACGCACGACGACGCCGCCGTACTGGGGGGCGGCGGGGTCTCCCGCGAGGTCAGCCATCTGTACTTCCGCTGGTACGGCGTCCTGTCGCACGGCGCCTGTCCGGTGGGCGACCGGCTGTGGCAGTACCCACCGGGCGCGGGCGCGGTCCTGCTCTCCCCCGCGCTGCTGCCGGGCCTGACGTACGCGCGTGCCTTCGTCACCCTCACGCTCCTCGCGGACGCGGTGATCGCGGTGGCACTCGTGCGCGCGGGCTCCCGGCCGGGCCGCAGTCTGCGGGGCGCCACGCTGTGGACGCTGGGCCTGCCGCTGCTGCTGCACGTGCCGCTCGCCCGTTACGACGTGCAGGTCACGGCCTTCGCGGTGACCTCCCTGCTGGCCCTGACGCGCTCCCGGCGCGCGTGCGGCGCGCTCGCCGCGTGCGGCGCCCTGGTGAAGGTCTGGCCCGCGCTGGCCCTGCTGGGCACCCCGCGCGGCCGTACCACCCGGGAGGCCTGGACGTCGGCGGCTCTCGCGGCGGCCGCCCTGCTCGCGGTCCTGACGGCGGCCTTCAGCGGCCCCTTCGACTTCCTGCGCCAGCAGGGCGGCCGGGGCGTGCAGATCGAGTCCCTCGGCGGTACGGTCCTCGGCTTCGCGCGCCACGCGGGCTGGCGGGGCAGCGTGCGCTACCAGTACGGCGCGATGGAGTTCGTCGGCCCGCACGTCCCCACGGTCGCGGCGGCCTCGCTCGCGCTCACGCTCGTCTGCTTCGGGCTCCTGCTGCTGTGGCGGGTGCGCGCGCGGCGCTGGACGCTCGCCACCCCCTACGACGCGGCGCTCGCCGCCGTACTGCTGTTCACGGTGACCAGCCGGGTGATCAGCCCCCAGTACATGGTGTGGCTGCTCGGCCTGTCCGCCGTCTGCCTGACCTCGCGTCACACCACCCAGCGTCCGGTGGCCGCGCTGATCGTGGCGGCGACCGCGGTCAGCTCCGTGGTCTACCCCGGCCTGTACGAGGAGGTCACCCGGAGCACCTGGACCGGCTGCCTGCTGATGCTCGTACGCAACGGTCTGCTGGCGACGGCCGCCACGCTGTCCTTCACCCGGCTGTGGCGCTCCGGCCTCCCCGCTGCGGAACCGCGGCGACCCGCCGCGCCCGCCCGCGACCCACGACCGGCCCCCGCCGCCTCCCCGACCGGACACTGAACACCCCTCAACGGAAAAATGCAGCCATCACCGACGATTTCGGCCAGTGAACCCATGAAGCCTCAGCACGCGCAGGTCTCTGTCGTCGTCATCGGGTACAACGACGCCGCCCACGTGACGGACGCGGTGCGCTCGGCACTCGCACAGGGCCCGGCCGTCCGGGAGGTGATCGCGGTCGACGACCGGTCCACCGACGGGAGCACCGATCTGCTCGACCGCCTCGCCGCCACCGAGCCGCGCCTGCGGGTGGTCCGCCGCCGGGAGAACAGCGGCGGCTGCGGCAGCCCCCGCAACGACGGCATCGACGCGACGACCGCCCCGTACCTGATGTTCCTGGACAGCGACGACGTGCTGCCGCCGGGCGCGGTCGACGCGCTGCTCCGCGCGGCGGTGGAGCGGCGCGCCGAGGTCACCGCCGGCCTGTGCGTGCGCCGTGAACTGCCCTCCGGCCGCGAGACCCCGTGGCAGCGCGCGCTCTACGCCGAACCGGCCCTGCTCCCCCACCCTTCCCGGCGCCCGCGTCTGGTCCACGACACCCTCTGCGTCAACAAGCTGTACCGCGCCGACTTCCTGCGTGAGCACCACGTCCGCTTCCCCGAAGGCCGCCACCCCTACGAGGACTTCGTGTTCACCGCGCGCGTGCTGGCCGCCGGGCCGCGCGTCGCGCTGATCCCCGACACCGTGTACGTCTGGCACGTACGGCGCACCGCCGAGCGGCTGTCGATCTCGCTCGACCGCGCCGACATCGACAACTGGCGGGCCAGGACCGAGGCCGGCCGCACCGCCCACGCGATCCTTCTCGACGCCGGTGAGAAGCGCCTCGCACGCGCCTCGCACGCCCGGTTCCTCGACCACGAACTGCGCATGTACACCCGCGAGCTGGAGCTGCGCACCCCCGCGTACCGGCGTGCCTGGTGGGACCTCACGCGCGCCCATCTGGCGTCGTTCGACGCGGCCGACCTCACCGTCGACCCGACCGCACCCGGCCGCCTGATCGCCCGGGTGGTCCTGGCCGCTCCCGGCCCCCGCGACCTCCCCCGGCTCAAGGAGCTCGCCGCCCGCCCCGCCCGGCTGCGCCCGCCGTACGCGCGCGCCGCCGACGGCACACCCGTCTGGTCGCACGACCTCCCGCAGGTGACGCTGGACCACCTGCTGCTGCGGCCGGCGCGCGTGCTGCCGGCCGCCGTCGACGCCGAACTGCGGCCGCGCGCGCGTGCGGCCCTGCTGCGACTGCGTCTGCACGACCTGTACGGGCGGATCGCGCAGGCCGGCCCGGCCGCGGCGGACGTCATGTTCGCGCACCGGGAGGAGGGGCGGACGGGCCCGAGCCTGCGCATCGCCCTCACGCCGGCCCCGGACCGGGTCAGCTGGTCGGCCGAGACGCCGGTGGACCTGTCGGCGCTGGGCCACGGCACCTGGGACCTGCGGCTGCGGCTCCACTTCCGTGACGGCACGCACCGGGACGTCAGCGCGCACGCGGTCGGCGGCCCGGGTCTGCTGCGCCGCCGCGCGGTCCCGGACACCCGGCACGGTGTGCTGCTGGTGCAGCCGTACCGCACCCACGCGGGCGCGCTGGCCCTGCGGCTGGCGCCCGGTCGGCGAGGAATGACCGAGGTGGTGCGCCGTCGCCTCGACCGCCTGCTTCACTGAGGGGCGACCATGTCACCGGTCCACGACCGGCCGCCGGTCCAGGACCCGGCGGCACGGGCACACCCCCGGCCGCTCCCGGCGGCGGCACGGACCTGCGGGACCGGGGACACCTGTGCCACCAGCGGCACCGGCACCAGCGGCACCGGCACCGGCACCGGCGGCATCGCCGGTCCACCGACGAGAGGACGACCGTCCATGACCTGGCTGATCACCGGCGGTGCCGGTTACATCGGAGCGCACGTCGTGCGCGCGATGCGGGACGCGGGCGAACGGACGGTGGTCTACGACGATCTGTCCACGGGCGTCGCGGAGCGCGTGCCGGAGGGCGTACCGCTGGTGACCGGCTCGACCCTGGACGCGGGGCTGCTGGCCCGCACGCTCACGGAGCACGCCGTCACCGGCGTGGTCCATCTGGCGGGGAAGAAGCAGGTCGGCGAGTCCGTGGACCTGCCGCTGCACTACTACCGGGAGAACGTCGAGGGGCTGCGGGTCCTGCTGGAGGCCGTGACGGCGGCGTCCGTCCGCTCCTTCGTGTTCTCGTCCTCGGCCGCGGTGTACGGGATGCCGTCCGGCGCGGCCGGCGATCAGGTCACGGAGGAGACCCCGTGCGTGCCGATGAGCCCGTACGGCGAGACGAAGCTGGCCGGCGAGTGGCTGGTCCGCGCGACGGGCCGGGCGACGGGTCTGTCCACCGCCTCCCTGCGCTACTTCAACGTGGCGGGCGCGGCCACCCCCGAACTCGCCGACGTGGGCGTCTTCAACCTCGTGCCCATGGTCTTCGAGAAGCTCACGCGAGGCGAGCCGCCCCGCGTCTTCGGGGACGACTACCCGACACCGGACGGGACGTGCGTCCGTGACTACATCCACGTGGTCGACCTCGCGGAGGCCCATGTGGCCGCGGCCCGCGCGCTGGACGCCTCGCCCGGCCGGGACCTGACCCTCAACATCGGGCGCGGCGAGGGTGTCTCGGTCCGCGGGATGATCGACCTGATCAACGCGGCCACCGGTCACGACCGCCCTCCGGTGACCGCGCCGCGCCGCGCGGGTGACCCGGCCCGGGTCGTCGCCTCGGCCGACCGCATCCGCGAGGAACTGGGCTGGAAGGCACGGTACGACGTCCAGGACATGATCACTTCGGCCTGGGCGGGATGGCTGCGGCTGCACCCGCAGGCGGCACGCGCCTGACCCCGCCGCCGCCGCCTCCCCCCGCCCCCGAAGGGAAGGGGCGGCGCCTCCTCAGCCCGCCGCCGCGACCGCCCGTGCGGCCTCGCCCAGCCGGGGGAAGGTGACGCCGGTCAGCTCCTCCGAGGCCCGCCACAGACGGACGGCCGAGACCGGGTCGCTGGCCGCGGCCGAACGGCCGACGAGGGTGGGCGCGCCGCGCATCTCGCCGAACCCGTCGGGTCCGACGTAGCCGGCGCCGGGCAGGTCCTCCGTGGCCGCGTACAGCGTGGGCAGCGCGCCGGCCCGGTTGTCCTGGGCGATGAACCGGTTGCCCACCGCCATCAGGGCGCGGCGCACCACGCTGGCGTCGTGACCCTGGAGCCCGGTGGCGGCCCAGCCGGGGTGCGCGGCGAGCGCGCGTACGGACGATCCCGCCGCCGCGAGCCGGCTCTGGAGCTCCAGGGTGAACAGCAGGTTGGCCAGCTTGGACTGGCCGTAGGCGGTGATGGGCGTGTACTCGCCCGTCAGGTTCAGGTTGCCGAAGTGCATGTGCGTGCTGCCGGGCATCCGGTGGGCCCCCGAGGACACGGTGACCACACGGTCGGTGACGTGCGGCAGCAGCAGGTTGGTCAGGGCGAAGTGCCCCAGGTGGTTCGTCCCGAACTGCATCTCGAAACCGTCCTTGGTGGTGGCCTCGGGGATGTTCATGACGCCCGCGTTGTTGATCAGCAGATCGAGGTCGCCCCGCCACGACGCGGCGAACTCACGGACGGAGGCGAGGTCGGCCAGGTCCAGCCGGCGCACCTCGACACTGCCGTGGACGGTACGGGCGGCGGCCTCGCCACGCCCCGGGTCCCGCACGGCGAGGACGACATGGGCGCCGGCCCGCGCGAGGGCGTCGACCGTGGCGATGCCGAGCCCGCTGTTGGCGCCGGTGACGACGGCGGTGCGGCCGGTCTGGTCACCGATGTCGCCCGCGCCCCACTTCTTCTTGCTCTGCTCGACAGCCGAGTCCTTGGTAGCCATGTCCTCGAATGTAGGCGTCGACAACAATGATGTCAACGACAACAATGATGGCGACGCCAACAATGTAGTCGCCGGTCACATACCGGTTAGACTGCCGCCCATGCAGACCCGCCCTCGCCCCTACCACCACGGAGACCTGCGCGCCGCACTGCTGGCCCGCGCCGAGGAGACCCTCAGGGAGAAGGGGCCGGCCGCGCTCTCCCTGCGCGAGCTCGCCCGCGACCTGGGCGTCAGCCACGCCGCGCCGAGCCGCCACTTCAAGGACAAGCAGGCTCTGCTGGACGCGCTGGCCCTGACCGGCTTCGAACGCCTGGGCGCGACCCTGGCCGCGTCGCAGGAGACGGCGGGCGACTCCTTCGCCGACCGGCTCGGCGCGCTGGCCCGCAGCTACGTCGGCTTCGCCACCGCCAACGCGGAGCTCCTCGACCTGATGTTCTCCATCAAGCACGACCCCGCGGCGTCCGAGGCCCTCGTCCAGGCCTCCCAGGGCATGGCCGTGCTCGCCGCCGAACTCATCGCGGAGGGCCGCCGTACGGGCGAGGTCCGCGAGGCCCCGCTGGAGGCCATCGCCGTCCCGATGTTCAGCACCCTCCACGGTTTCGCGAGTCTCGCCGTCAGCGGCACCCTGGACGCCGACACCCTGGACGCCAACCTCGACGACGTCATCGCCCACACCCTCCGGGGCTGCGCGCCGGACCACCCGGCACCGCACTGACCCACCCATCGGGACAGCCCTTACGCTGCCCCGATGACCGGACCCCGTGAACTCCGCGCCCTCGGGAGCGTCCTCGGCTCCGCCGTGGGCGACGCGCTCGGCGCGCCCTTCGAGTTCGGCCCCGAGGGCGCGTTCTCGGCACGCTTCCCCGAACCCGGGCACGGCGGGGAGATGTGCGGCGGCGGAGGGTGGGAGCCGGGCGAGGCGACCGACGACACCCAGATGGCCGTGCTGGTCGGGGAGTCGCTGCTGGACCGGGGCGGCCTCGAACTCCCGGACGTCTTCGGGAGGTTCCAGCGGTGGGCGGCCGCGGAGCCCAAGGACATCGGGCTGCAGACCGAGGCCGTGCTGAGCAGCGGCGACCCCTGGGACCTGGCCGCCGGGCTGCACTTCCGGATCAGCCAACGGGCGGCGGGGAACGGGGCGTTGATGCGGGCCTCCACCTCCGCCGTGCACTTCGCGCGGCAGGGGAGGGCCGCCACCATGGAGGCGGCCCGGCGCATCGCCGCGCTCACCCACGGCGACCGCGCGGCCTGGGAAGGCACCGCGGTCCTCCACGAGCTGGTCCGGGTCGCGCTGGACGGCGGCGATCCGCTCGCCGCCCTGCCCACCGCCCTGCGGGCCGTGCACCCGGACCACCGGGCCCGCTACGCCACCGTCCTCGCCGGTGACTGGCATCCCGACCGGGCGACCGAGTTCAACGGCGCCGTGTGGCCCTGCCTCGGCTCCGCCGTCTGGGCGCTGCGGACCACGGACTCCTACGAGGGTGCCGTACGCGCCGCCGTCGACCTCGGCGGTGACACGGACACCGTCGCCGCGGTCACGGGCGGCCTCGCGGGGGCCGTGTACGGGGCCGACAGCATCCCCGCACGGTGGACCGAGCCGCTGCACGTGCCGCTGCCGGGGTTCGGCGGACGGGTGCTGCGGGCCCCGGAACTGGGCGCTCTCGCACGGCGGCTGACGGAGTGACACCACGCCGGGGAGCACGCGCACCGGCGCCGCGCGGACAACCTGCGCCGCGCGGACACGTACCGCGTCGCGGTCGCGTATCGCGGTCGCGGTCGGGGTCCGCTACAGCGCCCGCAGCGCCGCCGCCGTCGACCGGGCCAGGCTCGCCAGGTACCCCTTCGGCAGCTTGGCGCCGCGGACCACGACCGAGCGCCAGTACAGCGGCCCCGACATGAGATCGAGCGCGAGGTCCAGGTCGATCCCCTCGTCCAGCTCGCCCCGCGCGGCCGCCGCCGCCACGATCCCGCTCGCCACTCCCTGCTGACCCTCCCGCAGCGCCTTCTGCAGGGCCTCGGCGATGTCGGGGTTGCGCGCCGCCTCCGCCTGGAGGTCCGGGATGATCTGGCCGGCGACGGGGTGCCGCAGCGCCCGCGAGGTGACCTCGTACAGCAGGCGCAGGTCACCTTCCAGGGAGCCCGTGTCGGGAGCGGGCAGCCCCTGCACCGCTATGGCGGAGAGCAGGTCGAGGACCAGGTGCAGTTTCGAGCGCCAGCGCCGGTACACCGCCGTCTTGCCGACGCCCGCGCGACGCGCGATGCCCTCGATGGACATCCTGGCGAAACCGACGGCCGCGAGCTCCTCGAAGACGGCGGCCCGGATCGCCTCGGTCACGTCCTCCCGCAGCACGGCGGCACCCGCGGGGGCTCTACGACGCGGAGCCTTCCCGGCAGCACTCTCCGCACCCGCGGCGGCACTCGTGGTGTCGGCGTTCGTCGTCATACCGACCAGCATAGGCCGTAGCGACGAAACGGTTGCGTTCCGACGCTCCGAAGCTCTACGCTCCCGTTGCGACGATACGGTCCCGTCCCGACGTAAGCCACTGGCAAAGACAAGGTGGGGAACACGTCAAGGACGGGACCGCGCATCCCACCCCCTGAGCGAAAGCAGCGGATGTGAGCCAGGTCCTCCACACACCGCCCCCGACGCCGGTCCCCCCGGCCGACGATCCCGCGGCGCTCGCCGCCCGGTACGGCCTCAGCGTCAGCGGCGCGCGTCCGACCCTGCGCGAGTACGTCCAGCAGCTGTGGGCGCGGCGCCACTTCATCACCGCCTTCGCCACCGCCAAGCTCACCGCCCAGTACAGCCAGGCGAAGCTCGGCCAGGTCTGGCAGGTGATGAACCCGCTCCTGAACGCGGCGGTGTACTACTTCATCTTCGGTGTGCTGCTCGGCTCCAAGAAGGGTGTGCCGGACTACATCCCGTTCCTGGTCACCGGCGTCTTCATCTGGACCTTCACCCAGAGCTCGATCATGGCGGGGACCCGGGCCATCTCCGGGAACCTCGGCCTGGTGCGCGCCCTGCACTTCCCGCGGGCCGCGCTGCCGGTCTCCTTCGCCCTCCAGCAGCTCCAGCAGCTGCTGTTCTCGATGGTCGCGCTGGTCGTCATCCTGCTCTGCTTCGGCGTCCCGGTGAGCCTGTCGTGGCTGCTCGCCGTCCCCGTCCTGGTGCTGCAGTTCACCTTCAACGCGGGCGTCGCGATGGTGATGGCGCGGATGGGCGCCAAGACCCCGGACATCGCGCAGCTGATGCCGTTCATTCTGCGTACCTGGATGTACGTCTCCGGCGTCATGTGGAGCCTCGACAAGGTGCTCGGCAAGGACGATCTGCCCCGCTGGGTGATGGTCGCGCTGGAGAGCAACCCGGCCGCCGTCTACATCGACCTGATGCGCTACGCGCTGATCGACAGCTTCCACGCCCACCAACTGCCGCCGCACGTGTGGGCGGTGGCGATCGGCTGGGCCGTGGTCGCCGGGGTCGGCGGCTTCATCTACTTCTGGAAGGCCGAGGAGACGTACGGACGTGGCTGACACCCTGACGAAGGAATCCGGGCTGCCGCAGGACGCGGTCCCCGCCGAGACTCTCATCCCCACCGTCATCGCCGACGGTGTCGACATCGTCTACCGGGTCAACGGCACCGGCGCGGGGCGCGGTTCGGCCACCGCCGCGCTCAACCGCATGCTGCGCCGCAAGCAGTCCGAGAAGGCCGCGGGCGTGCGCAAGGTGCACGCCGTCAAGAACGTCTCCTTCACCGCCTACCGCGGTGAGGCGATCGGCCTGATCGGCACCAACGGCTCCGGCAAGTCCACCCTGCTCAAGGCGGTCGCCGGTCTCCTCCCGGTCGAGAACGGCAAGATCTACACCGACGGCCAGCCCTCTCTGCTCGGCGTGAACGCGGCCCTGATGAGCGACCTGACGGGCGAGCGGAACGTCTACCTCGGCGGGCTCGCGATGGGCATGTCCCGTGAGCAGATCAAGGAGCGCTACCAGGAGATCGTCGACTTCTCGGGCATCAACGAGAAGGGCGACTTCATCACGCTGCCGATGCGGACGTACTCCTCCGGCATGGCGGCGCGGCTGCGGTTCTCGATCGCGGCGGCCAAGGACCACGACGTGCTGATGATCGACGAGGCGCTGGCCACCGGCGACCGCTCCTTCCAGAAGCGCTCCGAGCAGCGGATCCGCGAGCTGCGCAAGAGCGCGGGCAGCGTCTTCCTGGTCAGCCACAACAACAAGTCGATCCGCGACACCTGCGACCGTGTGCTGTGGCTGGAGCGCGGCGAGCTGCGCATGGACGGGCCGACCGAAGAGGTCCTCAAGGAGTACGAGAAGTTCACGGGGAAGTAGACGGATCGGTTCGGCGGGGAGCCGTACGACACCGGCCGCGGGTGGCGCGCGGCCGGTGTCGTACGGCTCCCGCGGTCGTCCGGGGCCCCGGAATCCGCGGCGGCCGGCGTCCCTCGGGCCCGCGGTCCCCGGCGGCCCCTCTTGCCTCCCGGCCCCGGACTCAGCGCTCCAGGAACACGAACAGCTGCTCCCACCTGCGCACGATCTCGTCCGTCGAGTAGCGCTGGATGTTGACGCGGGCCGCCTCGCCCATACGATCGCGCAGCCCCTTGTCGGACATCAGCGTGTCGAGACGGCGGGCGAGTTCCCCGGTGTTGCCGCGGGCGGCCAGGAGACCGTCCTCGCCGTCACGGACGATCTCGTGGACGCCGGGGGCGCAGTCGAAGGCGGCGCACGGGAGGGCCGCCGCCATGGCCTCCATGACGGCGAGCGGAAAGCCCTCGCCGCGTGAGGACAGCACGAAGACGGAGCCGCCCCGCAGCGCGCCCGGCACGTCCGCGGTCGCCCCCATCCACTCCACCGAGCCGTCGAGACCGAGGGACGTGCACTGCTTCCTGAGGATCTCCTCGTCCTCCCCCGAGCCGTAGATCCGCAACCGCCAGTCGGGGTGGCGCGGCGCGACCTCGGCCCAGGTGTCGAGGAGCATGTCGATGCCCTTCTGGTCGGTCAGCCGGCCGACGCTGACGACGACCTTCGCCGTCCGGGGCGAGGGCACCTCGGGCATGAACGGGATCGGGTTCGGCATGAAGGACGCGTTG
The DNA here is from genome assembly GCF_009498275.1 of Streptomyces fagopyri. Classification (NCBI taxonomy): domain Bacteria; kingdom Bacillati; phylum Actinomycetota; class Actinomycetes; order Kitasatosporales; family Streptomycetaceae; genus Streptomyces; species Streptomyces fagopyri. The sequence goes on along the minus strand of NZ_CP045643.1, from coordinate 5,627,065 downwards.
TCGAGGCCCTGCCGGATCCACAGGTCGGCGTCCTCACGGGTGAGCGTCAGCATCCGGTCCACGTCCCGGTAGTGCCGCCGCACCCGCCCGAAGCGCGAGGTCACCCGCGAGTAGGCGAAGGACTCGTGGCTCATGCCGATGACGGTCGCACCGGAGGTGTCGGCCAGTTTCACCCACTCCATCGCCCACACCTGCGTGACGATCACCACGGCCCCGGGACGCGCGGCGCGGAACAGCACGCTCAGCTTGGCGGCCTGCTCGCGCATTCCCGCGGCCCGTTCGGCACGCCGTCGGCGCTCGGCCAGGTCGAGCCGTCCCCTGATGCCGCGCGCCGGGCCGACACGCGGTGGGTGCACGTCGTACAACGTGGAGGTGGGGTACGGGAGTTCGCCGAGCTCCTGGACGACCTCGGGATCGGTGACGCCGATGACGTGCACACGGTGGCCGCGCCCGGTGAACAGGCGGGCCATCTGATGGGACCAACTGGTCACGCCGCCCAGCTCGTCGACGCTGTTGGAGACGAAGAAGATGTCACGCCGCGGGTCCGCGGTCATGTGCGCCTCCAGTGGGCGAAGAACTGGTCGACGACGCTCTGCGCCGCGTTCCCCCGGTCGAACTCGCTGAAGTCGGCCACGAACCGCTCGCGCGGGGCCGCGTACTTCACCCTCTGGTCCGCCAGCGACCCGAGGACGGCGTAGAGCTCGTCCTCGGTGCGGACGACCGGTCCGGGGGCCCGTTCCAGCAGGTCGAAGTAGGTACCGCGGTCCTCGTGCACGTACTCCTCGTAGTCGTACGCGAAGAAGAACATGGGGCGGTCCAGCAGGGAGTAGTCGAACATCACGGACGAGTAGTCGGTGATCAGGCCGTCGGCGAGGGCCAGCAGCGGGGTCACGTCGTGGTGGGCCGTGACGTCGATGACGCTGCCGCGCACGGACGGCGGGAGCACGACGTGGTTGAGGTAGTGCGAGCGGACGAGCAGGACGTACCGGTCGCCGAAGGTGTCGGCGAAGCGCTCCGCGTCGAAGGGCAGCTCGAACCGCTTCCGCTTGCCGCCGCGTTGCCGGAAGGTGGGCGCGTAGAGCAGCACCTCCTTGTCCGCGGAAATCCCCAGCTCAGCGGCCAGCACCGCCCGTTCGCGTCGCCCGCTGAAGGTCTCCGCGCGCTCCCTGGCCCGTACCAGCGCGTCGTTGCGCGGATAGCCCACCCGCAACAGGGTCCGCTCCTGGAGCCTGAACGCCCTTGCCAGGGTGCGCACATCGTGTTCGGAGCGGATCAGGAACCGGTCGAAGCGGTCGAGGGTGCGCTGCTGTGCGGCCTGCGCCGCACGGGACCTGACCTTCCACCCCGGCTCGTCGAAGCCCATGCGCTTGAGCGCGGATCCGTGCCAGGTCTGCAGGTACGTGGTCCCGGGCCGTTTGGTGAGTTTCAGCGGGTAGCTCTGGTTGTCGACCCAGAACTCGGCCTGGGCGAGCGCCCTGAGGTACGGGAGCGACCAGCGGCGCACCAGTGTGGCGTCGGCGGGGAAGCCGTCGGGACTGCCCGCGTACGCCCATACGGCCTCGAACTTCAGCCCCTGCCTGCGCATCTCCTCGTAGATGGCCTTGGGGCTGTCGCTGTACTGCCGGCCCAGGTGGCTCTCGAAGACGACGAGGCCCCTCCTGTGCGGGAGGCGGCTGAACACCTCGTGGTAGACGCGGAGTTTGGAGCGTCCCGAGGTGAGGTCCCTGCGCCGCGCCCTGGCCTTGCGGTAGCCGGACTTGACGCGCCGTGCGGCCTTGCCCTGCATCCCGCGCCGCACCAGCTCGTGGGCCTTCTTGTCCGGGACCAGCCGGAAGGAGAGGTGGCCGCGCGCGGAGACCTCCGGTTCCATCCGGTCGGCGACCAGCCGGGTGAGACGGGGCCGCACCGCCAGCCCGCCGGCCGGCGGTCCGGACCCGGTGGCGGTGAGCCGGGTCGTGGTCCGGGCGCCGTCGACGTCGAGATGGAGGCGTACGTCCCACACGGCGTCCACCACGCCGATGGGCCGCAGCCCCTTGGCCAGGGGGGCCGATGCCTCCCAGGCGATGGTCTCGCCCTCGTGCCGCACCTCGGCCACGGGGAAGCGGAAGGTCTGGAAGCGCACGCCCTTGCGGCGGGCGTAGAACTCCAGCTGGGCGAAGAGCCGGGCGCCGGGCGGGATCACGCCGAGCGGGTTGGTGATGCGGCCGGCCAGCCGCACGGTACCGGCGTGCTCCTCGTACCGGGTCAGCGCGTTGCGCAGGAACATCTTCCCGACCGGCTTGGTGTGGTGGCCCAGGTCGGTGACGTCCAGGACGTGCCGGCCGAAGGGGTCGTCCTCGATGTGCCGGGCGCACCAGTACACGCGTCCGGCGCGCTCGACGAGCGGCGAGGAGATCTTGTCGCGGTTGGTGAGCGTGTCCACGGCGGGCAGCAGGTTGTCCCAGTCGCTCTCGTGGAGGAGGTAGGCGCAGATCGCCTGGATCGGCTCGGCCTCGTCGAAGGCGGCGCGGTCGATCGACTCCAGGTACGCGCGGGCGATCTCGGCGAACTCCCGCCGGTAGGCCTCGTCCCGGAACGGCAGTTCACGCAGGTGCAGGACCAGATCGTGCTTGAGCCACTTGACGTCCTTGGCGAACTTCAGCTCCAGCAGGCCGTGCCGCGCGAGCAGCCGGTCCACCCGGCGGTGGATCTCCATGCGGTGCGCGAAGTTGGCGATCTCGTCACGCCGGTTGCTGATGGACCTCGCCGCCGCCACGTCCGGCCGGTCCACGATCCGCCAGTCGTAGACCCGGTTGGGGATGAGGGTGATCCGGCGTGCGGCCACGTACGCCCGGGCGGAGAACAGCAGGTCCTCGTAGTGGATGCCGACCGGGAACTCCAGGCCCTCGTCGAGCAGGAACTGTCTGCGGTAGCACTTGTTGGTCGACAGGGTGTCGAAGACCAGCAGGTCGGGAAGCTCGGAGACGGACTCCAGGGTGCGGGTGCGCTCGTACAGCCACGGGTACCACTTGACCTCCTTGCGCGTGCGCGAGTCGACGTGCACCCGTACGCACAGCCCGGAGACCAGGTCGGCGCCCGTGGTCTCGGCGGCCTCCAGCATGTTGCGGCAGGCGTTGCGCTCCAGGACGTCGTCGCTGTCGAGGAAGAGGACGTAGTCACCGCGGGCCTGCCGGATGCCGTGGTTGCGCGGGGCTCCGCAGCCGCCGCTGTTCTCCGGCAGCCGGAAGGCGCGGACCCGGTCCGGGTGCGCGGCGGCCAGCCGCTGCGCCGCCCGGTACGAGCCATCGGTGCTCCGGTCGTCGACGATGACGACCTCGACGCTCCGCAGCGTCTGGTCGAGGACGGAGCGTACGGCCGTGGGAAGCCTGTTCTCGTCGTTGTAGACGATCACGACCACGGACACGGCGGGTACGGCTCCGGTTCCGGCGGGCCCGGTCCCGGATGCGTCGGGCGCGCAGCGCTGATCCACTTTCACCCTGTCAAGGGTAGACATTTCCTATGAAAGTACCCAGGTGATCTGCTCCATCCGTGGGTCACCCGGGCGACCGCCGGTCGGCGGCCGCCTCCTGGAGGCCGCGTTCCGTCCGCTCGAACACCCAGGTCCGGTAGACCAGGAACCGGAAGGCCGAGGCCAGCACGATCGACAGCGCCTTGGCCAGGTTGGAGCCGAGCGGACCGCTCATTCCCAGGCCGTGGTAGCCGACGTAGAACAGCGCGCTCTCCATGACGACGCCGATGCCGCTGAAGACGAAGAACAGGAGGATCTGCCGCCGGGTGCGCGCGGCCCGGTCGCGGTAGGCGAAGAAGCGGAAGCCCAGGTAGTTGGTGCCCATGGCGACACAGCTGGCGGTGACCGTGGCGGCCATCGGGGCCCACTTCAGGCCGTGCAGAAGCAGATTGAAGACCAGGAAGTTGACCGCGACACCGCTGCCGCCGACGGCTGCGAACCTGACCGCTTCGAGGGCGATCCGACGGGTCCGGGCGAAGGGCCCGGGAGGGGGCGCGGGCGAGGGCTGGGCGGGCGCGGGGGCCCGGCGCCCTGTACGGGCCCACCCCCCGGAGAGATTCACGGTCACAATTGTCTCTTTTATCGGCAATAGGTAAAATTCAGGTCCGGTTTTTCCGTGAGGTCCATGAGAGACCGGCAAGAAAGACGGGGCGCCCCCGGCCTTGTCGGCCGGGGGCGCCCTGGAACGTCTGGAACCTGCCGCCTACGAGTGCGTCCGCAGCAGGGTCCGCATCGTGCGCATCGCCACCGACAGGTTGGCGAGGTCGAACGAGTCGGAGCCCTGGATCTCCTCCAGAGTGGTCCGGGCACGGCCCAGGATCGCCGCGTTCTTCTCCTCCCAGGCCTTGAAGCGCTGTTCGGGGGTCGAGGTGCCGTTGCCGACGGCGAGGACGTCGGCGGTGAGCGAGGCGTGGGCCGCGTACAGGTCCTCGCGGATCGAGGCGCGGGCCATGGACTGCCAGCGGTCGGCACGCGGAAGCTCGATGATGCGGTCCATGAGCTGGGTGATGCTCAGGCGGTCGGCGAGGTCGTAGTAGACCTCGGCGACGTCCATCGGGTTCCTGCCCATGCGGTCGGCCACCGCGACGATGTCCAGCGTCGGGAAGGCCGAGGAGAACCCGGCCACCCGGGTGGCCAGCTCCTCCGGCACGCCCGCGCCCGACAGCTCGTCGAAGATCTGCTGGTACCACTCCAGGTCCGCGCCGCGCAGCAGCTTGGGCAGCTCGCCCCAGACCTGCGCGACCCCCTCGCGGAAGAACGAGATGTTCTCGGCGAGCTGGAGCGGCTGCGGCCGGTTGTTGAGCAGCCAGCGCGTACCGCGCTCGACGAGCCGGCGGGAGTGCAGCCGGATCCGCGTCTGGACATCGGCGGCGACGGTGTTGTCGAGCGCCTCCACCGCGTCCCACACCGTGCTCGACTCGAAGATCGCGCGGGCCGCGGTCTGCGCCCGGACGATCTCCTCGAGGGAGGCGCCGGTCTCCTCGCGCAGCCGGTGCAGGAAGCTCGTACCGCCCGTGTTGACCGTGTCGTTGACCAGAACGGTCGTGACGATCTCGCGGCTCAGCGCGTGTCCCTCGATCTGCTCGCGGAACTTCTCCCGCAGCGCCGTCGGGAAGTACGCGAACAGCAGGCTCTGCAGATGCGGGTCGTCGGGCAGCGAGGTGGCGAGCAGTTCGTCGGAGACGGTGATCTTCGTGTACGCGAGGAGGACCGCGGTCTCCGGACCGGTCAGGCCCTGACCGGAGTTGAGCCGCTCGCGGATCTGCCGGTCGGTGGGCAGGAACTCCAGGGCCCGGTCGAGGTGGCCCTCCCGCACCAGGTGGCGCAGGAAGCGCTGCTGGGCGTGGAGCATGCTCCCGGACTGCGCGAGCGCGTTGGAGATCGCCACGTTCTGGGCGTAGTTGTTGCGCAGCACCAGACGGCCGACCTCGTCGGTCATCTGGGCGAGCAGCTTGTTGCGCTGCTTGACGGTCAGATCCCCGTTGGCCACCACGGCGTTGAGCAGGATCTTGATGTTCACCTCGTGGTCGGAGGTGTCCACGCCCGCGCTGTTGTCGATGGCGTCCGTGTTCATCCTGCCGCCGTGCTGCGCGAACTCGATCCGGCCGAGCTGCGTCAGGCCCAGGTTGCCGCCCTCACCGACGACCTTGACGCGCAGGTCGGCGCCGTCGACCCGGATCGCGTCGTTGGCCTTGTCGCCGACGTCCGCGTGCGACTCGGCCGACGCCTTGACGTAGGTACCGATGCCGCCGTTCCACAGCAGGTCGACCGGCGCCTTGAGGATCGCCTTCATCAGGTCGGCCGGGGTCATCTTCGCGACCCCGGGCTCGATGCCGAGGGCCTCGCGGACATGGGCGTTGACCGGGATCGCCTTGGCGGTCCGCGGGAACACCCCGCCGCCGGCGGAGATCAGCTCGGTGTCGTAGTCGGCCCACGAGGAGCGGGGCAGCTCGAAGAGGCGGCGGCGCTCGGCGTACGAGCTCTCCGCGACCGGGGTCGGGTCGAGGAAGATGTGCCGGTGGTCGAAGGCGGCGACCAGCCTGATGTGCTCGCTGAGCAGCATGCCGTTGCCGAACACGTCACCGGACATGTCGCCGACACCGACGACGGTGAAGTCCTCGGTCTGGGTGTTCACCCCCAGCTCCCGGAAGTGCCGTTCGACGGACTCCCAGGCGCCGCGGGCGGTGATGCCCATCTTCTTGTGGTCGTAGCCCGCCGAGCCGCCGGAGGCGAAGGCGTCCCCGAGCCAGAAGTCGTAGCTCTCGGCGACCTCGTTGGCGATGTCCGAGAAGGTGGCGGTGCCCTTGTCGGCGGCGACCACCAGGTAGGTGTCGTCCCCGTCGTGCCGGACGACGTCCGCCGGCGGCACGATCTCACCGGCGACCATGTTGTCGGTGATGTCGAGCAGCGCGGAGATGAAGGTGCGGTAGCTGCGGATGCCCTCCGCGAGCCACGCGTCGCGGTCCACGGACGGGTCGGGCAGCTGCTTGGCGACGAACCCGCCCTTGGCGCCGACCGGCACGATGACGGTGTTCTTCACCATCTGCGCCTTGACGAGACCGAGGATCTCCGTCCGGAAGTCCTCCTTGCGGTCGGACCAGCGCAGGCCGCCGCGCGCGACCTTGCCGAACCGCAGGTGCACACCCTCCACCTTCGGCGAGTACACCCAGATCTCGTACGCGGGGCGCGGCGCCGGCAGGTCCGGGATGGCCTGCGGGTCGAACTTCATGGAGACGTACTCGTGCGGCCGCTCGCCCACCGCCTTCTGGAAGAAGTTGGTGCGCAGCGTCGCCTTGATGACCGTGAGGAAGGAACGCAGGATCCGGTCCTCGTCGAGCGAGGCGACCTGGTCCAGGGCGGCGTCCAGCTCCTCCAGCAGGGCGTCCGTCAGCTCGACGCCGGCGTGCTGGCGCTCCGGCGACATCCGCGCCTCGAAGAGCGAGACGAGCAGCCGGGTGGTGTGGACGTTGTTGCGGAGGGTGTCCTCCATGTAGTCCTGGCTGAAGGTGGAACCGGCCTGACGCAGGTACTTGGCGTACGCGCGCAGCACCGTCGCCTGCCGCCAGGTCAGCCCGGCGCTCAGCACGAGCGCGTTGAACCCGTCGTTCTCGGCCTCGCCGATCCAGGTGGCGGCGAAGGCCTCCTGGAAGCGCTCGCGGCCGTCGTCGCCGAGGTAGTCGCCGTTGCCGTTGAGGAACTTGGGCAGACGCAGTCCGAAGTCGTAGATCCACGCCGTCGTACGGTCCGAGCAGCGCAGCTCGTAGGGGCGCTCGTCGGTGACCTCGACGCCGAGGCGGTTGAGGGCCGGCAGGACCGCGGAGAGCGAGACCTGCTCGCCGGTGCGGTAGATCTTGAAGCGGCGCTCGCCGGGACCGGCGCCCACCGGCTCGTACAGGCTGAGCGCGAAGTCCTTGGTGTCGTCGCCGGTGAGCTTCTCCAGGTGGACCAGGTCGGCGACGGCGGCCCGCGGCGTGTGGTCGGCCTTGTAGCCCTCGGGGAACGCACCGCCGTAGCGGCGCAGCAGTTCGGCCGCGCGCTCCTCGCCGCACTCGGCGTTCAGCGCCTCGGTGAAGCCGTCGGCCCAGGAACGGGCGGCCTCGACGAGCCGCACCTCGAGCCTGTCCCTGTCCGCGTCGCTGAGCTGTGCCAGCTCGGTGCCCTGCGGGACCCGGACCACGAAGTGCAGCCGGGAGAGGATCGACTCGGTGTTCCAGGCCGTGAAGTCGACGCTGCTGCCGCCGAGTTCCTCCTTCAGGATGTCGATGATCCGAAGGCGTACGCCGGTGGTGTACCGGTCGCGCGGCAGGTAGACGAGCGCCGAGTAGTAGCGCCCGTACTCGTCCTGGCGCAGGTAGAGCCGCAGCCGCCGCCGCTCCTGGAGGTAGAGCACGGAGGTGACGATGGAGCGCAGCTCGTCGGGGGGCGTCTGGAAGAGCTCGTCGCGGGGGTACGTCTCCAGGATCTGCAGCAGGTCGCGGCCGTCGTGGCTGTTGGGCGAGAAGCCCGCGCCCCTGAGGACCTCCTCGACCTTGCGGCGGACCACGGGAACGCGCCGTACGGACTCGGTGTAGGCGGCCGAGGAGAACAGGCCGAGGAAGCGCCGCTCGCCGACGACGTTGCCCTCGGCGTCGAACTTCTTCACACCGATGTAGTCGAGGTAGGACGGCCGGTGCACGGTGGCACGGCTGTTGGCCTTGGTGAGCACCAGGAGCTTGTGCTCGCGGGCCTTCGCGCGGGCGTCGGCGGGCAGCCGCTCGAAGGAGGGGCTGACGGGGTGGCTGTCGTCGCCGCCGTGCTGCGGGTCGGAGCGCAGGATGCCGAGGCCGGTCCCGGGCACGGCCGCCAGCACGTCGTCGTCGCGCAGCTCGTACTCGCGGTACCCGAGGAAGGTGAAGTGGTCGTCCGAGAGCCAGCGCAGCAGCTCACGGGCCTCCTCGACCTCCCGGTCGCGCAGGTCTCCGGCGGTCGGCTCGGCCGGCAGCTCCTCGGCGATGCGCAGCGAGGCGTCGCGCATCTTCTCCCAGTCCTCGACGGCCTCACGGACATCGGACAGGACACGCAGCAGATCGGCGGTGATCTGCTTCAGGTCGGCCCGGTCGGTCTCGCGGTCGATCTCGACGTGGATCCAGGACTCGACGTACGCGTCGTGCGACAGCTCGTCGGCGACGGGCCGGCCGGGCAGCACCTCGATGAGCTCACCGGTCAGGTCACGCCGTACGGCGAACTGCGGGTGGATGACGAGGTGGATGCCGCGCCCCTGCCGGGACAGCTCGTTGGTGACCGAGTCGACGAGGAAGGGCATGTCGTCGGTCACGACCTCGACGACGGAGTGGCTGGAGGTCCAGCCGTTCTCCTCGACGGTGGGCGTGTGCACGCGGACGCTGGCCGTGCCCTGGGGGCGGTTCTCGGCCAGTCGGTAGTGCGAGAAGGCGGCTCCGAAGACGTCGACCGGGTCGCGGTCGGTCATGTCCTCCGGGGCGGTGTGCAGGTAGTAGCGCTGGAGGAACGCGAGCACGGTCTCCCGGTCCGGGGTGCCCGCGCCCGTCTTCTCGGTCGGTAGGTGCCCCCCGACCGGACTGTTCTCAGCTACCCGGGCGGCCCGTTCGAGCAGCTCGGCCTTTGCTTCGTCCAGCTTGGTCTGCATTGTCCTCTGGCTCCTGTCGCGCGCCATTGCGTGACGTAGAAGGAAGTACGGTCTCTTCTCCGACGTGACGCCGTGACGCGGGGTGTCCGGTCTGGTCCGACGCTATGCCGCATGGAGAGATGAGCGGGGGGATATCGGCCATGTTCGGCACCCCCGGAGACTGTGACGCTGCTCTCGGCGACGTCCGTCCACGGGGTGTCATCGGCATACGGAGTGCGCTTGCCGCTCCGTCCCGCCCACGAAGGTCAGCGACTGACGCCCGGTCACGGATGTCGTCCGTGGTCTCCGGGCGCGGGGCAGGGGCGACGGCGCCCCCGCGAGATATCGCGCTGATCACGTCACCCAGGCTATCGCTCCTCACCCCGGACTCGTCATGAGCCGTATGTGTACAAAACCGGGGGTGGAACTTTGACACTCTGCACAGGGACGAAAGGGGCGGTACCGTGCAGTGCGGGCCATGGGGGCTGCTCGCGCGAGCCCTCGTGAGGGTGGACGCGGCCTGCGCGGCCCCTGCGGGCGGAGGGAAACCGCGCGACCGGTCCGCGGCCGGCACACCGCCCGCGGTGCCCGCGAACGGCCGCTCCGGCCGGGTTGCCGCGCGCCCCCTTGGCAAGTCCCTCCCGCGGGAGCACGTTGCCCAGGACGGCTGACGAGGACGCACCCACGGCTGACAGAGCGGAGCGACATGGCAGCGAAGATCCTGATCGTCACCGGTGACGCGGCGGAGTCACTGGAGGTCCTGTATCCCTACCAGCGCCTGCGCGAGGAGGGCTACGAGGTCCACATCGCGGCCCCGAGCCGCAAGAAGCTCCGATTCGTGATCCACGACTTCGAACCCGGCTTCGACACGTACACCGAGAAGCCCGGCTACACCTGGCCCGCCGACCTCGCCTTCAGCGAGGTCGATCCCGGCCAGTACGCCGCCCTGGTGATCCCGGGCGGCCGCGCCCCCGAGTATCTGCGGGGCGACCCCGAACTCCGCAAGATCCTCAGGTCCTTCTTCGAGGCCGACAAGCCCGTGGCCCAGATCTGCCACGGGCCGCTCCTGACGGCATCGGTCGACGCCCTGCGCGGGCGCCGCGTCACGGCGTACCCGGCGCTGGAGCCGGACATGCAGACGGCCGGCGCGACCTTCACGGACGCGGAGACGGTGGTGGACGGCACGCTCGTCTCGGCGCGCGCCTGGCCGGACCACTCGGGCTGGATGCGTGAGTTCCTCACGGTGCTGCGGGCGAAGGCACCGGTGAGCTGACGGCGGTGAGGTGACGGCGGGAACGCCGCGACGCCGGCGGGACGGGGCGCCTCCTCGTCCCGCTGTGACGAGGAGGTCCGGGGCGCCGTACCGGGCCGGCGGGGCCGCAACCGCATACGGTGGGGTCAGGCCGGCAGCCGGGCCAGTCGCTCGGCCTCCTCGACCGCCTCTGCCAGGCTGTCCACCACGGGCACGCCCACCACTTCGAGGCTGGTGCGGCCGTGCGACCCGCCGGTGTAGAGCACCGCCCGTGCCCCCACGTGCAGGGCGGCGACCGCGTCGTCGGCGGCGTCCCCGATCACGACCGTGCGCCGTGGATCCACCCCGGCGAGCGCGCCGATGTGCCGCACCATGTGCTCGGCCTTGCTGCCCCCGGACGGCCCCGTCCGCCCCTCCACCCGTACGAAGTGCGGCTCGATCCCGAATCCTCTGACCAGCGGCACCAGCTCGTCGTGGACGTACATACTCAACAGAGACTGGCTGTGTCCCGCCGACCGCCATCCGGCGAGCAGCGTCACCGCTCCCTCGGTCAGCTCGCAGGCCGTGCGGTGCTGCGCGTAGTACCGGTGGAAGGTCTCGTCCATGACCTCCCACTCGGCGTCCGTCGGCAGCCGCCCCATCAGCCGCTCGTAGAACTTGGGCACCGGGACGCAGTACAACGCCCGGTACCGCTCCAGCGTGATCGGTTCCAACCCCAGTTCGGCGAACGCCGCGTTCGTCGCGCCGATGATCGCGGCGTTGTCGTGGAACAGGGTCCCGTTCCAGTCCCACACGATGTGCGCTGCTGCTCCGTGCTTCCCCATACCAAGAACGTACCCGGCCCCACCGACATCGCCGTACCGCACCGCACCGCACCGGACGGGACGGGACGGGCAAGCGAGGCGTGTCCGGACTCGGGGCGGCCTCGGGAGGGGCGCCGGAGACGGGAGGGGCGGCGCCTCAGTCGCCGAGCCCCACCAGGTTCGGGATCTCCTGCGTCGCGAACCACAACAGCTCGTGGTCCTCGGCCCCGTCCACGACGAACTGCGCGTCGTCGTCCCCGTGATCGGCGGCCCCGAGCGCCCGCACGGCGGCCGATACGTCCTCCTCGGCGTCGTCGGCGTCGACATGCACCGCGGCGGCCTTGGCAAGCGGCACCGCCCCGGACACCCGCACCTCGCCGAGCGCCACCGGATCGAGCCCCCGGTCGGGATCGGCGACCGCCGCGCGGTCGGGGACGTCGACCGCGACGACCACCCGGCGCCGCGCGGTGTCCCGCTCCCCCGCGAGCATCCGGAGCGAGGCGAGCGCGGCCCGGTTCAGCGCCGCGTACTCGAGCTCCTCGATGTCGTCGGAGAGGTACCACTCGCGCAGGGCGGGCGTGACGGCGTACGCCACGATCGGTCCCGGTCCCAGTTCCCCCGCCTTGTGCGCCTCGGCGAGACCGGAGAGGGTCAGAGGGACGTAGACGCGCATGGTTCCGCTGCTTTCGTAGTCGGGGCTCCTGGTGGTCGGGGACCCCCGCAAGGGCTGTCCCGCGCCTCCCGGGAGGGCCTTCAGGATACGTGTGGGCGTCCTCTTTCGGGTCCCGGACCCCATCGCCCACGGCGTCCACTCCAGGCCCGGGATTCACCCGGTACACCCCTGTCACCCCAAGGCTCCCGCACCCACGGGTCACCCTGATAAGTGAATCCCACGGCGCCCGCCACGCGGGCCGGACATCCTTGCAAGCCCCCGCCCCCGCCTCGTACAAGATCCCCAACACGAAGTTACCGCCCGGTACCGACCGGGCCGCAGCGAGCGGGGACCACGCATGAACAAGGTGATGACCAGGACGCAGCGCCGCCCGGGCACCCGCCCGCCCGGCCGCCAGGACTCGCGCCGCCCGGGCACCACACCTCCCCGCGCCCCGGGCGGCGACGCTCCCCGCACGGCCCCCGCGGGCAGCCCGCCGCCGTCCGTCCCGCCCGCGACCCCGCTCGCGGTCCCCCGCTCCGGCGGAACCCGGCAGGGCCCCGCTCCGCAGCCCCGGCCCACCGACCTCTTCGCCGACCTCCTTCTCGCCGTGCTGAGCGGTCAGCGCCCCGTCCACTGCATGCTGCGCCACACCGCGGGCCGCGCCTACGACGAGCTCGCCTGGCTCGCCGAACGCGGCCGGCTGCGCACCCGGGGCACCAGGCCGGTCGTCCGCGACATCGGCTACTACGTCCCCCGGCCCGGCGCGATCGAGGCCTTCGCCCGCATCGGCGCGGGCGACCGCATCCGCGCCATGGCCTTCCGCCTGGAGCAGGGACCCGACCTCCGCTGGCGGTGCACGGCGGTGGAACTGGGCGGACCCCGCATGCCCCGCGCAGCCGACGACGGCTGAACAACGCAACGGGCCGGACAACGCGAAGGGCCGGGCACCCGGGGTGCCCGGCCCTTCGGCCGATCAGCGCGTCACGGACCGGCCCCGGCGGGCCGGTCGGCCCGCCCGGCCCTGCCGGGCGCGGCCGTCACTTCTTGCGGCGGCGGCTGCCGCTCTTCTGCTGCTTGCGGCGCTCCGCGCGCGTGAGGCCGTCCGCCTCGGAGCGCACGGGCTCGTCGTCGTTGGCGAAGTCACCCTCGACCACGCCGCCCTCACCGTCCACGGTGGGCGCGGAGAAGTGCAGACGGTCGGGACGCTGCGGGGCGTCGAGCCCCTTGGCGCGGATCTCGGGACGCGCGCCCGCGGCGACGACGTCCTCCTTCTGCAGCGACGGCGCGGCGTCCTCCACCGGAACCTCCTCGACCTGCTGCTCGACCTGGACCTCCAGGTTGAACAGGTAGCCGACGGACTCCTCCTTGATGCCGTCCATCATGGCGCCGAACATGTCGAAGCCCTCGCGCTGGTACTCGACCAGGGGGTCCTTCTGCGCCATGGCGCGCAGACCGATGCCCTCCTGGAGGTAGTCCATCTCGTAGAGGTGCTCACGCCACTTGCGGTCCAGCACCGAGAGCACGACCCGACGCTCCAGCTCGCGCATGATCTCGGAGCCGAGCTGCTCCTCGCGTGCCGCGTACTGCTCGTGGATGTCGTCCTTGACGGACTCGGAGATGAACTCGGCGGTCAGACCGGCGCGGTCACCGGCCGCCTCCTCCAGCTCGTCGACGGTGGCCTTCACCGGGTAGAGCTGCTTGAAGGCGCCCCACAGACGGTCGAGGTCCCACTCCTCGGCGAAGCCCTCGGCGGTCTCGGCCGCGATGTACGCGTCGATCGTGTCGTCCATGAAGTGCTGGATCTGCTCCTGCAGGTCCTCGCCCTCCAGGACGCGGCGGCGCTCGCCGTAGATGACCTCGCGCTGACGGTTGAGCACCTCGTCGTACTTCAGGACGTTCTTGCGGGTCTCGAAGTTCTGCTGCTCGACCTGCGACTGGGCGGACGCGATCGCGCGCGTGACCATCTTGTTCTCGATCGGCACGTCGTCCGGCACGTTCGCCATCGACATCACGCGCTCGACCATCTGGGCCTTGAACAGGCGCATCAGGTCGTCACCGAGGGAGAGGTAGAAGCGGGACTCGCCCGGGTCTCCCTGACGGCCGGAACGACCGCGCAGCTGGTTGTCGATACGCCGGGACTCGTGGCGCTCGGTGCCCAGCACATAGAGCCCGCCGAGGTCCTTGACCTGCTCGTTCTCCGCCTTGACGGCCTGCTCGGCCTTCTCCAGCGCGGCGGGCAGGGCCGCGGCCCACTCCTCGATGTGCTCCTCGGGGTCGAGGCCGCGCTGACGCAGCTCGGCCTCGGCGAGGTCCTCGGGGTTGCCACCGAGCTTGATGTCGGTGCCTCGGCCGGCCATGTTCGTGGCGACGGTCACGGCGCCCCGGCGGCCCGCCTGGGCGACGATCGTGGCCTCACGGTCGTGCTGCTTGGCGTTCAGCACCTCGTGCTGGATGCCGCGCTTGGAGAGCTGCTGCGAGAGGTACTCGGACTTCTCGACCGACGTCGTACCGACGAGGATCGGCTGCCCCTTCTCGTGCTTCTCCGCGATGTCGTCGACCACCGCGTCGAACTTGGCCACCTCGGTGCGGTAGATCAGGTCCGACTGGTCCTTGCGGACCATGGGCTTGTTGGTCGGGATCGGGACGACGCCGAGCTTGTAGATCTGGTGGAACTCGGCGGCCTCGGTCATCGCCGTACCGGTCATGCCGGAGAGCTTGCCGTAGAGGCGGAAGAAGTTCTGCAGGGTGATCGTGGCGAGGGTCTGGTTCTCGTCCTTGATGTCCACCCCTTCCTTCGCCTCGATCGCCTGGTGCATGCCCTCGTTGTAGCGGCGGCCGGCGAGGATACGGCCGGTGTGCTCGTCGACGATCATGACCTCGCCGTCGATGACGACGTAGTCCTTGTCCTTCTTGAAGAGTTCCTTGGCCTTGATGGCGTTGTTCAGGTAACCGACGAGCGGGGTGTTCACCGACTCGTACAGGTTGTCGATACCCAGCCAGTCCTCGACCTTGGCCACGCCGGGCTCGTGGATGGCGACGGTGCGCTTCTTCTCGTCGACCTCGTAGTCGCCGGTCTCCTCGATGCCCTTGAGCGGGTTGCCTGCCTCGCCCTTCTTCAGGCGGGTGACCAGCTTGGCGAAGTCGCCGTACCACTTGGTGGCCTGGTCGGCCGGGCCGGAGATGATCAGCGGCGTACGGGCCTCGTCGACGAGGATGGAGTCGACCTCGTCGACGATCGCGAAGTTGTGGCCGCGCTGGACGAGTTCGTCCTGGGCCCACGCCATGTTGTCGCGCAGGTAGTCGAAGCCGAACTCGTTGTTCGTGCCGTAGGTGATGTCGCACGCGTACTGCTCGCGGCGCTGGGCCGGCGTCATGTTGGCCAGGATGCAGCCGACGTTCAGGCCCAGGAACTTGTGGACGCGACCCATCATTTCGGAGTCGCGCTCGGCCAGGTAGTCGTTGACCGTGATGAGGTGGACGCCGTCTCCGGAGAGGGCGTTCAGATAGGCGGGCAGCGTGCCGACCAGGGTCTTGCCCTCACCGGTCTTCATCTCCGCGACGTAGCCGAGGTGGAGCGCCGCGCCACCCATCATCTGCACGTCGTAGTGACGTTGGCCGAGGACGCGCTTGGCGGCCTCGCGGACCGTGGCGAACGCCTCGGGCAGCAGGTCGTCGAGGCTCTCGCCGTCGGCGTACCGCTGCTTGTACTCATCGGTGAGGGCCCTCAGCTCGGCGTCGGAGAGGTCGACGAAGTCCTCTTCGATGGAGTTGACCTGGTCCGCGATGCGGTGCAGCTTGCGCAGGATCTTGCCTTCGCCTGCACGCATGATCTTCGAGAGGACGGACACGGGGGTTTGTCTCCTTGCCGGTCGGGCCTGGGACGGTCGGTTTGAATGGCGGTGTCAAGAGCAGCTTTAGCAACGGCCATCGTAAGCGAGGACCCCACCGCGCCGGGAGGTCTGCCCACGACAGCCACTAGGACAACGGACAGGGGTTGCGTAAGGTGCCGCGTCCACGCTGCGAAAAGTAGCCGAAGCATCACCCACGGCAAAGGAATGGCGCCCTCGCGGCAGCCCGAGCAGAATCGGCCGATGGACCCCGTCACGCTCACCACCGACCGTCTGCTCCTGCGCACCGTGGGCTCGTGCGACACCGACGCCGTGTTCGACGCCGTCCAGGATCCCGACATCCAGCGCTGGACCACGATCCCGTCGCCCTATCTCCACGAGCACGCGGCGGGTTTCACGGACCAGATGGTGCCCGACGGCTGGGCGGACGGCTCCATGTTCACCTTCGGCGTCTTCCTTCCCTCCGGGGAACTGGCGGGCATGCTCGGCATCACCATGCGTTCCCTGGGTGTCGGCGAGGTCGGCTTCTGGGCCACGAAGGAGCACCGCGGCAACGGCTACCTCACCGAGGCCACCGTCGCCGCCTCCCGCTGGGCGTTCACCAGCCTCGCCGTCGACCGTGTCGAATGGCGCGCCGAGGTCGGCAACCGGGCCTCCCGCGCGGTGGCCGAACGAGCCGGCTTCACCGTGGAGGGCACCCTGCGCTCCGCCATCAACAACAAGGGCGTACGCCGCGACTGCTGGGTCGGCTCCCTGCTCCCCTCGGACCTGGGCCTGCCCTCGACGGCGCCGTACCTCCCGGCCCCCTCCGGCGCGTCGAACCCCTGAACCCGGCACGGTCGGCGCGGCACCGGAATCGGGCACACCCCGTGCCGCACCGGCCCGTCCATCCACCGGTCGGGCCCACCGTCCACAGCCCGTCCAGCCGTCCGCCCGTCCGCCCGTTCCACCCACCGCCCAGGCCGTCTGCGGAGGGCTCCGCGGCCCCCGGACCCCGGGCTCCGGCCCCACTGTCAGTGGCACCGCCTATCGTGCGGGCATGACGAGTCTCCCGCGTCCCGCCACCGACCTCTCCGCCGACGAGGCCCGCCGCATCGCGCTGCGCGCCCAGGGCTTCCTCGGCGCGCCGGACCGCAGGTCCGGTGTCCGCGGAGTCCTTCGGCACCTGGGCGCGGTCCAGCTCGACACGATCTCGGTCCTCGCCCGCTCGCACGAACTCGTCCCGTACGCCCGGCTGGGCGCGGTGGGCCGCGGGACGGTGGACGAGGCCTACTGGACGCCGGGGGCCGACGGCGCCGCTCACGCCTTCGAGTACTGGTCCCACGCGGCCTGCATCCTCCCCATCGAGGAGTGGCCCCACTTCGCCTTCCGCCGCCGCGCCTACCGCGCCCGCCCGCACTGGAACCACGCACTGCCGGACGGCACCTACGAGCAGGTCATCAAGCAGCTCCGCACCGAAGGCCCCCTCACGGCCACGGACTTGGGCGGTGCGAAGAGGACCAGCGAGTGGTGGGACTGGTCGGGCACGAAGGTCGCCGTCGAGCGCGCGCTGATGTACGGCGAGGTGGTGTGCACCGAGCGCCGCGGCTGGAAGCGGGTGTACGACCTCGCGGAGCGCGCCGTCCCCGAAGCCCTGCTCCACGACCAGCTGGACGACACGGAGTGCCTGCGCCGCCTGGTCCGCCTGGCGGGCCAGTCCCTGGGCGTCGGCACCCGTGCGGACATCGCCGACTACCACCGCCTCAGGGGCGAGCAGGTCGACGCGGTGATCGCGGACTCGGGGCTGGTCCCGGTGGCGGTGGAGGGCTGGGGCAAGCCGGCGTGGGCCGATCCCGCGGCCCTGGAGACGGCGCCGCGCGGCCGTCACCGTACGACGCTGCTGTCCCCGTTCGACTCGCTGATCTGGGAGCGGGCCCGGACGGAGCGCGTCTTCGGCTTCACCCACCGGCTGGAGGCCTACACGCCCAAGCCGAAGCGGATCCATGGCTATTTCGCGATGCCGGTCCTCGCCGGTGGCCGGCTGGTCGGCCGGGTGGATCCCGCCCGGGAGGGCCGCACCCTGGTCGCCAAGCAGGTCACCCTGGACGGCGCCAAGGCGGTCCCCGCGGTGGCCCAGGCCCTGGTGGAGGCGGCGAGCTGGGTGGACTGCACGAACGTACGCGTGGAGCGGGTGGACGCGCCCGAGCTGCGCGACCCGCTGACGAGGGAGCTGGCGCGCGCCCTCGGGTGACGCCACCCGGACCGCCCGACCGCGCGGCGACAGCCCCGGCGGCCCGCGTCATGGTGACCGGCCGGCGGGACCATGTCGCGGTGACGGACCGAACCGGCCGACGGGACCGCGTCGTGGCGACCGGCCGATCGACCGGCCCGCGCCTGGGGCACGCACCGGTCGGTGCCGGCGCCGGACCGCCCACCTCACGCCGATCCCCGCGCCGCACCGCCCTCCGCGGCGCGGCGGGAGTCCGGTGGGGTCGGGCGCGGTGGCCTACCGGATCTCGAGGATCTTCTCCCGCATCGCGTACACCACCGCTTCCATCCTGGAGTGCAGCTGGAGCTTCTCCAGGATGTTGCGCACGTGGTTCTTCACCGTGTTCTCGGAGATGAACAACTGCTTGGCGATATCGCGGTTGTTCATCCCGGTCGCGACGAGCTTGAGGACTTCCAGTTCGCGTTCGGTGAGCCGCGGCGCGGGCACCAGCCTGCGCTCGTCGGTGCGCTGGATCATCGACTTGAACTCGGTGAGCAGTTTCGACGCCATCGAAGGGCTGATCTGCGACTGCCCGTCCGCGACCGCGCGAATGGCCGTGGCCACCTCGTCCGTGGAGATCTCCTTGAGGAGATATCCGGTCGCGCCGGCCTTGATCGCGTCGTAGAGGTCGGCCTCCTCGTCGCTGATCGTCAGCATGATGATCTTCGCACTGGGGGCCACCTCCTTGATGGAGGTGCATGCCTCGATGCCGCCCCGTTTCGGCATGCGTACGTCCATCAGCACGATGTCCGGGAGCAGGTCGGCCGCCTTGTCGACCGCCTCCGCCCCGTCACCCGCCTCGCCGACGACCTGGATGTCCTCCTCGGCCGCGAGCACGATCTCCAGACCGCGGCGGAAGAGGGCGTGGTCGTCCACGACGAGGACGCGGATGGGCTCCTTGCGCGAGGCGCCCGCGTCCGGGCTCATGCCGGCGGTCCCGCCGTCGGCGTCCTCGACACGCATCGGTCCGAAGCTGTCCGCCATCGTTCCTCCCCCTGAAGGCCGTGGCCCGTGTTCCTGTGCCATCGCCAACCCAAGGCAACGGCCCCCCGGTTGGGGCCGGTGCCGCCATGATTTCATGCCCGGGCGACAGCGGGGTGACAGAGCGGGTCGCGAAGTGGTCGCACACCGGTGCCCCTGGGGGCGCACGCGCGCACCAGGGGCACCGGCTCAGTCGTCATCGGGGCGGGTCTCAGCCGCCGAGCGCACCGCCCGGCGCGTCCGATCCGGCCTGGGTGACCATCGGGTCCGTACTGAGGTGGATGACGCCGTAGTCGTACGCGTGCCGCCGATAGACGACGCTCGGCTCCTTGGTCTCGGAGTCGACGAACAGATAGAAGTCGTGCCCGACCAGCTCCATCTCGTAGAGCGCCTGGTCGAGCGTCATCGGGGCGGCCACGTGGGTCTTCTCCCGGACCACGAGGGGCCCTTCGCCCATGACCTCCAGGGAGCCGATCTTCTTGGTCGGCACACTGTCGGGCTCGTCCTCGTGGACAACGCTCCCGTTCCCGTTCAGTGTCGCGGCACCCGGCACGTGGTCGGCGACCTCGGCCGCCGAGAGCCGGCCGTTGCCACGGCGGGTGTAGCGCTTGTCGTGCTGCTTGCGCAGTCGGGCTTCGAGCTTGTCCGCCGCCAGGTCGAGTGCTGCATACGGGTCGCTCGCCGCTGCCTCCGCCCGGATCACCGGACCGCGGGAGCGGAGCGTGATCTCCACTCGGTCACAACGGTCGGCCTGCCGGGGGTTGGGCTCCTTGGACACCTCGACGTCGAGGCTGATCACCTTGCCATCGAGCTTCTGGATCTTCTCCAGCTTCAGCTTCTCGGCCACGTGCTT
Organism: Streptomyces fagopyri; assembly: GCF_009498275.1. Classification (NCBI taxonomy): domain Bacteria; kingdom Bacillati; phylum Actinomycetota; class Actinomycetes; order Kitasatosporales; family Streptomycetaceae; genus Streptomyces; species Streptomyces fagopyri. The sequence continues at coordinate 5,607,294 of NZ_CP045643.1, read as the reverse complement.
GCGGAACCGCTCGGGCACCTCGGTCTTGCGGCCCTTGACGACGATGTCCACGCAGAACTCCGTTCCCGGATAGCCCCGCTCCACAGGCGGAGCATCTCCCTTTTGCACCAGATTCCGGTGAGCCCCGGAACCTCGGACTCGGTGACTTTCCACCTCCTCCTCCCCCATGGGCAAGATCTACACCCCATGGCGGGCGGGTGATTCAGAAACCCGCAGCACGGCATTCGGATTTACGAGGTGTGGCCGGCGCCACTGCCTCACAACCGAACATATCTCGCCCGGACGGATGTCGTCACCCTCTACTGCGGCGTACCTCCGTTCAGGTGAATTGACCTGGTCATTACCAGCAACGATGGAAGTTCTCAGTCAGTTCCGGTTGATTTCGAAACCATCCGGCGAGGCTGCGACCACAGCCGCACAGATCATGGCGCCGACTCCGCCGGTGTCCGTCATTCCCCGGGCTTCCGGTTTCCGGTCCTCGCGGTCTGTCGTTGCCTCGGTCATCCTTTTCCCCACTCGTCTCCGCATCCGTTTCCCCGTTGCTTCCCCGGCTCCCCTCCCGTATGCATCGGCGCCCGCCACGGCCACCCGTACGGCGCGCGCCGCCTCCGCCAGGGAGGCCCCCGTCGTCATCAGGTCGTCCACCAGCACCACCCTCCCGGCGCCCGCCAGCAGGCGCACGCCTTCCGGGACGACCTCCAGCGCGCCCGCGAGATTGCGCAGCCGCTGCCGGGAGTTGAGTCCCGCCTGGTCGGCCACGACGCGTCGCTGCCGGAGCACGGTCAGCACCCGGACCGGCGCTCCCGCGCGCCTCAGTTCACCGGCGGCCGCGAGAGCGATCCGGCGCGCCGGATCGTGGCCGCGCGCCCGCACCGCCCGCCGCGCGGACGGCACCGGAACCAGCACCACGGACCCCGGCCCACCGCGGGGGCCCAGCCACCCGCTCCCCTCGCCCACAGGCCCGTCCGAGGCCGCCGGAGGTCTGTGCGGGCCCAGGAGCAGCCGGTACCCCAAAGCCGCCCTCACAGCCCCCGCCAGGGCCGTTCCCAGTGGTGTCGCCAGTGTCAGCACCCCCCGTTCCTTGTGCGCGAGCAGTGCCGCGCGCACCTCGTCCTCGTACGGCGCCGCCGCGTGCACGACCGGTAGACCGGGCGGCGCCGGATCCGGACGCGCCCGGCGCGGTGAGGCCCCGCTCAGGGCGGCACGGCACTCGGGGCAGAGCACCGTGCGAGGTCTCCCGCAGCCTCCGCACTCGGCCGGCAGCACCAGGTCGGTGAGGTCCTGCCACCACGCCCGCATGTCCACCACTGTGCCAACACCGCGACCGACCGGCCACCCCTGTGGACAACCGCCTGTGGACAACCGGGTGGACAACGGGACGCCCGTCACCCGTGGGACCGACTCTCGAAAGGGACGCCCGCCGGACCGGCCCGCGGAGCCCCGCGGAAGCGCACGAAGCCGCGGGAAACCGCATGAATCACCCAAGCCCCCGAGACACCCCGCGGACCCCCGAGCTGCGCCGAGCTGCCCCGAGACCCCGAACACCCCGGACGCCCCCAGGAACGCGGACGGGGCCGCCCCGGAACCCCAGGACGACCCGCCGACCCCGTCTCGGCCTCCGCCTTCGACACGCAGGCGGCAGAGAACCGGACCTGCCTACCCGGGGTACACCGGCGCCGTGCCGTTCTTGACGACCTTCTGCCACTGCTCGCCGGACGACAGCCGCACGATCCCGTCCTCCTCCGAGTGCGCCACCAGCGGCAGCCTCTCGTCCTCGGACGCGGCGATCTCCTTCACCCCCGTCAGCGCGGAGGGCGCCGCGCCCACCGGTGTGGAGCCGTCGACCTGGACGTACCGCATCTGCAGCACCCCCTCGGACTCCCGCCCGACGACCACGAGCCGGCTGTCCCCGGCCCACGACATGGCCGTGACCTCCTCCAGCTGCGGTGCGACCGAGTGCAGTTCACTGACCGAGACGCTGGGCCGCTCCCCGGCCTTGACGTCCCGGTCGATACGTCCGATCTGCAGGGAACTCTTGCCGTTCTTCTCGACGATCAGCGCGATCCGTACCCCGTCGGCCGCCACCCGCACCGCCTGGACACGCCCGTCGAGTGCCGGCGTCGACACCTGCAACGGCTGGCCCGCGCCCTTCTCCAGCAGCAGCAACCGGGGGTTCGCGGGATCGCGGTCGGCCACCCACAGGTCGCCCCGCCCGTCCCAACTGGGCGTCGTCAGCCGGTCCTGGGCCGTCTTGCCCTGGCTTCGCAGCACCGCGTCCCCGAGCGAGGCGCCCGACACCAGCGAGCCGACGTACAGCGAACTCCCGTCGGCCGACACGCCGGCCGCGCTGTTCTCGTCCCGCGACACCGCGGCGGCCCGCAGTTTCCTGCCGCCCTCGCCCAGCGCGCCGGGCACCGGGTCGGGCTCCTTGTCGCCGTTGCGGCTGGACAGCCGTACGAGCCGCTGCTTCCCGTCGATGAAGTACTCGTAGCCGGGGTGTTCGGGTGTACCGCGCGAGGCGACGATCTCGGCGCGGTCCTCGCCGAGATCGCACAGCTGCGAACCGTTCGACCGCTGGAGCTCCACCTCGTCGACGCCCGTGGGCGTCAGGTCCCGGAAGGTGAGCAGGAGCTGGGCCGCCATCTTGTCGCACTGGGCCTCACCGACGTGGTCGGCCCTGTGGTTCAGCGGGACCGTCACCTTGTTGCGGTCGTCGGGCGACAGCGAGGTGACGCCCGCCTTCAGGTCCGTGCCGGACGGGAAGCTCGACGTCACCACCGGATCGAGCCAGCGGGTGGGCCCCTTCAGCAGCGCCCGGACCATCTCGGTCATCGGGTCCACCTTCTCCCGCACGTAGACCGGATCGGCGACGGTCCCCGGCTGTCCGCCCGGCCCGGAGGGCGCGTTCGAGGCGAAGTAGTACTTGTTGACGGACACGTAGTTGCGTTGGAAGTCGGAGTTGCCCATCACCACGCCCTGCGGCAGCCCGTCGATGCGCCACTGCTTGGTGTCCTTCTGCCGGGTGAGGTGCACCGTCGCGCGGTAGGCGGCCGAGTCCGGCGTGTACGCGTGCTGGTCGTTGACCGTGGCGACCTTCGTCCCGGTCAGCACGTACGCGTAGCTGCCGTCGTCGTCCTGGGAGTTCACCGACTGCTCCGACTTGGCGTCGGGCCCGTCGGTGAGGACGGTCGTGGACCCGAAGGGGTCCCAGCTCTTGCGGGCGGCCGTCGTCAGATACTTGAGCGCCGTCTTGTACTGCGCGTCGTCACTGGTCAGTGCCTCCAGGAACCCCTGCACGATCTCGGAGGGCCGGGCGTCCTCGCGCGGCGGCAGCGCGAAGACGCGGACCTGCGAGTCCTGCCGCGGCGTGGACTCGACGCCCTGCAGATCCCCGCTGTCGGGCATCGACGCGCACCCGGTCAGCAGCAGCGCGCCGCAGCCGAGGTACACCCCCACGCGTACGGGACGCAGCCGGCCGCTCCCCTCCCGGTCAGCGCCCACGTGTCTCCCCTTGTCCGAGCTCCTCGTGCTCGCCGCGGTCTTCCGCGGTCCGCTCCCCACCCGCCGCGGGTGTGTCCGGCCGCCGAACGGCCCCGGCCGGCCGCGGCACCACGCGCGCGCCGTTGCCCGGCAGCGCCGTCGGGTCCGCCGTGGGCGACACCCCGGCCATCCGCGACTCCATGGATGTGCGCGGCGGCATCGGCGGCGGCGCGTGACCGCCCGTGGACTGCGCCGGCACCGTGGCGAGCTTGCCGCCACCGCCGGACGGCAGTCCCGCCTCGCTGAGTCCGCGGTTACGCCGTGAGTCCTTGGGCTCCAGGGGTATCGGGGACCCCCGCAGCGGTTCGTCCGCGGTCCGCGGCAGCGTCAGCCGGAACTGCGAACCACCGCCCGGCTCACCCCACGCCTGGAGCCATCCGCCGTGCAGACGGGCGTCCTCCAGGGCGATCGACAGCCCGAGTCCGGTGCCGCCGGTGGTCCGCGCGCGGGCCGGGTCCGCGCGCCAGAAGCGGCTGAAGACCCGGGTCGCCTCGCCGGGCTTGAGCCCCACGCCGTAGTCACGCACCGCGATGGCGACCGCTCCGCCCGCCGCGGCCAGCTTGACCACGACCTCCCTGCCGTCGCCGTGCTCCACGGCGTTGACGACGAGATTGCGCAGCACCCGCTCCACCCGGCGGGCGTCCGCCTCGGCGATCACGGGCTGCGCGTCGCCGACGATGCGTATCGGGGAACCCTTGCGCTCGGCGAGCGGCTCGGCGCCGCTGACCACCCGGCGTACGACCTCCCTGAGGTCGATCGCGTCGGCCTCCAGCGCCGCCGCGCCCGCGTCGAACCGGCTGATCTCCAGCAGGTCCGCGAGCAGCGTCTCGAACCGGTCCAGCTGATCGGCGAGCAGTTCGGCCGACCTGGCGGTCATCGGATCGAAGTCCACGCGCGCGTCGTGGATGACGTCGGCCGCCATCCGGACGGTCGTCAGCGGCGTACGCAGCTCGTGCGACACGTCCGACACGAAGCGGCGCTGCATCCGCGACAGGTCCTCCAGCTGCTGGATCTTCAGCTGGAGGTTCTGCGCCATCTTGTTGAAGGCCTCGCCGAGCCGCGCGATGTCGTCCTCGCCGGTGACCTTCATCCGCTCCTGCAGATGCCCGGCGGACAGCCGCTCGGCGATACCCGCCGCCATCCGCACCGGCGTGACGACCTGGCGCACCACGAGCCAGGCGATGGCCCCCAGCAGCACCACGACGAACAGCCCGGCCGTCGCGAGCGTGCCCTTGACCAGGCTCAGCGACTTCTCCTCCTGCGTCAGCGGGAAGAGGTAGTACAGCTGGTACGGGTCTCCGTTGGGGTCGTTGACCTGCTTGCCGACGACCAGCGCGGGCTGCGACTGCGTGCCGTCCTTGTAGACGACACGGGTGTAGCTCTGGGCCGCCAGCGTGCTGCTGTCGACGCGGGTCCGCAGGTTCTCCGGCACGCTCAGCGTCGGATCGACGTCGCCCGAGGAGCGCGGCCCGAGCCCGGCGCCACCGGAACCGGGCGCGCCCGAACTGAGCGTCACCACGTCGAAGGCGCCCTGGCCACCGCTGGAGAGGGACACCACGAGGTCGGTCATCCACTGGCTGACGTTCTTGGACAGACGGTCGTCCGTGCCGGACCCGGCGTCACCGTTGGCCGTGGCGGTCGCGTCCGCCTTCTGCTTGGCCACCGAGAAACCGCCGGTCGCCTGGCTCTGTGACGCCTTCACCTTGGCGTCCAGCAGACCGTTGCGCACCTGCCCGATCACGACGAAGCCGAGCAGCAGGACGACGCCCAGGGACATCAGGAGCGTCGTGACGACGATCCTGAGCTGGATGTTGCGCCGCCACAGCCGCATCACCGGCAGCAGCGGACGGCGCACCCAGCGCATGAGCAGCCGGAGGATCGGGCTGCCCTTGACTCCGCCCTGGAGCAGCCCGCCCGCCATGAGCCGCTCCCAGCCGGAGCCCGTCATGTTCCGGCCGACAGGCCGCTCCGCGCGGATCCCCGGCTGTCCGGGCGCCGAAGCGGCACTGTCCCTGGACACGTCAGCTCGGTCCCGCCTTGTAACCGACGCCTCGGACGGTCACCACGATCTCCGGCCGCTCCGGGTCCTTCTCGACCTTGGAGCGCAGCCGCTGGACGTGGACGTTCACCAGCCGGGTGTCCGCCGCGTGCCGGTAACCCCACACCTGCTCCAGGAGCACCTCACGCGTGAACACCTGCCAGGGCTTGCGCGCCAGCGCCACCAGGAGGTCGAACTCCAGCGGCGTCAGCGCGATCGACTGCCCGTCCCGCTTCACGGAGTGACCGGCGACGTCGATCACGAGGTCGCCGATGGCCAGCTGCTCCGGCGCCGGCTCCTCGGAACGGCGCAGCCGCGCCCTGATCCGTGCCACCAGTTCCTTCGGCTTGAACGGCTTCACGATGTAGTCGTCGGCACCCGACTCGAGGCCCACCACGACATCGACGGTGTCGCTCTTCGCCGTGAGCATCACGATCGGTACCCCGGACTCCGCCCTGATCAGGCGGCACACCTCGATGCCGTCCCGGCCGGGAAGCATCAGGTCCAGAAGCACCAGATCGGGCTTGGTCTCACGGAAAGCGGCCAGCGCCTTGTCGCCGTCGGCTACGAAAGACGGCTCAAAACCTTCACCACGCAACACGATGCCGAGCATCTCGGCCAGTGCGGTGTCGTCATCGACGACAAGGACTCGTCCCTTCATAAACGACATCATCCCATTCTCATAACGGTGAAGGAGGTGCAGGTGAGCAGGCTCACTGACCTGTGACGATAGTCGTATGGGGCCGTCACTGTCTGCCCCTGTCCGCCGACGCCGACGTCGGCGGCGCATGTCAGCCCGCCGGCCTGTGGCAGCGCGCGGTCTTCCGGCTCGAACGCCCAGGGGCGACGACGCACGCCAACCTAGCGGGTCACGGCGCGGCCGTCACCGTCCGGCGCCACCTGCGGCGTCTCTTCGACGGACGTCCCCCTCGCAACCGGCACCGGACCGGAGTCCGTCCACCGGCTCACTTTCGACGGCAAAACCCGATCCGTTGTTCGGGTGACGAAAACCGGCCCCCCTCCCGGCCGACCGCCGGAGATGGAGGGGCCCTCTTCGTCGAACGGCTCTCGTCGGCCGGCTCTCGTCGAACGGCTCTCCCCGACCGGCGCGGGACATCATCCCATCGGCTGAATGGTCACCTGCCGCGACCTGTCACACAGCTCGGCCAGCGCCTCAGCCGTCACGGGCGAGACAACGCCCTCCTCGGTCACGATCGCCGTCACCAACTCGGGCGGCGTCACGTCGAATGCCGGGTTGTACGCCTGGGTCCCCAGGGGTGCCACCGGTATCCCGCCCCCCGCTTCCATCCCCACCACCGGCACCTGCGGCGCCGTGAGCTCGGTCACCTCATGACCGGGGCGCTGCTCGACCTCGATGGACGCTCCGTCCGGGGTGTCCGGATCCACCGTCGTCACCGGCGCCACCACGATGAACGGCACATGGTGATAGCGGGCCAGCACCGCGAGCGGGTAGCTCCCCACCTTGTTCGCCACCGAACCGTCGGCGGCGATCCGATCGGCCCCGACGAGCACCGCGTCCACCTCACCCGCCGCGAACAGCGATCCCGCCGCGTTGTCCGTGAGCAGGGTGTACGCCATTCCGTTGCGCGCCGCTTCGTAAGCCGTGAGGCGGGCACCCTGCAGCAGCGGACGCGTCTCATCCACCCACAGCCGCCGCAACTGCCCCACCCGATGCGCCGCGAGGGCCACCGCGAAAGCCGTGCCCTCCCCTCCGGACACCAGCGCCCCGGTGTTGCAGTGGGTCAGGATCCGGTGGCCACCGCCCGGCAGCAGCTCGTCCAGCAGCGCCAGCCCGTGCACGGCCATCCGGGCACTGGCCCGGGCGTCCTCCCCGTGCAGCGCCCGCGCCGCCGCGAGCGCCGCCTCCCCGGCCGCCCGCTGATCACCACCGTCCGAGAGCGCCCCCCGATACGCCGCCTGCGCCCGGCGCACACCCACGGCGAGGTTCACCGCCGTCGGCCGTGCCCCGGCCAGCGCACGCGCGGCGTCCTCGACGTCGAAGCCGCGCACGGCGGCGAGCGCGACACCGTACGCCCCCGCGATGCCGAGCACCGGCGCACCGCGCACGGCCAGCGTGCGGATCGCCTCCACCAGCGTCGAGGCATCCGTGCACACCAACTCGACTTCCTCGGCCGGCAGCCGCGTCTGGTCGAGAAGGACCACTACGGGCCCTTCAGGCGGTTCCTCCCAGCGGATCGCCGGTATCTCCATCGGCCTGTCGTGCTCGCGAGATTGAGCGTACTGATCAGCCATCCGCCCAGTCTGCCCCGTACCCGGCGGACAATTGAAGATGTGCAGCCCATACGGCGGCCGGTCCCCTGCCGGGCACACCGTGGCACGATGGCTGCCAACCTGCCGCCGCGTCCCGCGGACGGGCACCGTGAAGGAGCGACGATGAACGACTCTCCGGGCTGGGCCTCGCCCGGATCCGCCCCCTCCGACGGGCGGGAGCCCGACGGCTCCGGCACCGCGCCGCAGCCCACGGACCAGCCCCCGCAGCAGGCCGGCACCAACGAGCCGGAGCCGCCGTCGAAGTGGTCCAAGGAGCAGCCCCCGCCCGGCCAGTGGTCCGCTCCCGGCCCCCAGGGCCCCGGCCCGACCCCGCCACCCCCGCCCGGCCCCGGCGGCCCGGCGGGGCAGCGCGGCGGCTACGGAGCCTGGGGCGGCCCCGGAGGCGGACCAGGGGGTCCCACCGGCTGGGGCGGACCGCCTCCCGCCGCCAAGCCCGGTGTCATCCCGCTGCGCCCGCTCGGTGTCGGCGAGATCCTCGACGGTGCGGTCTCCACGATGCGTACGTACTGGCGCACGGTGCTGGGCATCTCGCTGACCGTCGCCGTCGTCACGCAGGTCGCGGTCATCCTGCTCCAGGGCTTCTTCCTCGACGACAACGCCGGCTCCGACGCCCTCGACGACCCGAGCGCCACCGTCGGCGAACTGAGCCACGCCCTGGGCGAGGCCGTGCTCAGCTCGGGCGTCGTCCTGCTCATCACCCTGCTCGGCACCATCGTCGCGACGGCGCTGCTCACCTCCGTCACCAGCCGCGCGGTGCTCGGCAAGCCCGTCACCGCCACCGAGGCCTGGCGTGACGCCCGGCCGCGGCTGCTGAAGCTGTTCGGCCTGACCCTCCTGCTGCCACTCCTCGCCTGCGCGATCATCGGCGTCGGTGTCCTGCCGGGCGTGCTCGTCGCGATCAGCGGCTCGGGCGGCGCCGGCGCCGCGCTCGCCGTGCTGGGCGGACTCGGCGCGGGCGTGGTGGCCCTCTGGCTGATGATCCGCTTCTCGCTCGCCTCGCCCGCGCTCATGCTGGAGAAGCAGGGCGTCTTCAAGTCGATGAGCCGCTCCGTGAAACTCGTCCGCGGCTCCTGGTGGCGGATCTTCGGCATCCAGCTGCTCGCCACGATCATCGCCAACATCGTCGCGTCGATCGTCGTCATCCCGTTCGCCGTCCTCGCCGCAGCCCTCAGTGGCGACGGCATCAGCGGCTTCCTCGACAGCAGCAGCGGCAGCCTCGGCTGGACGTTCCTCGTCATCAGCGGGATCGGCTCGATCATCGGATCCATGCTCACCTTCCCGATCACCGCGGGCGTCACCGTGCTCCTCTACATCGACCAGCGCATCCGCCGCGAGGCCCTCGACCTCGACCTGGCCCGCGCCGCCGGCGTACAGGACTACGGATCCCACGCCCCCGGCACCACTGCGGGGAGCTGACGGAGTGAGCCCGGCGGGGGGAGTTCTCACAGCGCTGCGAGCGCTGCCGCACACCGGCGCGGCGGCCGTCCTCGCACTGCCGCGCGGCGGCGACGAGCCACCGGTGACGATCCCGCGCGACCCCGCGCGGGAGGCGGCCAGGCGCGAACTGTCCAAGCGGATGTACCACGAGAACGAACCCAGCCTGGTCCAACGCGCCCTGAACGCCTTCTGGCACTGGGTCGACAAACTGTTCGGCGCCGCTTCCTCCGCGACCCCCGGCGGCACCCTCGGCCTTCTGGTGATCGTGCTGGCCGTACTCGCCGTCGTCGCCGCCCTCTGGTGGCGCCTGGGCACCCCGCACCGCACACCCACCTCCGCCGCCGCGCTCTTCGACGACCGCCCCCGCAGCGCCGCCGAACACCGCGCGGCGGCCGAGGCCCACGCCGCCCAGGGCCACTGGAACCAAGCCGTCCAGGAGCGCATGCGCGCCGTCGTCCGCTCCCTGGAGGAGCGCGCGCTCCTCGACCCGCGCCCCGGCCGCACGGCGGACGAGGCCGCCGCCGAGGCGGGCCGCACCCTGCCCGGACACACGGACCGACTGCGCGCCGCCGCCCGCGACTTCGACGACGTCACGTACGGCGGACGGCCCGCCGACGCCGGCACGTACGGCCGCCTCACCGGGCTCGACCGCGACCTGGAGCGCAGCAGACCCGTGCTGACCGGCAGCGCCCACCCCACCGGCCACGGAGCCGCCTCATGACCGAGGCCGCCCCCGCCTCCACCTCGGCCTCGCCCACCGCCCGCCAGGTGTGGACGCGCGCCCGGGGAATCACCCTCGGGGTCGTGATCCTGCTGGCGGCCGCCGTGGCGATCGCCGCGATCCGCTCCGGCGCCGAGCACGGCAGACTCGACCCGCGCTCCGCCGACCCCTACGGCAGCCGCGCCACCGCCGAACTCCTGGGCGACCAGGGCGTCTCCACCCGTGTGGTCACCACCCTGGACGAGGCACGCGCGGCGGCCGGCCCCGACACCACCCTCCTCGTCGCCGCCCCCGACCTCCTCACCGACGGCCAGCAGAGCGGCCTCCACCGGGCCACCGCGAACTCCGGCGGACGCACGATCCTGATCGCCGCCGGCGCCCCCTCCCTCGGCACCCTCGCCCCGGGCGTCACCGCCGACCCCGCGATCAGCTTCGACTCGGCGCTCTCGCCCGACTGCGACCTGCCGGCCGCCCGGCGCGCGGGCACCGCCGACACCGGCGGCATCCGCTACACCACCACCGACCTCGGCGCCGACTCCTGCTACCGCAGCGACGGCCTGCCGACCCTGCTGCGCCTCCCGGCACCTTCCGGGAAAGGCGACACCGTCGTCGTCGGCGCCCCCGACATCCTCTACAACAACCGACTCGACAAGCAGGGCAACGCCTCGCTCACCCTCCAACTGCTCGGTTCCCGCCCGCACCTGGTCTGGTACCTCCCCTCCCTCTCCGACACCTCGGCGACCGACGCGGGCGGCAAGAGCTTCCTCGACCTGCTGCCCTCGGGCTGGCTCTGGGGCACCCTGCAGCTCTTCATCGCGGCAGGCCTGGCCGCCTTCTGGCGGGCACGCCGGCTCGGACCCCTCGTACCCGAACGCCTGCCCGTCGCGATCCGCGCCTCCGAGACCGTCGAAGGCCGTGCCCGCCTCTACCGCAAGGCCAACGCCCGCGACCGCGCCGCCGGCGCCCTGCGCTCCGCCACCCGCACCCGCCTCGCCCCCCTCGTCGGTGTCTCCCCCGCCCAGGCGCACGCGCCCGAGGCCCTGCTCCCCGCCCTGTCCGCCCAGCTCCACGGCGACGGACAGTCCTCCCTGCACCCCCTGCTCTTCGGCCCGCCGCCCCGCGACGACGCGGCCCTCGTCTCCCTCGCCGACCGACTAGACGCCCTCGAAAGTGAGGTACGCCGTTCATGATGGCCCCGACCACTGACAACGCCGGGTACACCGGGGATCCGGGCGCCGCCCGCTCCTCCCTGGAAGCCCTGCGCGCCGAGATCGCCAAAGCCGTGGTCGGCCAGGACCCCGCCGTGACCGGCCTCGTCGTCGCCCTCCTGTGCCGCGGACACGTCCTGCTCGAAGGAGTCCCCGGGGTCGCCAAGACGCTGCTCGTCCGCGCCCTCGCCTCGGCCCTGGAACTCGACACCAAGCGCGTCCAGTTCACCCCCGACCTGATGCCGAGCGACATCACCGGCTCACTCGTCTACGACGCCCGCACCGCCGAGTTCTCCTTCCAGCCCGGCCCGGTCTTCACCAACCTGCTGCTGGCCGACGAGATCAACCGCACCCCGCCGAAGACGCAGTCGTCCCTCCTCGAAGCGATGGAGGAACGCCAGGTCACGGTCGACGGCACACCCCGACTGCTCCCCGAGCCCTTCCTCGTCGCCGCCACCCAGAACCCGGTCGAGTACGAGGGAACGTATCCCCTGCCGGAAGCCCAACTGGACCGCTTCCTCCTCAAGCTGACGATCCCTCTCCCCTCCCGCGAGGACGAGATCCACGTCCTCACCCGGCACGCCGAGGGATTCAACCCGCGCGACCTGCGCGCCGCCGGCGTACGCCCGGTGGCGGGCCCGGCCGACCTGGAGGCCGCGCGCGCCGCCGTCGCCAAGACCACGGTCTCCCCCGAGATCACCGGCTATGTGGTGGACATCTGCCGCGCCACCCGCGAATCTCCGTCCCTCACCCTCGGCGTCTCCCCACGCGGCGCGACGGCCCTCCTCGCGACGGCCCGCGCCTGGGCCTGGCTGACCGGCCGCGACTACGTCATCCCGGACGATGTGAAGGCCCTGGCCCTGCCCACGCTCCGCCACCGCATCCAGCTCCGCCCCGAGGCCGAGATGGAGGGCGTGACCACCGACTCGGTCATCAACGCGATCCTCGCCCACGTCCCCGTGCCCCGCTGATGGCGCTCACCGGACGCGCCGCCCTCCTGGCGGCCCTCGGCACCCTGCCCGTCGGCATCTGGGAACCGAGCTGGACGGGCATTCTCGCCGTGAACGCGCCCCTGGCACTGGCCTGTGCCTGCGACGCCGCGCTCGCCGCACCGGTACGCCGTCTCGGTCTGACCCGCTCGGGCGACACGTCCGTACGCCTGGGCGAGACCGCCGACGTCACCCTGACCGTCACCAACCCCTCGGGCCGCCCCCTGCGTGCCCGCCTGCGCGACGCCTGGCCCCCGAGCAGCTGGGAGCCCGGCTCCGAGGTGGCCGCGTCCCGGCACCGGCTGACGGTCCCGCCGGGCGAACGCCGCCGGCTCACGACCCGGCTGCGCCCCACCCGCCGCGGCGACCGGCACGCCGACCGCGTCACGGTCCGCTCGTACGGTCCGCTCGGTCTGTTCTCCCGCCAGGGCAGCCACCAGGTCCCGTGGACGGTGCGCGTCCTGCCCCCGTTCACCAGCCGCAAGCATCTCCCGTCCAAACTGGCCCGGCTCCGCGAACTCGACGGCCGCACCAGCGTCCTGACCCGCGGAGAGGGCACCGAGTTCGACAGTCTGCGCGAGTACGTCGCGGGCGACGACACCCGGTCCATCGACTGGCGTGCCACGGCCCGCCACTCCACCGTCGCCGTCCGCACCTGGCGTCCCGAACGCGACCGCCACATCCTCCTGGTCGTCGACACGGGCCGTACGTCGGCGGGCCGTGTGGGTGACGCCCCGCGCCTCGACGCCTCTCTGGACGCGGCCCTCCTCCTCGCGGCACTGGCCTCGCGGGCCGGCGACCGTGTGGACCTCCTCGCGTACGACCGCCGGGTGCGCGCCCTCGTCCAGGGCCGCTCCGCGGGCGACGTCCTGCCCTCCCTGGTCGCCGCGATGGCCACCCTGGAGCCCGAGCTCGTCGAGACCGACGCACGCGGCCTGACGGCCACCGCACTCCGTACGGCCCCACGCCGCTCCCTGATCGTCCTGCTGACGACACTCGACGCCGCCCCGGTCGAGGAGGGTCTGCTCCCCGTACTCTCCCGTCTCACACAGCGCCATACGGTCCTGGTGGCATCGGTGGCCGATCCACACATCGCCCGTATGGCGAAGGCCCGCGGAAACACCGAGGCCGTGTACGAGGCGGCCGCAGCGGCGCACGCCCAGTCGGAACGCCGTCGCACGGCCGAGCACTTGACGCGTCATGGAGTCACGGTCGTGGACGCGACCCCGGACGACCTGCCGCCCGCTCTCGCGGACGCGTATCTGGCTCTCAAAGCGGCAGGACGCCTGTAAGCCGGCACAAAAAAGGGGCCTCTTGTCTCAAGGGGCCCCACAAAACAAAACGATCCAGAACGCAGAAAACCCCCGCACCGATTTCCCGGTACGGGGGTCTCCTTCAAAATTTGTTCGGCGGCGTCCTACTCTCCCACAGGGTCCCCCCTGCAGTACCATCGGCGCTGTGAGGCTTAGCTTCCGGGTTCGGAATGTAACCGGGCGTTTCCCTCACGCTATGACCACCGAAACACTATGAAACTGTCAACCGGAGCCGTGGCAAAGCTACGACGGTTGTTCGTGGTTTCAGAACCAACACAGTGGACGCGAGCAACTGAGGACAAGCCCTCGGCCTATTAGTACCGGTCACCTCCAGCGGTTACCCGCCTTCCAGATCCGGCCTATCAACCCAGTCGTCTACTGGGAGCCTTAACCCCTCAAAGGGGGTGGGAATACTCATCTCGAAGCAGGCTTCCCGCTTAGATGCTTTCAGCGGTTATCCCTCCCGAACGTAGCCAACCAGCCATGCCCTTGGCAGGACAACTGGCACACCAGAGGTTCGTCCGTCCCGGTCCTCTCGTACTAGGGACAGCCCTTCTCAATATTCCTACGCGCACAGCGGATAGGGACCGAACTGTCTCACGACGTTCTAAACCCAGCTCGCGTACCGCTTTAATGGGCGAACAGCCCAACCCTTGGGACCGACTCCAGCCCCAGGATGCGACGAGCCGACATCGAGGTGCCAAACCATCCCGTCGATATGGACTCTTGGGGAAGATCAGCCTGTTATCCCCGGGGTACCTTTTATCCGTTGAGCGACGGCGCTTCCACAAGCCACCGCCGGATCACTAGTCCCGACTTTCGTCCCTGCTCGACCCGTCGGTCTCACAGTCAAGCTCCCTTGTGCACTTACACTCAACACCTGATTACCAACCAGGCTGAGGGAACCTTTGGGCGCCTCCGTTACTCTTTAGGAGGCAACCGCCCCAGTTAAACTACCCATCAGACACTGTCCCTGATCCGGATCACGGACCCAGGTTAGACATCCAGCACGACCAGAGTGGTATTTCAACGACGACTCCCCCTGAGCTGGCGCTCAGAGTTCAAAGTCTCCCACCTATCCTACACAAGCCGAACCGAACACCAATATCAAACTGTAGTAAAGGTCCCGGGGTCTTTCCGTCCTGCTGCGCGAAACGAGCATCTTTACTCGTAGTGCAATTTCACCGGGCCTATGGTTGAGACAGTCGAGAAGTCGTTACGCCATTCGTGCAGGTCGGAACTTACCCGACAAGGAATTTCGCTACCTTAGGATGGTTATAGTTACCACCGCCGTTTACTGGCGCTTAAGTTCTCAGCTTCGCCAAACCGAAGTTTGACTAACCGGTCCCCTTAACGTTCCAGCACCGGGCAGGCGTCAGTCCGTATACATCGCCTTACGGCTTCGCACGGACCTGTGTTTTTAGTAAACAGTCGCTTCTCGCTGGTCTCTGCGGCCACCCCCAGCTCACCGAGTAAATCGGATCACCAAAGATGGCCCCCCTTCTCCCGAAGTTACGGGGGCATTTTGCCGAGTTCCTTAACCATAGTTCACCCGAACGCCTCGGTATTCTCTACCTGACCACCTGAGTCGGTTTAGGGTACGGGCCGCCATGAAACTCGCTAGAGGCTTTTCTCGACAGCATAGGATCATCCACTTCACCACAATCGGCTCGGCATCAGGTCTCAGCCTTGATGTGTGACGGATTTGCCTATCACACGGCCTACACCCTTACCCCGGGACAACCACCGCCCGGGATGGACTACCTTCCTGCGTCACCCCATCACTCACCTACTGCAGGTCTGGTCCGTCGGCTCCACCACTCCCCTTTGCCCGAAGGCTCCAGGGCGGCTTCACGGACTTAGCATCGCCTGGTTCAATGTTTGACGCTTCACAGCGGGTACCGGAATATCAACCGGTTATCCATCGACTACGCCTGTCGGCCTCGCCTTAGGTCCCGACTTACCCTGGGCAGATCAGCTTGACCCAGGAACCCTTAGTCAATCGGCGCACACGTTTCTCACGTGTGTATCGCTACTCATGCCTGCATTCTCACTCGTGAACCGTCCACCACTGCCTTCCGGCGCGGCTTCACCCGGCACACGACGCTCCCCTACCCATCACAGCAGGCGTTGGCCCTATTGCTGCAATGACACGACTTCGGCGGTACGCTTGAGCCCCGCTACATTGTCGGCGCGGAATCACTAGACCAGTGAGCTATTACGCACTCTTTCAAGGGTGGCTGCTTCTAAGCCAACCTCCTGGTTGTCTGTGCGACTCCACATCCTTTCCCACTTAGCGTACGCTTAGGGGCCTTAGTCGATGCTCTGGGCTGTTTCCCTCTCGACCATGGAGCTTATCCCCCACAGTCTCACTGCCGCGCTCTCACTTACCGGCATTCGGAGTTTGGCTAAGGTCAGTAACCCGGTAGGGCCCATCGCCTATCCAGTGCTCTACCTCCGGCAAGAAACACACGACGCTGCACCTAAATGCATTTCGGGGAGAACCAGCTATCACGGAGTTTGATTGGCCTTTCACCCCTAACCACAGGTCATCCCCCAGGTTTTCAACCCTGGTGGGTTCGGTCCTCCACGACCTCTTACAGCCGCTTCAACCTGCCCATGGCTAGATCACTCCGCTTCGGGTCTTGAGCGCGCTACTAAATCGCCCTATTCGGACTCGCTTTCGCTACGGCTTCCCCACACGGGTTAACCTCGCAACACACCGCAAACTCGCAGGCTCATTCTTCAAAAGGCACGCAGTCACGAGATACGTGCAAGCACGTATCCGACGCTCCCACGGCTTGTAGGCACACGGTTTCAGGTACTATTTCACTCCGCTCCCGCGGTACTTTTCACCATTCCCTCACGGTACTATCCGCTATCGGTCACCAGGGAATATTTAGGCTTAGCGGGTGGTCCCGCCAGATTCACACGGGATTTCTCGGGCCCCGTGCTACTTGGGTGTTTCTCAAACGAGCCGTTGATGTTTCGACTACGGGGGTCTTACCCTCTACGCCGGACCTTTCGCATGTCCTTCGCCTACATCAACGGTTTCTGACTCGTCTCACGGCCGGCAGACCGTGAAAGAGAAATCCCACAACCCCACATACGCAACCCCTGCCGGGTCTCACACGCATATGGTTTGGCCTCATCCAGTTTCGCTCGCCACTACTCCCGGAATCACGGTTGTTTTCTCTTCCTGCGGGTACTGAGATGTTTCACTTCCCCGCGTTCCCTCCACTTGCCCTATGTGTTCAGACAAGGGTGACAGCCCATGACGACTGCCGGGTTTCCCCATTCGGAAACCCCCGGATCAAAGCCTGGTTGACGACTCCCCGGGGACTATCGTGGCCTCCCACGTCCTTCATCGGTTCCTGGTGCCAAGGCATCCACCGTGCGCCCTTAAAAACTTGGCCACAGATGCTCGCGTCCACTGTGCAGTTCTCAAACAACGACCAACCACCCATCACCCCGAACCAGTAGTTCGAGTGCACTGGGGCCGGCACTGAAGGCAGCCAACAATCGGCCGTACCTTCAGACACCCAACAGCGTGCCCGACACCCTCGCCACTCAGATCAGCTTTCCACGCCCCGAAGGACAGTACTGGCAGCCTGAGATGACTGAAAGTGCCGAATAATCAACGTTCCACCCATGAGCAACCACCGTCGAACATCTGCCGACGTAATGGCCCTGGACCACCAGGCAAGCCTGGCAGCCTAGATGCTCCTTAGAAAGGAGGTGATCCAGCCGCACCTTCCGGTACGGCTACCTTGTTACGACTTCGTCCCAATCGCCAGTCCCACCTTCGACAGCTCCCTCCCACAAGGGGTTGGGCCACCGGCTTCGGGTGTTACCGACTTTCGTGACGTGACGGGCGGTGTGTACAAGGCCCGGGAACGTATTCACCGCAGCAATGCTGATCTGCGATTACTAGCAACTCCGACTTCATGGGGTCGAGTTGCAGACCCCAATCCGAACTGAGACAGGCTTTTTGAGATTCGCTCCGCCTCACGGCTTCGCAGCTCATTGTACCTGCCATTGTAGCACGTGTGCAGCCCAAGACATAAGGGGCATGATGACTTGACGTCGTCCCCACCTTCCTCCGAGTTGACCCCGGCAGTCTCCTGTGAGTCCCCATCACCCCGAAGGGTATGCTGGCAACACAGAACAAGGGTTGCGCTCGTTGCGGGACTTAACCCAACATCTCACGACACGAGCTGACGACAGCCATGCACCACCTGTACACCGACCACAAGGGGGGCACTATCTCTAATGCTTTCCGGTGTATGTCAAGCCTTGGTAAGGTTCTTCGCGTTGCGTCGAATTAAGCCACATGCTCCGCTGCTTGTGCGGGCCCCCGTCAATTCCTTTGAGTTTTAGCCTTGCGGCCGTACTCCCCAGGCGGGGAACTTAATGCGTTAGCTGCGGCACCGACGACGTGGAATGTCGCCAACACCTAGTTCCCACCGTTTACGGCGTGGACTACCAGGGTATCTAATCCTGTTCGCTCCCCACGCTTTCGCTCCTCAGCGTCAGTAATGGCCCAGAGATCCGCCTTCGCCACCGGTGTTCCTCCTGATATCTGCGCATTTCACCGCTACACCAGGAATTCCGATCTCCCCTACCACACTCTAGCCTGCCCGTATCGACTGCAGACCCGGGGTTAAGCCCCGGGCTTTCACAACCGACGTGACAAGCCGCCTACGAGCTCTTTACGCCCAATAATTCCGGACAACGCTTGCGCCCTACGTATTACCGCGGCTGCTGGCACGTAGTTAGCCGGCGCTTCTTCTGCAGGTACCGTCACTTTCGCTTCTTCCCTGCTGAAAGAGGTTTACAACCCGAAGGCCGTCATCCCTCACGCGGCGTCGCTGCATCAGGCTTTCGCCCATTGTGCAATATTCCCCACTGCTGCCTCCCGTAGGAGTCTGGGCCGTGTCTCAGTCCCAGTGTGGCCGGTCGCCCTCTCAGGCCGGCTACCCGTCGTCGCCTTGGTGAGCCACTACCTCACCAACAAGCTGATAGGCCGCGGGCTCATCCTTCACCGCCGGAGCTTTCAACCCGCCCAGATGCCCAGGCAGGTATTATCCGGTATTAGACCCCGTTTCCAGGGCTTGTCCCAGAGTGAAGGGCAGATTGCCCACGTGTTACTCACCCGTTCGCCACTAATCCACCCCGAAGGGCTTCATCGTTCGACTTGCATGTGTTAAGCACGCCGCCAGCGTTCGTCCTGAGCCAGGATCAAACTCTCCGTGAATGTTTTCCCGTAATCGGGACGACACACACGAGAGCGGAACCAAGGGGAGGAATAATCCCCCGGTTCACAGCGTCCTCGCTGTGCGCCTGCCCCAAGGGGCAGGACTTTTTCAAAGGAACCTCGTCCCAGCCGATCGGCCGGAGACGGGGTATCAACATATCTGGCGTTGATTTTTGGCACGCTGTTGAGTTCTCAAGGAACGGACGCTTCCTTTGTACTCACCCTCTCGGGCTTTCCTCCGGGCGCTTCCCTTCGGTCTTGCGTTTCCGACTCTATCAGACCGTTTCCGTATCCGATTTCCTCGGCGCTTTCCAGGTTTCCGCTTTCGCGTTTCCCTTTCCGGCGGTCCCGACTTTACCAGATCCGTTTTCCGTTCCGTTTCCGGTCGGAATTCATTTCCAGTGGCCGTTGGATGAGCCTTCGCCTATTCGGGCCTTGCGGCTCTCTTTCGGCGAGTCCGACTTTATCAGAAGCTTTTGACCGGCCTTACCGGCCGCTCGGTCCTGACTAATCGGAAGGCGCTTCTCGGAATCGCGTTCACGAGAAGCTCGTAGATGCTAACCGCCACCGACTGGACATGTCCAGTTCTAGGCAACTGTTCGAATCTACCTCCCCATCGGCTCCATGTCAATGGCTCCTGTGGGGCGAACAGGAGACTAGCAGGTCAACGGAGGTAGTCGCACATCACGCGGCCGTCGGCAGCGTGGCGCTGCGCTCGGCGTCCACGACGTCGCCGGTCTCACCCGCCCGGACGGCGCGACCGCCCAGGACGTAGACGTACGTGAGGAAGCCGAGTTCAGCCGCGATGCCTATGCAGATACGGGCCCAGGTGGGGAGGCCGGACGGGGTGACGAAGCCTTCTATGGCGCCGGAGACGAAGAGGACCAGTGCCAGGCCGATCGCCATGCCGAGGGCGGCCCGGCCCTCTTCGGCGAGTGCCGTGCGGCGGGAGCGGGGGCCCGGATCTATCAGGGTCCAGCCCAGCCGCAGGCCCGTCCCCGCGGCCACGAAGACGGCTGTCAGTTCCAGGAGACCGTGCGGGAGGATCAGGCCGAGGAAGGTGTCGAGACGGCCGGCCGACGACATCAGGCCGATGCCGACGCCCACGTTGAGCATGTTCTGCAGGAGGATCCAGAGCACGGGTATCCCCAGGAAGACGCCCAGGACCAGACACATCGCGGCGGCCTCGGCGTTGTTCGTCCACACCTGTGCCGCGAAGGAGGCCGCCGGATGGCTCGAGTAGTAGGTCTCGTACTCGCCACCGGGACGCGTGAGGGCGCGCAGTTCGGCGGGCGCGGCGATGGAGGACTGGACCTCGGGGTGCGTGCCGATCCACCACCCCAGAACGACCGCGACGGCCGTGGACAGCAGGGCCGTGGGCACCCACCAGTGACGCGCACGGTAGACCGCCGCCGGAAAACCCTGGGTGAGGAAGCGGGTGACATCGCGCCAGGAGGCTCGGCGGGTGCCGGTCACGGCACTGCGCGCGCGGGCCACCAGCTGGCTGAGGCGCCCGGTGAGCTGCGGGTCCGGGGCGCTGGACTGGACGAGGGAGAGATGGGTGGCCGTGCGCTGGTACAGGGCGACCAGTTCGTCGGCCTCGGCCCCGGTGAGCCGGCGCCGACGGCGCAGCAGGGCGTCCAGGCGGTCCCACTCCGCGCCGTGCGCGGACACGAAGACGTCGAGGTCCATCGGTTCTGCCGCTCCTCGTCCTCTCGTACCGCGTGTCAGCTTGTCGTACCGCGGCGCGATGCTGCCCTCAGCTTGGCAGACTGGCGGTTCTCGGGGCAGGTCAGGGGAAGGACGGCGAACGTGAGTGAGCTAGTGACGGGCGAGGCGGTGGCGTTGGAGCTGCGCCCCGCGAAACTGCCGAGCCGTGCGCTGGCCGTACTGCTCGACCTGGTCGTCGCGATGGCGGCCTATCTGATCGTCACCATCGGGCTGGTGGCCGCGACGGCGGCCATGGACGAGGCGGCGCAGATCGCGGTGTCGATCGCGAGCTTCGTTCTGCTGCTGGTCGGCGGGCCGATCGCGGTCGAGACACTCAGTCACGGCCGTTCGCTGGGGAAACTGGCGTTCGGATTGCGGGTGGTGCGGGACGACGGGGGGCCGATCCGGTTCCGGCACGCGCTGGTGCGCGGTGCCATCGGAGTGGTCGAGATCCTGATGACGTTCGGGATCGTCGCGTGCGTCGCCTCGCTCGTGTCGCAGCGGGGGCGGCGCCTCGGTGACGTGTTCGCGGGGACTCTCGTCGTGCGGGAGCGGATTCCGGCCGGGCGGAGCGCCTTCGTGCCTCCCCCGCCGCCCTGGCTGGCGGGGCGGTTCTCCGGGCTCGACCTGTCGGCGGTGCCGGACGGGCTGTGGCTGGCCGTCCGGCAGTACCTGACGCGGATGCGGCAGCTGGATCCGCAGGTCGGTGCGGCGATGGCGGAGCGGCTGGCCTCCGATCTCGCCGCCCGTACGGGGGCTCCGGCGCCGCAGGGTGTCCCGGCGGCCGCCTATCTGGCGGCCGTGGTGCACGAACGTCAGGCGCGGGACGCCCGGCGGGCCTTCGGCGGTGGACCGGCCGCCGGCGTACCGGGAGGTCCTGGCGGGTTCGTCGGCGGGGTGCCGGGCGGGAGCGGCCCGGTCGGGCGGCAACCGGGATTCGTGGCGCCGGCCGGGGCGCCCGCCCCCGGTCCCGCGAGCGTGGTTCCCCCCGCGCCGCAGCCGCCGGTCGTGGACGGCGACGGATCACCGGGGCAGCACGCCGTTCGGCCCGCGGTGGCGCGGGAGCAGCCGGCCGACCGGCCCGCGACCGGATTCGCGCCGCCTGCCTGACAGCTGCCGCGGCGAGGCCGGGCGGCCTCAGGCGAACGCGGACGGTGGTGATTCGAGGTGTTCCAGTTCGATGCCGGGCGCCGCGAGGACGACGTCTCCCGCGAGGTGCACGGCGTGCTGTTCTCCCGTGTCCAGCGCTGTGACCTGGTACGCGTCCACGGTCAGGGGGCCGTTGTCAGTGGCGTGTGATTGTCTCGAGACCAGGGCCCAGGACTGGTCGAGGGTGCGCGGGGCGAGGACCGGGTCGGTGAAGGCGACGAGGCGTACGCGGGTGGCCGACGCGGAGGGGGTGAGGCGCAGGAGACGGGCGGTGGCGACGAGGAAGGCGGGGGACGTGCCGGTGAAGGCGTGGGCTTGGGCGTTGCCCTCGGTGGCCTCGGTGCCCGTGGGGTCGGTGCGGACCCAGGTGACGCCTTCGAGGGCGGCGCCCCGGACCTGCCAGCTCGCGGCGTGCAGTTCGAGCCGGATGGGGCGGCCCAGCTCGTCGAGGGCGAGGTCGACGGAGCCCGCGTGGTCGCCGGAGGGTGCCGTGAGCTGGGAGACGTAGCGCCAGCCGGAGGGGCCGGGCGCGCAGTGGAAGTGTTCTTCGGCCAGGGGGGTGTGATCGTGCGGATCGTGGAGCGAATAGCGGCCGCGTGGCATGGGCGTTCAGGTCCTCATCGGGGACAGGCCCCCGCCACGGGGGCGGGGGCCTGCTGACATCCGTACGCCGCGCGGTCGGTGCGGCCGCTCGGCGGGGGTGCTCAGTAGCGGTAGTGGTCCGACTTGTACGGGCCCTCGACCTCTACGCCGATGTAGGCGGCCTGCTCCGGACGGAGCGTCGTGAGCTTGACGCCGAGGGCGTCGAGGTGGAGGCGGGCGACCTTCTCGTCGAGGTGCTTGGGGAGCACGTAGACGTCGGTCGGGTACTCGTCGGGCTTGGTGTACAGCTCGATCTGGGCCAGCGTCTGGTCCGCGAACGAGTTGGACATCACGAACGACGGGTGACCGGTGGCGTTGCCCAGGTTCAGCAGGCGGCCCTCCGACAGCACGATGAGCACCTTGCCGTCGGGGAACTTCCAGGTGTGGACCTGCGGCTTGACCTCGTCCTTGACGATGCCCGGGATCTGCGCGAGGCCGGCCATGTCGATCTCGTTGTCGAAGTGGCCGATGTTGCCCACGATCGCCTGGTGCTTCATCTTGGCCATGTCGGCGGCCATGATGATGTCCTTGTTGCCGGTCGTGGTGACGAAGATGTCGGCCTTGTCGACGACCTCGTCGAGGGTCGCGACCTGGTAGCCGTCCATCGCCGCCTGCAGGGCGCAGATCGGGTCGATCTCGGTGATGATCACGCGGGCGCCCTGGCCGCGCAGGGACTCCGCACAGCCCTTGCCCACGTCGCCGTAGCCGCAGACGACGGCGGTCTTGCCGCCGATCAGGACGTCGGTGGCACGGTTGATGCCGTCGATCAGGGAGTGGCGGCAGCCGTACTTGTTGTCGAACTTCGACTTGGTGACGGCGTCGTTCACGTTGATCGCCGGGAACAGCAGGGTGCCGTCGCGGTGCATCTCGTAGAGACGGTGCACGCCCGTCGTGGTCTCCTCGGTCACGCCGCGGATCTCCGAGGCGAGTTGGGTCCACTTCTGGGAGCCGTCGGTGATCGTGCGGTTGAGGAGTTCGAGGACGACGCGGTGCTCGTCGTTCTCGGCGGTGTCGACCGAGGGGACCTTGCCGTCCTTCTCGTACTTGACGCCGTTGTGGACGAGGAGGGTGGCGTCACCGCCGTCGTCCAGGATCATGTTCGGGCCGCCGGTGGGGGTGTTCGGCCAGGTCAGCGCCTGCTCCGTGCACCACCAGTACTCCTCCAGGGTCTCGCCCTTCCAGGCGAAGACCGGGACGCCCTGCGGGTTGTCGGGCGTGCCGTTCGGGCCGACGGCGATGGCCGCGGCGGCGTGGTCCTGGGTGGAGAAGATGTTGCAGGACGCCCAGCGGACCTCGGCGCCGAGGGCGACGAGGGTCTCGATGAGGACGGCGGTCTGCACCGTCATGTGCAGGGAGCCGGTGACGCGGGCGCCTGCGAGGGGCTGCGCGGCCGCGTACTCCTTACGGATCGACATCAGGCCGGGCATCTCGTGCTCGGCGAGGGTGATCTCCTTGCGGCCGAAGTCGGCCAGGGAGAGATCGGCGACCTTGAAGTCCTGTCGGTTGTCGACAGTCGTCATGGGGAGCTGCTCCTCGGGGTTGTGGCGAGGTGGGTACGGCTGTTCTGCGCGACGGCGGGCACAGGGGCCCTCGGGCACGGCGTGCCCGGTGCGCGCAGCTCAGTCCGTCGGAGGCCCTCTCTCCCTCGGTCGGTCCGCGGTGGGACCGCCCGACCGCCATCAGCAGCGACGTCTGGCTCAGTCACCAAGCTACACCGGTCACCCCAGGCCTCCCCAGTCCGGCTCCGGCCAAAGTGTGCCTCGGGCGCTCCCAGGAAACCCCTAGAACCAGGGTCTGTGCGCGGGGGTGCCCGCGCCGGAGCTCCCGCCGCACCTGTCCGCGCGGTCCGGGGTCAGTGCCCGGCCGGTCGTGCCGGGCCGCCGGGGGTGGCGTCGGGGTCCGGGCCCTTGGCCGCCTCGGCCTCGCTGTAGATGTCCGGCTCCAGGTAGATGACGCGGGCGATCGGGACGGACTCCCGGATGCGGGCCTCGGCCGCGTTGATCGCGGCGGCGACCTCGCCGGCCGTGTCGTCGTGCTGGACGGCGATCTTGGCGGCGACCAGGAGTTCCTCCGGGCCGAGGTGGAGCGTGCGCATGTGGATGATGCCGGTGACCGTGTCGCCGTCGACGATCGCGGTCTCGATCTTCTTCACGTCGTCGACGCCCGCCGCCTCGCCCAGCAGCAGGGACTTGGTCTCGGCGGCCAGGACCAGCGCGATCAGGATGAGCAGGATGCCGATGCAGAGCGTGCCGATGCCGTCCCAGACGCCGTCGTCGGTGAGGAGGGCCAGGCCGACGCCGCCGAGGGCGAGGACCAGACCGATCAGCGCGCCGAAGTCCTCCAGGAGCACGACCGGGAGCTCGGGGGCCTTCGCCCGGCGGATGAACTGGGACCAGGACAGCTTCCCGCGCAGCTCGTTGGACTCCTTGATGGCCGTACGGAAGGAGAAGCCCTCGGCGATGATCGCGAACACCAGGACGCCCACCGGCCAGTACCAGTGCTCGATCTGGTGCGGGTGGTTGATCTTCTCGTAGCCCTCGTAGACGGCGAACATGCCGCCGACCGAGAAGAGGACGATCGAGACGAGGAAGGCGTAGATGTACCGTTCACGGCCGTAGCCGAAGGGGTGCTGCGGCGTCGCCTCGCGCTGGGCCTTCTTGCCGCCGATCAGGAGCAGGGCCTGGTTGCCGGAGTCGGCCAGCGAGTGGACGCCCTCGGCGAGCATCGAGGACGAACCGCTGAAGGCGAACGCGACGAACTTGGATACCGCGATCGCGAGGTTGGCGCCGAGTGCCGCCACGATCGCCCTGGTGCCGCCTGAAGCGCTCATGTGCTCCTGCTGTCCCTTCGTACGCCGTGCCGGGCCCCGTCCGTACCCTCGTACGCCGGTCCTGGCTTTGCCCGCCCTTTGCGGTGGGCCATTGTTGCAGCCCGGTCCGGCGGCGGCGCGGCTGGCCACCCTGGCGACGGGGCAGGGCGGCCGCCGTCATCCCGTCAGGCGACCACTGTCGCACGGAAGATCGTGCCGGAACCGGACACCTCGGCCTTTTCGCCGGCCGGTACGAACACCGACCGGCCGGGGGTCAGAACGCCTGCGTCCGTGTGGACCGAGCCCGCCGTGCAGAGCAGGATCTGCGGGGTCTCGCGGGTGAGGTCGTGCGGGGCGGCGCCCTCCGCGAGGACGTAGCGGGAGAGGCGGAACTCGTCGATGGGGGTCGCGTAGACCTCCTCGCCGCCGGGCGACTCCTCCGGGCGCAGGACACCGGGGTCGCTCGCCTCGAAGCGGACGATACGCAGCAGTTCGGGCACGTCGACGTGTTTGGGGGTCAGACCGCAGCGCAGGACGTTGTCGCTGTTGGCCATGATCTCGACGCCCAGGCCGTTCAGGTACGCGTGCGGGACGCCGGCGCCGAGGAACAGGGCTTCGCCGGGCTGCAGCCGGACGTGGTTGAGGAGCATGGCGGCGATGACGCCGGGGTCGCCCGGGTAGTGGTGGGCTATGTCGGCGTACGGGGCGTGCTCGCCGCCGAGGCGGTCGCAGGCGGCCGCGGCCTCGGTGACCGTGCGGGCCATCTCGCCGGGGTCCGCGCTCAGCACCGCCGTGAGGACCTCGCGCAGGGCCGCGTCCTGCGGGTGGGCGCGCAGCAGGTCGACGTACGGCTTGAGGGAGTCGACGTCCAGGGCGGCGAGGAGGGCGGCGGCCTCGTCCGGGGCGCGGAAGCCGCACAGGCCGTCGAACTCGGTGAGCGCGCAGATGAGTTCGGGCTTGTGGTTGGCGTCCTTGTAGTTGCGGTGCGGGGCGTCGACCGGGATGCCCCGGCGCTCCTCGTCCTCGTATCCCTCCCTCGCCTGTTCGAGGTTCGGGTGCACCTGGAGGGAGAGGGGGGCGCCCGCGGCGAGGATCTTCAGGAGGAAGGGCAGCCGGGGGCCGAACTTGGCGACGGCCGCGTGGCCGAGCTCCTTCTCGGGGTCCTCGCCTATGACCTCGGTGAGGGGACCGCGCGCCGTGAGCGAGGGGGCGCCGGGGTGCGCGCCCATCCACATCTCCGCCTGCGGTTCACCGGTCGGCTCGGCGCCGAGGAGCCGCGGTATGGCGGTGGTCGAGCCCCAGGCATAGGGGCGGACGGTGTTGTCGAGGCGGTCCATGTGTGCTGTTTTCTCCGTACGTACGCTGCTCTGCGGTCGTTTCCCCACCAGCCGGCGCCCGTGCGCCGGGGGGCGTCAGCCGGTGTGGGTCAAGGTCGGGCCCCCGAGGCGAGCGCCAGGTAAACGGCGGCGAAGTCCGTGACGGCGATGAGTTCGGCGAGCGTCTCGAGGTCGCCGCCCTCCTCGGGTTCGAGCTCGCTGATCGCGGTGTCGTGGCTGAGGGCCAGCTCGCGGGCGGCGGGCGCGGCGGTGAGGCCGCCGGCCGGCCGGTCGCGCAGGAGCACCACGCGCGCGTGCAGGACCTGCTGTTCCTCGACTCGGTCGCGGAAGAAGTCGTCGGGGTCGGCGGCGGCGGCCAGCGCGCCCGAGAGGAGGACGCTGTGGGCGGCGAGCGCCTCGGGGAGTTCCGCGGCGAGGGCGGGGCGGCCGGCGAGTTCGGCGAGCGCCGCGGTGAAGCGGCGGCCCGCGGGACCCGCGGAGGTGCCCTCGGTCCAGATCACCGGGAGCGCTTCGGCCAGGTCGGCGGCGAGCGTCTTGGCCGGGTTGCCGTAGGTCGCGATGGCCGGGCCGCAGCGTTCGGCCACGCGGTCGAGGCGGTCGGCGACCTTCTGCAGTGCCTCGGGCGGGGCCGAGACCAGGCCGGTGCGGTCCAGCAGCGCGAGGAGCGGGGTGAGCAGCGCCCACAGGACGCCGGGGGCGGAGGCCGCGAGCGGTGTGTTCGGCTCGTACGGGGCGGTCGCCATCGGTACGAACAGGCCGTGCGTGCCCTCCACCGCTTCCTCGATCGGGGTACCGGCGGGGGCCACCGCGACGACGGAGCTGCCGCGCCGGTACGCCTGCTCGACCAGGAGCTCCAGTCCTGGTTCGGTGCCGTCCGGGGTGGCGATCAGCACGAGGTCCACGGGGCCGGCCCAGCCGGGCAGCTCCCAGCGCAGGGCGCCTCCCGCGGGGGCGACCCCGGTGGGGGTGAGCCGGGTGACGGGGCAGCTGGCTCCGGCGAGTGTGCCGAGCAGTTCGGCCACTCCGGTGGCCGCCAGTCCGGGGCCGGCGATCAGGACCGCGCGGGGGCGGCCGTCCGGCTTCAGTTCCGGGATCCCGGCCTCGGTGGCGTGCCGGGCCGCGGTACGCACGCGGGCGCCGGCCTCGGCGGCGCCTCGGAGCAGCTCACGACGGTCGGCGCGGGCGAGCGCCTCTGGGTCGTCGAGCAGCGAGTCGTCGAGCATGGGTCGGCAGCCTCCCGATCGCCGGTGTGTCGCCTGTGTCGCTGTGGTGCGGGGTGGGCGCCCGGGGTGGTGGCGGGCGCCGGGTGTTCGCCTACGCGGGGCGGCGGGCCTCGTCGACGAGCAGTACGGGGATGCCGTCCCGGACGGGGTAGGCGAGGCCGCAGCCCTGTCCGGTGCAGACCAGCTCGCTCTCCTGCTCCTTGAGCGGGGCGTGGCAGGCCGGGCAGGCGAGGATCTCCAGGAGGCCGGCTTCGAGCGGCATGGGGTGTCCTTTCGAACAGGTGGATGCGGCCTGGTCAGAGTACCGCTGCGGGGGGCCGGGTGCCGGAGTTAGGTGGCGGGGCCGCGCCCTCCGGGGGCTCGGCAGGGGGTCGGCCCCTGGAACCCCTGCCAGGGGTGTCGTCGGGCCGCCGCCGAGGGGCTGCCGCCCGTTGGAGCCGCTTGTCGCCCGAAGGGCTCGTCCTCAAACGCCGGACGGGCTGGAGATGCGGGCCTGGGCTGGATGGTTCGGGGGGTGTGGACATGCGGGCTCGCGCCGGATGGTTCCTGGCCGGCTGAGACGCGGGACCGCGTCGGAGGTCCGAGACCAGCCGGAGGGGCGGGCCCCGTGGGAGGTGCGGCCCGCGCCGGCGGCCACGGGGCCGCGCGGGAGGTGCCTGCTCCGGTGGACGGCACCGGTGGACGGCACCGATGGACGGCACCGGTCCGCGCTGGAGGTGCCCACTGTGGCCAGGTCTTCGGGTTCGCCGTCAAACGTCGGCCGGGCCGCGGGCACGCGTCCGCGCCGGATGGTTCCCGACCGGTCGCAGATGCGGGCCCGGGCCCGCGGGGGCGGAACGGGCCGCGGGGGCGGGGCGGACCGCGGGGGCGGGGCGGACCGCGGGGGCGGGGCGGACCGCGGGCACGGAACAGACCACAAGCACGGAACCGGCCCGGTATTCAGGGGCCGTGGCAAGAGCCGCGGCCCCTGAAGGGAGCCAGGGGTACGTGGGGAGCCGGGTGGGCGGCCTCCCGTGTTGTCGGGCAGGGTTCAGCCTCGGATGAGGTCCAGGACCTCGTCGCGCACCTTCGCCACCGTCGCCTCGTCCTTGGCCTCCGCGTTGAGGCGCAGGAGGGGCTCGGTGTTGGAGGGGCGGACGTTGAACCACCAGTCGTCCGCGGTGACGGTCAGACCGTCGAGTTCGTCGATGGTGACGCCCTCACGGCCCTGGTAGGTCTCCCTGATCGCGGTGAGGCGGGCCGTCTGGTCGTCGACGGTGGAGTTGATCTCACCGGAGGCGGCGTAGCGGTCGTACGCGGCGACGAGCTCGGAGAGCGTGCCGTCCTGGCCGCCGAGCGCGGCGAGGACGTGGAGGGCGGCCAGCATGCCGGTGTCGGCGTTCCAGAAGTCGCGGAAGTAGTAGTGCGCGGAGTGCTCGCCGCCGAAGATCGCGCCGGTGCGGGCCATCTCGGCCTTGATGAAGGAGTGGCCGACGCGGGTGCGGACCGGCGTGCCGCCCTGCTCGCGGACGACCTCCGGGACCGACCAGGAGGTGATCAGGTTGTGGATGACCGTGCCGCCGCCGTGCTTGGCGAGCTCGCGGGAGGCCACCAGCGCGGTGACGGCGGATGGGGAGACCGGGTCGCCGTGCTCGTCGACGACGAAGCAGCGGTCCGCGTCGCCGTCGAAGGCGATGCCGAGGTCGGCGCCCTCCTCACGCACACGCTGCTGGAGGTCCACGATGTTCGCCGGGTCCAGCGGGTTCGCCTCGTGGTTCGGGAACGTGCCGTCCAGCTCGAAGTACATGGGGACGAGGTCCAGGGGCAGGCCCGCGAAGACGGTCGGCACGGTGTGCCCGCCCATGCCGTTGCCCGCGTCGACGACGACCTTCAGGGGGCGGATGGAGGTCAGGTCGACGAGCGAGCGCAGGTATCCCGCGTAGTCCTCCAGCGTGTCGCGCTGGGTGATCGCGCCCGGCGTGGCGTCCGAGGCCGGGGCGCCCGAGTCGATCCAGGACTCGACGAGTTCGCGGATCTCGGTGAGGCCGGTGTCCTGGCCGACGGGGGACGCGCCCGCGCGGCACATCTTGATGCCGTTGTACTTCGCGGGGTTGTGCGAGGCCGTGAACATGGCGCCGGGCAGGTCGAACGCGCCCGACGCGTAGTACAGCTGGTCGGTCGAGCAGAGCCCGATCTCGGTCACGTCGACCCCGCGCGCCGCCGCCCCGCGCGCGAAGGCCCGCGACAGGCCGGGCGACGAAGGCCGCATGTCGTGCCCGATCACGATGGCTTCCGCTCCGGTCACCTGGACGAAGGCGGCCCCGAACAGCTCCGCCAGCGACTCGTCCCACTGGTCCGGGACCACCCCGCGTACGTCGTACGCCTTCACGAGCTGCGACAGATCAGCAGTCACGGCCAACCCTCCAGAAGTCCACTTCGGTCACCCCAAGCTACCCGTCCGTGCTGACGGTCCGCTGTGCGGCCGGGGATCGGACGCGCATCCGTCACCTGGGAAGCCCCACTCGTCACCGGGGGCGGCGCGGGGAGCGGAGTCCGTCAGGGCAGCATCCACCCGAGGACGGACGTGCTCTGTCCCAGCACGATCAGGCACATGATCAGCAGCAGCCCCGCGCTCCACGGCAGCACCTTGCGCAGCAGGTCGCCCTCGCGGCCCGCGAGCCCGACCGCCGCGCACGCGATGGTCAGGTTCTGCGGCGAGATCATCTTGCCGAGGACGCCTCCCGAACTGTTGGCGGCGGCGAGCAGTTCGGGAGACAGCCCCGACTCGCGGGCCGCGCTCACCTGGAGGGCGCCGAACAGGGCGTTCGCCGAGGTGTCGGAGCCGGTGACGGCCACGCCGAACCAGCCGAGGACGGGTGACAGGAAGGCGAGTCCCGCGCCGGCCGCCGCCACGAACTGGCCGATCGTGGCGGCCTGCCCCGACAGGTTCATCACGTAGGCGAGGGCCAGCACCGACGTGACGGTGAGGATCGCGAATCTCAACTCGCGGACGGTGGCCACCCATTCCTCGGCCGCCACGCGCGCGTGCACGCCGAGAACGGCGGCCGTGCACAGTCCGGCGAGAAGCACGAGGGTGCCGCCGGTCGAGACGACCGGGAGCGTGAAGACGTTGCCGCCGACCGGCTTGCCGTCCGGGTTCACGACGTTCAGGAAGGGCCAGTCGAAGGTCCGTGTCGCTCCCGCCAGCCAGTCCTTGACCGCCGGGATCTGGGCGACCGAGAAGACGACGACGATCAGGGCGTACGGGGCGTAGGCGCGCGCGACTTCGGGCCGCGCGTCCTGCTCGTCCAGGTCCTCGCTGCGTGCGCCGGTCAGGACCGCGACACGTACCGGCTCGGCGGCCGGCCGGCGTGCCCGCGGCAGGGCGACCAGCGCCGCGGCGCCCGCCAGGGCCGCCGCGATGTCGGCGAGTTGGGCCGAGACGTAGTTGGAGGCCGCGAACTGGGCGACGGCGAAGGCGACTCCGCACGCCAGGGCGGGGCCCCATGTCTCCCGCAGCCCGCGCCGCCCGTCGACCAGCGCGACGAGCAACAGGGGCACCACGAGGGCCAGCAGGGGCGTCTGACGGCCCACCACGGAGGCCACCGAGTCCAGCGGCAGGCCGGTCACCTGGGCGAGGGTGACGACCGGTGTGCCCATCGCGCCGAAGGCGACCGGCGCGGTGTTGGCGACGAGTGCCACCACGGCCGCGCGCACCGGGTCGAAGCCGAGCGCGACCAGCATCACGGAGCAGATCGCGACGGGTGCGCCGAAGCCCGCGAGGGCCTCCAGGAGCGCGCCGAAGCAGAAGGCGACGACGAGCGCCTGGACGCGCGGGTCGTCGGAGAGGCGCCCGAAGGATCGGCGCAGGATGTCGAAGTGCCGGGTGCGGACCGTCATCCGGTACACCCACAGGGCGTTGACGACGATCCACAGGATGGGGAAGACGCCGAAGACGGCTCCCTGGGCCGCGCCGGACAGCGTCTGCCCGACGGGCATGCCGTACGCGAACAGGGCGACCAGCGCGGCGGCGAGCAGGCCGAGGAGGGCGGCCAGGTGCGCCTTCGCGCGGACGCCCCCGAGCAGCACGAGGACGATGACGAGGGGAAGGGCCGCGACGAGCGCGGACAGGCCGAGCGAGTCGGCGACGGGCTCCACTTGCTGGACGTACACGGGCGCCTCCCCGAATCCGGCCGCACGAAAGATTCCGCGATGCGGAAAGCGATTTCCCGCAGGTGCGGAAATGGTCGTGTCCGCGACAACCACCCGTCAATGGGCGTGCACTGCCCTGTGACACCCGGGAGCGAGAAACGGAGGAACTGGACGGCCTGGACGGCCTGAAGGGGCTTGAGGGGCGGGAGATCCTTGAGGGACCGGAAGGCCGGGGCGCGGGCCCTGATCACCTCGGGCAGTGACACCCGGAACGCGCGAAGCAGTGGCACCCGGAACGCGCGAAGTGGACGGCGCGGGCGCTCAGTTGTCCGGTGAGCGCAGCACCCGCAGGTGGCCCCGGCGGGCGACCTCCATCGGGTCCACGGACCGCGCGCCGCCACCGGCCTCCGCGGCGCGCTGCTGCGGACGGGCCGCCTCACGCACCGCGTTGGCGAGAGCCTCCAGGTCGTCGCCGCTGGGGCGGGAGGGGGCCGAGGCGTCGGCGAGCCGGACGACCTCCCAGCCGCGGGGGGCGGTGAGTCGCTCGGAGTGCTCGGCGCACAGGTCGTAGCAGTGGGGTTCGGCGTAGGTGGCGAGCGGGCCGAGGACCGCGGTCGAGTCGGCGTAGACGTACGTCAGCGTCGCTACGGCGGGACGGCCGCAAGCGGTTCGCGAACAGCGACGTACAGGGCTCACGAGGTTGGACGGTACCGCACTCTTGAGCGGGCCGCGACGACTCTCCCCCAGGTCACCCCACCGTGTCGTGCCGTGAGGCGGCCCACAGGGGCCTCCGGGCCCGCCGTGCCGACCTGGGACGATCCCCGCCGCGGGAAAGCCGAACGGACCTGAATCCGGTCACCACTTGACGCAAACCATGTCAATTGCCATGTGTGCGGCGGTCCAGGAGAGATACGGAATCGAGCCCAAGCTTGGCCGGAATGGTCATCCGGCGACATCCGGAACACGCGCCGGGCCCTCGCCGCGGGGCCGCGAGCGGCCGCGTGGGGGTCGGGCGCGCGGCCCTCGCGGGGACTACGCTTCGTCAGTGATGGACACCCCCGTACCGCCCCGCGCCGCAGCACCCGGGCCCCGCCGCCGTGATCGCCACGGACGGGGCATGCGCGGCCCCGTCGCGCCGCCCCAGGTGCCGCTCGCCGCGAGTCGCGCCGAGGTCTTCGCGGACCTGGTGCAGGACTCCGTGGAGCGCCTGGAGCGGCGCTGGCCGCAGCTCGCCGACATCGATTTCATGGTCCTCGAGGTGCCGCGCCTGGACGGCCCCGGAGAGAGCTGGGACGACGAGGCGGTGCCGCTGGGCGGCACGATCGCCGCGCGCGAGGGGCATCCCGCGCGCGTGGTCGTCTACCGCCGCCCGGTCGAGATCCGCACCAAGGGCCGCGACGAGCGGGCCGCGCTGGTGCACGAGATCGTCGTGGAGCAGGTCGCGGAACTGCTGGGTCTGACTCCGGAGACGGTGGACCCGCGCTACGGCGAGGAGTGAGGATCCACCGCGTCCCCGCGGGACCCGGTGGATCACCCGTACGGGATCACTCGTACGTGATCAGCTCTTGAGCAGTACCGACAGGTCCTGCTCCGCATCCGGGACCGCCACCGTCCCGCGGTCGTCCGGCAGGGTCTGGATCGTGAAACCGGGTACACCCTCCTGCGTGGAGGCGAGCGTCCGTGAGGCGTAGACCGGGCCTCCGGAGACCGACTCGACCGTCAGGGCGTACGTCCCCTTGAGGCCGCCCGGCACGGGGGCGTCGACGTCCTGGGTCGTACCGCCCTTGATCGTGTACGTCTTCGTCGCCGGTGTGCCGCCCTCGCTGCCCGCTGACGCGGTGACCTTGACCCGGGCGGTCCGGCCGGGCGCGGACAGGGCGAGCGTGGTGCCCCGGGAGCTGTTGTCGGCGACCGTCGCGCGCGCGGCGACCGGAGCCGTGGCCGGGATGAACGCCGACTCCTGCTTGTCGCCCTTGCCGCGCACCACCCGCAGGGCGGCGACGACCGGCACCGGGGTGCTGCCGGTGGGGGTGAGCACCAGGGACCCCGCCTCGCCGCGCGTGACGTCCCCGAGGTCGATCGCCGTGGTCATACCGGACTTGACGTGCAGCGTCTCGTTGCCGGCCGGGGTGATCAGCCCTGAGGGCGAGGCGAGCCGCACCTTCAGGTCGGCGTCCTGGTCGCCGGGCGCGAAGGCGACCAGTCGCACGGCGGTGGCGTCCTTCGGGATGCCCGGCAGGACGAGGCTGCCCGCCGGGTCGGTGGAGGCGCCCAACCAGTCACCGCCGGTCCGGTCGTCCAGGGCCTGGACGGCCGCGCCGACACGGCCGCTGCGGACGGTCACATGGACCGTGAGGTCGGTCTGCGGCGCGTTGGTGAGCGTGCTCAGCAGGAGCGGCTCGCTGGCGTGCGGCTGGACCGTGATGCCGTCGCCCACGGTGGACTTGAGGGTGCCGTCCTTGCCGTACAGCTCGACGTCGACGACGGCGGCCGAGTCGTCCGGGTTGGTCAGGTGCACGTAATCGGTGCGGCTGTCGGCGGTGCTGGCGCCCGGGAACCAGAACTCGGTGTCCGGAGCAGTGCAGTTGGTGCCGAGCAGGCCGCGTCCGGTGCCCGCGGCGACCTCGGTGGTCTCCTGGACCGTCCAGCCGGGCGCGAACGCGCCCTCGGCGGTGCCGACCAGGGCGGGGCCGTCGGCGCCCGAGCTGTCGCCGGTGGCCGGCTTGCCGGGTGCCTTCGGCTGCACGACGGGCTTGGGGGCCTTCTTGCCGGTCTTCCCGCCGCTCGGGGAGTCCGCCGACTCCTCGGTCGCGGGCTGCAGTTCGGCCTTGCCGCCGTCGCTGGTGCCCTGGGTGACGGGCGTGAACGACGTGTACGCCGTGTCCGCGATGTCGGACGTGCTGGGCTGGGGGCACAGCAGGCGGCTGCGCTCCACGGGCCGCTGGACGGCCGCCCTGGCGGTGCTGTCGCCGGTGGCGGCGGGTGCGTTGAGCGAGGCGAATCCGGTGACGGCGGCGAGCGCGGTCGCGCCGGCGATCAGGGACAGGGTCGTGCGGTTCACTGCTGGCTCCCGTCGGGGCGCTCACTGTCGGTGCCGTGCGGCGGCTGCGGGGGCATCGGGGGCTGCTGCGGGTCGTACGCCGTCTCGTAGCCCTGCTGGTACGTCTGGTCGTACGGCGTCGTGTTCCCGTACCCGTAGGGGTCGTACTGGCCGGTCTGGTACGGGTCCGCCTGGTACGGGTCGGCCTGGTACTGCTGTTCGTAGGTGCCCGGTGGGTACTGCTGCGTGCCCTGGTACTGCTCGCCGCCGTAGGTGCCGTAGTCGGCGCCCGCGTAGCTGGAGGCGTCCCATTCGTCGTACGCCTGCTGGTGCGGGATCGCGGCGTGAGCGTGCTCCGGGTCCTCCTCCTCGGCCGGAAGGGGGTCCGCGTCCTGGCCCGTCCGGGCCGCCTCCTCCGCCTCGGCCTCGGCCTCGGCTTCGGCCTGTGCGCGCAGGCGGCGGGCGCGACGACCGTCGCCCGTGACGTCCTGGGCGGGCAGGACCGGCTCCTCGGGGAGGTCGTCGTCGATGTCGCGGCGCCGCCCGGGCAGGGCGAGGACCACGAGGACGACGGCGAGCGCGCCCTGCGCCCACAGCCAGCCGGTGTGGCTCAGCGGGGCGTCGAAGACGACGTCCAGCCTGCCGCCGTTCGCGGGCAGTTCGAAGCCCTGCGCCCAGCCGTCGACCGTGGTGCGGGTGAGCGGCTTTCCGTCCAGGGTCGCCGTCCAGCCGGCGTCCGCCGTGTCGGCGAGGCGCAGGACGCGGCCCTCCGAGCCGGCGGGGACGGTGGTGTGCAGTTCGACGGGTCCTGCGGCGACGGGCAGCGGCTCACCGGACTTCGGGACGACCGAGGCCCGCGAGACCTCACGGTCCAGACGCCACAGGGCGCTTCCGTCCTGCTGGCTGAGCCGGGTCAGACCCGGGGTCGCGTCCAGGACGCGGCTCACCTCGCGGGGCGCGCCCTTGCGGACCAGGACGTAACGCACGGCGAATCCGCCGAGCTGGTCGGCCTGGTCGGCGCCGGAGCCCGCGACGAGGTTGGCGACGACCTTGTCGAGCCCCTTGTTCTCGCCGGCCGACGCCGCGAGTTCGCCGTCGCCCATGCGCGCGCCGGAGCCGCGCACGAGGGTGTAACCGACGCGGGCGCCGGTGTCGCTGTCGAGCACCAGGGTGCGGGCCTGGTCGCGGGTGCCGCTCTCCTCGGCGACGAACGCCGGCACCTGCACGGGGTCGCGGCGCTCCACGGGGCCGTCGGCGCCGCCGATGATCCACCCGGCGGCGACCAGCAGCGGACCCGCGGCCGAGGCGAACGCGATGAGCGCGGCGACCGGCTGGCGCCAGCCGAAGCTCTGCTCGGCCACGCGGGAGCGTGCCCCGTCCGCGCCGAGCACGGCGGCGGTCAGCAGCGCGAGGCCGTACACCAGGGTGGCGGGGCCCGCCCACACCGACTTGTTGGACAGCACGGCGAAGACCAGCGCCACCAGGGCGACGACCCAGGCGGTCCAGACCGCGCGCTGCCGCTCGCCGCGCAGCAGGGCGGCCAGCGCGGCGAGCACGATGCCGATGAGCATGAGTCCGCTGACCGTGCCGGGACCGCCGGGGCTGGCGCCGAGCAGGTCGAGCGCGGAGGCCGCGCTCTCGCCGTAGGGCAGGCCGGCCTCCTTGAAGAAGCCGAACGGAAGCAGCGTCAGCGACCAGGGCGCGAGGACCAGCAGCGGGGTGCCGAGCTGGGCCAGGAACCGCGGCCCGTACGCGGTGAGCTCCCTGCGGCGTACGGCGAGGAGCGCGATCCCGAGGACCAGCGCGAGGGGCCACACGATCGGCGTGAACGCCGTGGTGAACGTCAGCAGCAGGGCGTACGCCCAGGTCGCGCGCCAGCTGCCGCGCGCGCCTGAGGTGTGCGCGAGCCCGCTCGCCGCGACGCCCGCGCGGGCGATGAGCGGCAGCAGGATCGCGAGGAAGGCGGTGCCGACGCGGCCGCCCGCGAGCGCGCCGGCCGCGGCGGGCAGGAACGCGTACGTCACGGACGCCCAGGCGCGCAGCAGGCGCGACTCGACGAGCGGGCGGGAGGCGAAGTACGCGGCGAAGCCGGCCAGCGGCACGGAGGCCACCATGAGCACGGTGATCGCGAGCCCGGTGGAGCCGAGCAGCAGCGAGGACAGCAGCGCGACGAGCGCGAGATAGGGCGGCGCGGACTCGGTGCCGCCGGCTCCCACGGGGTGCCAGCCGTCGAGGTAGCGCGACCAGAGCTCGGAGGCGTCGGCGGGCGCGGGCAGCAGCGCGCCGCCCGCGAGCGCCCCGCCGCCGAGGAGGCCGCGGCAGGCGAGCAGGGAGACGAACAGCAGCACCAGGAAGAGCATCGGGCCGGGGTTGCGGGCGATGCGCTTGAGCCGGGCGAACTGCTCGATCTCGAGGAAGTCGGCGTCGTCGCCGCCGGGCCCCGACTCGACCGCGCCGCCGTGCCGTCCGGCGCCGGCGGTGGCCTCGGGGTCGTCGCTGCCCATGAGGTTGCCGGCGACCTGCTCGACGGTGGCCCGCACGGTCGCGCCGGGGGGCGGGAACAGCGCGCGCAGCTCGCCCTTGTCGATCTGGGGGCTGCCTCGCCTGCTGCGGCCCGCCAGGATCCGCTCGGGTCGCAGCAGGGTGCCGAGCAGACCGCGGATCTCGTCGACGGCCTGTCCGGGGACCTTGCCGACGAGGTAGGCGAGGGTGCGCAGCAGGGTGCCGAGGACGAGCCGGATCAGGATCCAGGGGAGCTGGGCCGTGCGCGCGTTGACGAGGAGGGTGTAGACGGCGCCCGCCTTGTCGACCTTGTGCGGGGAGGCCGAGGTGCGCCCCACGCAGTCGACGGCGCGGCGCTCGCGGGAGGCGGCCTCGGCGTGCCGGACGACCGCCTCGGGGGCGACCAGGACCCGGTGTCCCGCGGAGTGGGCGCGCCAGCACAGGTCGACGTCGTCACGCATCAGGGGCAGGCGCCGGTCGAAACCGCCGAGCTCCTCGAAGACGTCGCGGCGGACGAGCATGCCGGCGGTGGAGACGGCGAGCACGGGATGGACGTGGTCGTGCTGGCCCTGGTCCTGCTCGCGACGGTCCAGACCGGTCCAGCGGCGGCCGGAGTTGGCGATGGTGACGCCGACCTCCAGGAGGGCGCGCCGGTCGTACCAGCCGCGGAGCTTGGGGCCCACGACGGCGACGTCCTTGCCGAGCTCCTGCTCGTTCTCCACGACGCGGAGCATGTGGGCGAGGGCGTCGGGCTCGGGGGCGCAGTCGTCGTGCAGCAGCCAGAGCCACTGCTCGGGTTCGCCGTGCGGAAGGTCCGGCATGTCGTACGCGTCGTCGCGCCAGCTACGGGTGACGGGGTCCCAGCCACTGGGGCGCTTCAGGTACGGCAGGTCGTCCGGGGTGAGCACACCGGCGCCGCGGATGGCCTCCTCGACGGCCTGGCCGAAGCCGGTCCGGCGGGCGAGGTGCAGCACCCGGTCGGCGCCGAGCGCGTCGGTGAGCAGCTGGGCGGATTCGTCCGCGCTGCCGGTGTCGGCCGCCACCGCGTTCTGCACCGGGCGCTCCTGGCCGAGCAGGCCGGCGAGCGCGTCGGGCAGCCAGCGGGCGCCGTCGTGGGAGACGAGCACCGCGGTCACCACGTGGCGCGGGAACTCAGGAGCGGCAGCGTCTTGTTGGGCTGCCGTATGGCTGTGCACGGACATCGAGGTACGGGCCCCGGTTCGATGGACTGCGGTGGACGCCTGTGTCCGGCGGGGACAGCTGGACGTCTCGGACGAGGGCCCACACTAACGGCTGGGCAACACGGCGGCCCGCCGCCTGTGGATAACCCACCTGCGACGGGCCGTTCCTTACGTGTCGGTACGGAGAGGTGTGCGCCGTTCGGTCGGACGGCGGTGTGCTGCGGACGGTGTCGTGCGCGCTCAGACGGCGGCCTTCTTCAGACGGCGCCGCTCGCGCTCGGACAGACCGCCCCAGATGCCGAACCGCTCGTCGTTGGCGAGCGCGTATTCAAGGCACTCGGAGCGGACCTCACAGGCGAGACAGACCTTCTT
Source organism: Streptomyces fagopyri (assembly GCF_009498275.1). Classification (NCBI taxonomy): domain Bacteria; kingdom Bacillati; phylum Actinomycetota; class Actinomycetes; order Kitasatosporales; family Streptomycetaceae; genus Streptomyces; species Streptomyces fagopyri. The sequence goes on along the minus strand of NZ_CP045643.1, from coordinate 5,568,382 downwards.
GGCCTCGCGGGTGGAGCCGCCCTTCTCGGGGAAGAAGGACTCGGGGTCGGTCTGGGCGCACAGCGCGCGCTCCTGCCAGCCGAGTTCCTCGTCCGCGTCGTCGACCAGCAGTTGCTGCACCAGCTCGGTCATGTGCGCCCCTCGTCTGTCTTTCGCGTCCCCGTGATGCTGTCGTTACCGTTTTCGGCTGAACGACACGAGTGAAATTACAAGTGTGCCGATCCGGGCCAGTCAAGCCGAGATCTGCTATTGGGCCCCTTATTCACTCTGCGGAACCAAGGCTATGCGGAAAGTGTTCAAATCGGCATAAACCATGACAGCCTCAAGGGTCCGACCGGACCCCCGACCCGCTACAGGGGAGGACGTCCAGAAGTTCGATCTCGTTCCGACGCGCGCCCCGATGCGAACCGGATCACATTTGGATCACAGGATCGCGTCGAGGTTTGCGCGCCCGGTTGTGCGCCATGTGTCCGGGGCGGCTCCTGAGCAAACCTTTCGCCTCACAGATGAACCGGATGAGGTGAAACATCTCCCACATACCGGACATGAAGTTGACAGTCCGAGTGTGAACCGGTGTGCTAGTGGGCATGCTCGCGAACTTGGCACGCACCTCGACCCGCACCGCCGGGTCCCAGGGTGCTGCCCTCGCTCGCCGCAGCTGTTGTCGCTGTTCCAGCTGTTGAGCCTCACCACGCTCCGGCTGCCTCGCCGCCACTGAGGCGAATCCCCGCCCCCTTCGAGGGCGAACGCCCGCACCAGGGCACCTCTCCCCGTCCGCGACCCGGACGCAACGGCCCTCCCCCACGTTCGCGGCTCCGCGCGGACCGGGGGTCTCCCGCACTCTCCGCCGAGGAAACCACCGCACCCATGAACAGCGACAGCGACCTCCAGATCGCCGGCGACATCCTCGAAGTCCCGCACCTGCTCCAGCCGCCGCGCGAGCACCCCGCCACCGTGGCCGACTTCGTGGGCCTCGCCCGCGCCGTCCGCGCCGACCGCTCCCGGTGGGAGCACCTCGTCCGGTACGACGCCTCCTCGCGCTGGTACCACCGCCTGCAGACCGGGCCCGGCTACGAGGTGTGGCTGCTCTCCTGGGTGCCCGGACAGGGCAGCGGGCTGCACGACCACGGCGCCTCCTCCGGCGTACTCACCGTCCTGGACGGCGTGTTGACGGAGCGCACCGACCGCGGCACGCGCGCGTTGGGAGCGGGCGCGCAGCGGGTCTTCGCGCCCGGGTACGCCCACGAGGTCGTCAACGACTCCCTCGAACCGGCCGTGAGCCTGCACGTCTACTACCCGGGTCTCACCGAGATGCCGATGCACGGGGCGCGGTGCGCCGTCGCCGAGGTCCAGTAGCCGACTCACACCTTGTCCTGGCCGCCTGCGAGACTGGACACCATGCGCATTGTGGTTCTGGCAGGCGGCATCGGTGGTGCCCGGTTCCTTCGTGGTCTCCAGCAGGCGTCGCCGGACGCGGACATCACCGTCATCGGCAACACCGGCGACGACATCCACCTCTTCGGGCTGAAGGTCTGCCCGGACCTCGACACGGTGATGTACACCCTCGGCGGCGGCATCAACGAGGAACAGGGCTGGGGTCGGACCGACGAGACCTTCCACCTCAAGGAGGAGCTCGCGGCGTACGGGGTCGGGCCGGAGTGGTTCGGTCTCGGCGACCGCGACTTCGCCACGCACATCGTGCGGACGCAGATGCTGAGCGCGGGCTTTCCGCTCAGCGCGGTCACGGAGGCCCTGTGCGACCGGTGGAAGCCGGGTGTCCGGCTGATCCCCATGTCCGACGACCGCGTGGAGACCCATGTCGCCGTCACGCTGCCGGACAGCGGCGAGCGCAAGGTGATCCACTTCCAGGAGTACTGGGTGCGGCTGCGCGCCTCCGTGGCGGCCGAGGCCGTCGTGCCCGTCGGCGCCGAGCAGTCCAAGCCCGCGCCGGGGGTCCTGGAGGCCATCGCGGAGGCGGACGTGATCCTCTTCCCGCCGTCCAACCCGGTCGTGTCCGTAGGCACCATCCTCGCCGTGCCCGGCATCCGGGAGGCCATCGCGGAGGCGGGCGTGCCCGTGGTGGGCCTGTCCCCCATCGTCGGCGACGCGCCCGTGCGGGGCATGGCCGACAAGGTGCTCGCGGCGGTCGGCGTGGAGTCGAGCGCGGCGGCGGTCGCCGAGCACTACGGCTCGGGGCTGCTGGACGGCTGGCTCGTCGACACCGTGGACGCGTCCACCGTGGAGCGCGTGGAGGCGGCCGGCATCCGCTGCCGCGCCGTACCGCTGATGATGTCCGACCTCGACGCCGCCGCGCGGATGGCCGCCGAGGCGCTGACGCTGGCGGAGGAGGTGCGGGGCGCGTGAGCGGCGAACCGATCGAGGACGAGGGAGTCACGGGCGACATGAGGCCGGCGGACGGCACGGGTCGTACGGGGGGCACGGGCGATACGGACAGTGCCGCGAACGGCGTCCCCGTGGGCGACGGCGGGCCGGATGCCGCCGTCGGCTACCGGGTCTGGGCCCTGCCCGGCCTTCCGGAGGTGCAGCGGGGCGACGACCTCGCCAAGATCATCGCCGGGGCCGAACCGGGGCTGGCCGACGGGGACGTCCTGCTCGTCACCTCGAAGATCGTGTCCAAGGCCGAGGGGCGTCTGGTGGAGGCCTCCGACCGGGAGGCGGCCATCGACGCCGAGACGGTACGGGTCGTGGCGCGCCGCGGCGCACTCCGGATCGTCGAGAACCGGCAGGGGCTCGTGATGGCCGCCGCCGGGGTCGACGCCTCCAACACTCCGGCCGGGACCGTCCTGTTGCTGCCCGAGGACGCCGACGCGTCCGCCCGGACGATCCGGGACGGCCTGCGCGACACCCTCGGGGTGGACGTCGGCGTCGTGATCACCGACACCTTCGGGCGCCCCTGGCGCACCGGCCTCACCGATGTCGCCATCGGCGCGGCGGGCGTACGGGTGCTGGACGACCTGCGCGGCGGCACCGACGCGCACGGCAATCCGCTGAGCGCGACCGTCGTCGCCACCGCCGACGAACTCGCCGGCGCCGGTGACCTCGTCAAGGGCAAGGCCGCCGGGCTGCCGGTCGCCGTCGTGCGCGGGCTGCCCCACGTGGTGGCCGAGGACGACGGCGCGGGGACGCGCGCCATGGTGCGGGACGCGCACGACGACATGTTCCGGCTGGGCACGTCCGAGGCCGTACGGGAGGCGGTGACCCTGCGGCGCACCGTACGGGCCTTCACCGACGAGCCGGTCGATCCCGGCGCCGTACGGCGCGCGGTGGCCGCCGCGGTGACCGCGCCCGCGCCGCATCACACCACGCCCTGGCGGTTCGTGCTGCTGGAGTCCGCCCGGTCGCGGACGCGACTGCTCGACGCCATGCGCGAGGCGTGGATCGAGGATCTGCGCGGGGACGCGAAGAACGAGGAGTCGATCGCCAAGCGGGTACGGCGCGGCGACGTGCTGCGCGACGCGCCCTGTCTGGTGGTGCCGTGCCTGGTGACGGACGGCGCCCACACCTACGGCGACGCGCGCCGTGACGCGGCGGAGCGTGAGATGTTCGTCGTCGCCATGGGCGCGGGGGTGCAGAACTTCCTCGTCGCGCTCGCCGGGGAGCGGCTGGGCTCCGCGTGGGTGTCCTCCACGATGTTCTGCCGCGACGTCGTACGGGACGTACTGGACCTGCCGGCGGACTGGGACCCGATGGGGGCCGTCGCCGTCGGGCACGCGGCGCAGGCGCCGGCGGCACGGCCCGCGCGGGACGCCGGGGCGTTCGTCGAGGTGCGCTGACGCGGGCGGCGCGACGCGCGGGAACCGCGGCTCCCGGGGACATGGGGCGACTCGTGTGTCCCCGGCGCCAAGAGCGCCTACCCTCGTAGGGCGAACCCGAGCACCCCTAGGACCTCCTCCGTGGCTGGACGATTCTCCCCCCGGCCGACGCGTACGACCGTGCGCGGCGGGGAGGTCGGCGTGCCCGCGGGTGTCGGCGACGCCCTGCCGCGGCAGTCGGCGGGGCCCGGACTCGAACGGGCCTGGACACCGCCCGGTCCGCTCGACCTCGGGCTGGTCCTCGGGCCGCTGCGCCGGGGACCGGGCGACCCGACCTTCCGCGCGGCACCGGACGGGTCCGTGTGGCGGGCCGGCAGGACGCCCGCGGGGGCCGGCACGCTGCGGGTCGCGGTGCGGGCCGGGGTGGTGCGGGCCGAGGCGTGGGGGCCGGGCGCCCGGTGGCTGCTCGAACAACTGCCCGACCTGCTCGGCGCGTCGGACGATCCCGGCGCCTTCGAGCCGCGGCACCGGGTGGTCGCGGAGGCGCGGCACCGGCGGCCGGGGTTGCGGCTGACCCGTACCGGGCTGGTCCTGGAGTCGCTCATCCCCTCCGTGCTGGAGCAGAAGGTCACGACGGACGAGGCCTATCGGGCGTGGCGGCTGCTCGTACGGAAGTTCGGGGAACCTGCGCCGGGGCCCGCGCCGGAGCGGATGTACGTCATGCCCGCGCCCCGCACCTGGGCCCTGATCCCCTCCTGGGAGTGGCATCGGGCCGGAGTCGACAACAAGCGGGCGTCGACGATCCTGCGGGCCGTACGGGTCGCCGCCCGGCTCGAGGAGGCGACGGGCATGGACGCGGAGCGGGCGCGGGCGCGGCTGGAGCTGGTGTCCGGGATCGGGCCGTGGACCTCGGCGGAGACCGTGCAGCGCAGTCATGGGGCGGCGGACGCGGTGACGGTCGGCGACCTTCATCTGCCGGGGATCGTGGGGTATGCGTTGGCGGGGGACCGCGATGCGGACGACTCCATGATGTTGTCGCTGCTGGAGCCGTATGCCGGGCAGCGGCATCGGGCCGCTCGGTTGATCCTGTTGTCGGGGCGGACGCCGGCGCGGCGGGTGCCGCGGATGCCGCGTGGGGACATCGGGCGGTTGTGATCGTCGGGGGTGGGGGTGACCGTGCCTTCGCTCGCCCCCGCCGCCCCTACCCGTCCCATCCCCGGGGCTGCGCCCCGGACCCGCCCGGGGGCTGCGCCCCCCAACCCCCCGCGGGGCTCCGCCCCCGCACCCCGCCAAGGGGCTGCCGCCCCCTGGACCCCCGCCATCGCCCGAAGGGCTCGTCCTCAAACGCCGGACGGGCTGAAGACGCGCGCTCCCGCGCTGGGGACGACGGCCCACGCCGAAGATGCGGGCCGAAGGCGTGGACGCGAGCGTCGGCCGAAGGCGCGGGCGTCGGCCGAGGGCGTGGGCGCGGGCCGTGGGCGTGGGCCCGCGCCATGAGCAGGGGCCGGTGCCGGTGCCGGAATGTCGGGTGCGGGAGGTGTCTTTCAGGGGTGCGGGGAACTGCGCGAGCGACCCCGCCCACCCGCACCCGGCGGACGAACGGTCCTACTGGTCCGAGGAGAAGCGGAGCGCCCCCGCGGGGATGTGGGCCTCGCACCAGACGCGGACGCCCTCGCGGAGTTCGTTGTCCGGGCCGATCACCGCGCCGTCGCCGACGACCGTGCCGGACAGGACGGTGCGCTCGCCGATACGGGCGCGGGCTCCGACGAGGGAGTCGGTGATGACGGCACCGGGTTCGACGACGGCGCCGGACAGGATGGTGCTGCCCATGACGCGCGCGCCCTCGCCGACGCGCGCGCCCTCGCCGACGACCGTGCCGCCGGTCAGCTTGGCGTCGGGGGCGACCCGGGCCGTGGGCAGGACCAGACGGTCGCCGCACCGGCCGGGGACGGCCGGGGAGGGGGCTCGGCCCAGGACCAGGTCGGCGGAGCCCCGCACGAAGGCCTGGGGGGTGCCCAGATCCAGCCAGTAGGTCGAGTCCACCATGCCCTGCAGATGCGCACCCGTGGCCAGCAGTTCCGGGAACGTCTCCCGCTCCACCGAGACCGGGCGGCCGGCGGGGATCGAGTCGATGACGGAGCGCCGGAACACGTACGCCCCCGCGTTGATCTGGTCGGTGACGATCTCCGCGGGCGTCTGCGGCTTCTCCAGGAAGGCCGTCACCCGGCCCGAGGGGTCCGTCGGGACCAGGCCGTACGCCCGGGGGTCGTCGACCCGGGTCAGGTGCAGGGACACGTCCGCGCGCGTCGACTCGTGCGTCGCGACCAGCGCCTGGATGTCCAGCCCCGTCAGGATGTCCCCGTTGAAGATGAGGACCGGTTCGTCCGGGCCCGAGTGGAGGCGCGTGGCGACGTTGCGGATCGCTCCGCCCGTGCCGAGGGGTTCCTCCTCGGTGACGTACTCGATGTGCAGACCCAGCGCCGAGCCGTCACCGAAGTACGGCTCGAAGACCTCGGCCAGGTAGGAGGTCGCCAGGACGATGTGCTCGACGCCCGCCGCTCTCGCCCGCGCCAGCTGGTGCGTGAGGAAGGGCACTCCCGCCGCCGGAACCATCGGCTTGGGGGTGTTCACCGTGAGCGGGCGCAGCCGGGTGCCTCTGCCACCGACCAGGAGGATCGCTTCTGTCACCTGTCGTCTCTGCTTCCTGCCGGGACCGGCCGAAGGGTGTTCCGGCCGGTCAGTGTATGCAGTCCGCTCGATGGCGCCTTCGACAGCGGTGGGGTGTCCTCGGTGGCCGGGACCGACGACCGGGGCGGACGGCCGGGTTCGTCGGACGTGCGGCTCCGCGATGGTCTCCAGCCCTCTCAGCGGCCCTGGTAACGGGCCGCGGTCGTCCGGGCCGAGCCGAGCTTGCCGTACAGGAGCCGTCCCGGGCACTCCGTGGCGAACCCGTCCCGATGACCGGAGATCACGTCGAGTCGTACGTTCTTGCCTTTTCGGTAGAGATTGCCACCGCCGGACTTCAGGTATGTCTTGCCGCGCGGATTGACTCCGTAGAGACCGAGCTTCCACGCCGTGAGCCGCGCGATCGCCCTCAGTGCCGCGGCGGCCGGCCTCGTGGCGGCGAAGCTGCCGAGGACGGCGATCCCCATGGTGTCGCTGTTGAAACCGAGGGTGTGGGCGCCCATGACGGGCTTGCCCACGCCTCCGGCCCGGCCCTCGTAGATGGTTCCGCACTTGTCGACGAGGAAGTTGTAGCCGATGTCACGCCAGCCGCTGCTCACGACGTGGTAGCGGTAGATACTGCGGATGACCGAAGAGGCTTGTGAGCAGCGGTAGTTGTTGCCGGATGCCGTGTGGTGCACGAAGGCGGCCTTCACCTTTTCGGTGTAGACGAGACCGCGCTCGCGCAGGGCCTCGTTCGCGCCCCAGCCTCGCCGCGTGACGATGCGCGGGCGCGCGCCGATGTACGGCTGCGCACCCGGCCGCCGCTGGTGGGCGGCGAGGTACTCGCGCTCGGTGCGGGCCTTGGACAGCGCCGGGATCTCGGTGGCGCCGAGCGGCGCGAGTTCGGCGTTGGCGGCGGTCGCCTCGTGGGTGGCCTCGGCGGCGGTCGCGGAATCCTTCCCTGCGTTCGCCCCGGTGGCGCGACCGCCCGCCGTCGACGCCTCCCCGGACGGGGCCTCCGCGTCCGGGTCGACGAGTTCGAGGTGCATGCCCCTGGGGAGCGGCGACTCCCCGGGCGAGGTCGACCGTTCGTCCACCTCCGCCTGGACGCGTACCTCGACGCCGTCGGAGTCCCCGACCCACAGCGGCGCCGTGGAGCCGCGCACCCGGCCCGAGCCGCTCTCCGCGCTGTCGGGGTCGGCGCCGTGTTCGTGGTTGTGCGTCTCGATGTCCTGCCAGCCGGTCCAGTGGGTGGTGCCGGAGGCGCGGGTACGGACCTGGACCCGGCCGCGCAGTTCGGTGTCGGGGTCGTCCCAGATGACGCCGACGAGCGAGAACGACCGTACGGCCCGCCTGGTGAGCCCCTGTTCGGGCGCGGCGGCCCCGAGGGCGCGGTCGTCGCCGAGCGGGACGAGCGGGAGCGATCGGGTGCTGCCCGGGACGGCGGGGTCGGTCTTCGCCGCCCGGGTTGCGGCCTGTGCCGGGGCGGACAGCGCCAGCGGAAGGACGAGAGCGGCCGCGCAGGTGACGCCGACCGAGGAAGCAAGGAATCCACGCATGCCCCTGATCGTGGACATAGTCATACATATCTGTCCATTGGTGATGTGACGGGCCGTCTGCTGCGCTCGGCCGAACCGGTGGCACGGCCGGTCCGTCCCGCGCGCGGGGTCCGCGTACGCTTCTGCGCGTGAACGCCACCGATCGCACCCCCGCCGACCTGCTGCGATCCGCGCTCGCCGCGGACCCCGCACGCCCGCTGGTGACCTTCTACGACGACGCCACGGGTGAACGTGTCGAATTGTCCGTGGCCACCTTCGCCAATTGGGTGGCCAAGACCGCCAACCTGCTCCAGGGCGAGCTGTCCGCCGAACCCGGCGACCGGCTGGCCCTGCTGCTGCCCGCGCACTGGCAGACGGCGGTGTGGTTGCTGGCGTGTTCGTCGGTGGGGGTGGTCGCGGACGTGGGCGGTGACCCCGCGGCGGCCGACCTCGTGGTCACCGGGCCGGACACGCTGGAGGCGGCCCGCGCCTGCTCCGGGGAGCGGATCGCGCTCGCGCTGCGTCCGCTCGGCGGGCGCTTCCCGCAGACGCCGGCGGGCTTCACCGACTACGCCGTGGAGGTGCCCGGCCAGGGGGACCGTTTCGCGCCGTACGCGGTGGTGGACCCGGAGGAACCGGCGCTGGTCGTCGCCGGCGCGGAGTACACGGGGGCCGAGGTCGTGGAGCGGGCCCGGTCCGGCGCGCCCTCGCTCGGACTGACGGGACCCGGTTCACGGATCCTGTCGGGGCTCGCCTACGACACCTGGGAGGGACTGAGCGCGGGGTTGTACGCGCCGCTGTCGACCGGGGCGTCCGTGGTGCTGTGCCGACACCTGGAGCGGCTGGGCGAGGAAGGGCTGGCCAAGCGGGTGGAGAGTGAACGGGTGACGGCCGTCCGCTAGCGCGACGCTTTGGCCGGGGGCCGGGGGCCGGGGGCCGGGGGCCGGGGGCCGGGGGCCGTGATCGGTCGGGGTCGGCCGTCCGGTGCGGGTCGGTTGTGGCTGGGTGCGCCGTTCCCCGCGCCATGGAGGGGTGCGGCGCGGTGCGGGTCGAGGAGTGAGCGTCGGGTCCGGCACCCGAGGCGGGGTCGACTGTTCGGTGCCGGTCCGTCGTGGCTGCGCGCGCAGTTCCCCGCGCCCCTGGAAGGGCGCCCCCGGTGCGGGGCGACGGAAGCGTGAGCGTCGGAGGCGACACCTGGGGCCGGACCGGCTCTCCCGTGCCGGTCCGTCGTGGCTGGGGGCTCCGTTCCCCGCGTTCCTGCTGGGCTCGGGTGAAGGTGGGGTGTCGCCCGTTCGGGCTATCAGCGGGCTGCTTGCGGGGGGCGCGCGGGCCATGGTCGTAGGAACACCGCAGTGCGACACGCCCGTACGCCAGGAGGGGGTCCCCCGACGTGACCGTCAGCGCAGGGCCGGGAGCGGCGGCGTCGGCCACCGGTGCCGGGCTCGCCCGGCGGCGTCGGCGGCTGTGGCTGCGCAACTCGTCCCTGGGGGTCGCCGTCTTCGTGCTGGCCGCGAGCGGGGCCGGCTGGGCCGTGTACGAGAAGCTGAACGGGAACATCACGGCGGACGACGACGCGGCCGCCGAGCTCGCCCGGTACGAGAAGGAGCGGCCCACCGCGCTCGTGCGGGGCGCCCAGAACATCCTGCTGATCGGATCGGACTCGCGCTCGGGGAAGGGGAACCGCAAGTACGGCCGGGACTCCGGGACCGAGCGCTCCGACACCACGATCCTGCTGCACCTGGCCGCGAACCGGCACAGCGCGACCGCCGTCTCGCTGCCCCGCGACCTGATGGTGCACCTGCCGGACTGCCGCCGCCCGGACGGCACCCGCAGCCGGCCGGCGTTCGCGGTGTTCAACTCCGCCTTCGAGGTGGGCGGTTCGGCCTGCACGATCCGGACCGTCGAGAAGCTCACCGACATCCGCGTCGACCACCACATGGTCGTCGACTTCCGCGGCTTCAAGGACATGGTGGACGCCGTGGACGGCGTCCAGGTCTGCCTGAAGCAGCACATCGACGACAAGGACGCCAAACTGCGGCTGCCCGCGGGCGAGGTGACGCTCAACGGCGAACAGGCCCTCGGCTACGTACGCGCCCGCAAGAGCATCGGCGACGGCAGCGACACCGACCGGATGGACCGCCAACAGCGGTTCCTGGGGGCGCTCGTCAACAAGGTGCGCAGCAACGACGTCCTGCTGAATCCCACGAAGCTCTATCCCGTCCTCGACGCGGCCACCTCCTCGCTCACCACGGACCCGGATCTCGCCAGCCTGCGCGGCCTCTACCAGCTGGTGCGCGGCATGCGCGACATTCCCACAGAACGGGTGCAATTCCTGACGGTGCCCCGGACGTCGTACGCGTACGACGCCAATCGCGACCAACTCCGAGAACCCGGCGCCGGAAAACTCTTCGCACAACTGCGCGCGGACGCACCGGTGGTGGTCGCCGCGAACCCTCGTCACGGATCTCCCGCGGAGAACTCGTACGGAGGTCACGCCGAAGACGCGTACGACTCCGCATTCGGCTACGAAGAGGAGTCGGACGGCGACGGAATGTGGAGAGTAATGCGGACCGGTTCACCCGGCAGCACCTCTCCCCCCGCGCCGACTTTCCGGGGAAACACGGCAGCCGAGGACGCCTGCGGGTAAAGCGTGCCCCAAGGACGGGAACTGCTGAGCTAAGAAGTCTCCGAGAAATGGGGCGGATTGCCCAGTTGTAGCAAGTGGAGTTTGTCACCGTCGTCGCTCGACACTGAACTGGGCAGATAGTGTGAGCGATCCGGTGCACCCGGCCACGAGGTCTGTCCTGGGGGTCGCGCACTGTTTGACCGAGAGACCCGAGCGCCTTGAGGGGGAAGGGCGCCGCGTGGCCCCGACGGAGGATTCAGACAACCGTGGACGCGCAAGGCCGTGGGCGGGCGGACAATATCGATCCCGCAGACCAGTGGGTGCTCAACCCGAACACCGGTGAATACGAACTGCGACAGAATGCTTCCGGACCGCAGTCGGGAGTCCCGAGGCCACGTCGCGGCAACCCCGCGCCGGCGGGGTCGGGAACCAGGCCGGGACAGCGTGCGCGCACGGCGCCGGAGCGGGACAGTCCCGCGCCGCCCGGCACCGATGTGCCCGGGCCGCGCCGACGCCGTGGCGCGCCGGCCGAGCCGCCTCCGGGCCGCCGCCGGACGCGGACGAAACCCAAGAAGTCGAAGGCGAAGAAGGTCCTGCTGTGGACCGGCGGTTCGATGGCCTTCGTGCTCGTCGCCGTGTCGGTCGGCGGCTACCTCTACATCAAGCACCTCAACGACAACATCACGTCCGTGTCCGACGACGGTGCGAGCACGGGTGGCTTCAGCAAGGACCAGGCGATCAACATCCTGGTGATCGGCACCGACAAGCGCACCGGCAAGGGCAACGACGGTTACGGCGACGCGGGCAGTGTCGGACACGCCGACACCAACATCCTTCTGCACGTCTCCAAGGACCGGTCCAACGCCACCGCGCTGAGCATCCCGCGTGACCTGATCGTCGACGTCCCGGACTGTCCGACCCAGCAGGCCGACGGCACCGACAAGGTCATTCCGGGCACCCAGGGCGTCCGCTTCAACACCAGCCTCGGGCAGGACGAGCGCACGCCGAGCTGCACCATGCGCACGGTGACCGAGCTGACCGGGATCAAGCCGGACGACTTCATGGTCGCGGACTTCAACGCGGTCAAGACGCTGACGGAGGCCGTCGGCGGCGTCGACGTCTGTCTGGCCAAGGACATCAAGGACCCGGACTCGCACCTGAACCTCTCCAAGGGGACGCACAACATCTCCGGCGAGCAGGCCCTGGCGTTCGTCCGCACCCGCCACGCCGTCGGCTTCGGCGGCGACCTGAGCCGGATCACGCTGCAGCAGCAGTTCCTGAGCGCGCTGATGCGCAAGCTGAAGGGGAACTCCACGCTCTCCAGCCCGGGGAAGATGCTGAAACTGGCGGAGGCGGGCACCAAGGCGCTGACCGTCGACGACAAACTGGACAGCATCGGCAAGCTGAAGGACCTTGGCCTCGAGCTGGGCAAGCTCAACCCGAAGAACCTGACCTTCACCACGGTGCCGGTTCTGGACAACCCCGCGGAGAAGGTCAAGGCCACCGTCGTCCTCAACGACGCGAAGGCCCCCGCGGTCTTCGACGCCATCAAGAACGACGTCTCCTTCACCGAGGTGAAGGAGAAGCAGAAGGCGGCGAAGGACGCCGAGGCCGCCCGCCTCAAGGGCACCAAGTCCGACGCCTCCGAGGTCCGGGTAAGGATCCTCAACGGCGGGGCCGTCGGCGGTTCCGCCCAGAAGACCCTGGGCTGGCTGCAGATCTCCGAGGGCGTGGAGAAGTCCGAGAACGCGGGCAACGCGCCCGCCGAACTGAGCAGGACCACGCTCGAGTACGCGCCCGACCAGGCACCCCAGGCGCGCAGGCTCGCCGCCATCATGGGCCTGTCCGGATCGGCGCTGAAGCCGGGCAAGAGCGTGACCAACTCCCAGGGACTGCCCGCGATGACGCTGACCCTGGGCAAGGACTTCAAGGGTGCGGGCGTACCCCTCACCGCTCCGACAAAGGCGCCGGAGGTCGACAAGTCCACGGCGGACAAGGTGAAGTGCGCCTCGTAGGTAACCCAACGGGTCCGCCGTGCGTCTAAACGGACGCGGGGCGGACCCGTGTCAGGCGCAGGTGGGGAGGGCACGGAGTTGACACAGAGCAGTACGCGGGGGGAGGTTCCTGCGGTCGGGGACGCTACGTCGCGCACACCGCAGGCACCGGGCACGACCGACGGGGACAAGCGGCACGGCGGGGGACGGCGTGGCGGCGGGCGGAGCGGGGTCGGACCGAACGGTCACCGTCCACGGCGCAGACGGCGCGTGCTGCGCTGGTCGGCAACCGTGCTGGCGGTGCTGATACTTGGGACGGCCGGCGCCGGATACCTCTACTACCAGCACCTCAACAGCAACATCCAGAAGGGCCAGCGCAGCAGCGGTGGTTCTCCGGCGAAGAAGGCCGAGCCGAACGCCGCCGGCCAGACGCCCATGAACATCCTGCTGATCGGCTCCGACAGCCGTAACTCCGCCGAGAACGTGAAGCTCGGCGGCAGCAGGGAGAACCGCGGCAACCCGCCACTGGCCGACGTGCAGATGCTCATCCACCTCTCGGCCGACCGCAAGAGCGCCTCGGTGGTCAGCATTCCGCGCGACACCCGTGTCGACATACCCAAGTGCAAGGATCCCGACACCGGGACGAGCTATCCCGCGACCAACGCCATCATCAACGAGTCGTTGGCCCGCGGCGGCGCCGGCTGCACCCTGGCCACCTGGGAGAACCTCACCGGGATCTACATCGACCACTGGATGACGATCGACTTCGCGGGCGTGGTGAACATGGCGGACGCCATCGGCGGCGTCGACGTCTGTGTGAAGCAGAACGTGTGGGACCGTCCGCTGCCCGGTGTGTCCGGTGGCTCCGGACTGAAGATGAAGGCCGGCACGAAGAAGGTCCAGGGCAAGCAGGCGCTCCAGTGGCTGCGTACCCGGCACGCCTGGGGCAGCGACCTCCTGCGGGCCAGGGCCCAGCACATGTACATGAACTCGATGATCCGGACGCTGAAGAGCCAGAACGTCTTCACCGACACCGGGCGGCTCATGGACCTGGCCGAGGCGGCCACGAAGTCGCTGAAGGTCTCCGAGGAGATCGGTACGGTCAAGAAGCTGTACGACATGGCCATGCAGCTCAAGACCGTGCCGACGAACCGCCTCACCATGACGACGATGCCGAACGTCGCGGACCCTCAGGACGACAACCACGTCGTACCGGACGGCGCCAACGCCGAGAAGGTGTGGCGGATGATCCGTGACGACGTGCCCTTCGACGACAAGGGCACGGAGTCGGCCTCGAAGGGGACGGCGAGCCCGGCCCCGGCGACCGAGGCGCCCTCGGTCTCGTCCGGCGAACTCGGTGTGCTGGTGCAGAACGCCACCAGGACGTCGACGCGGATCGCGGTGGCCCATCGGGCGAGCGCGATCGGTCAGGTCCTCGTGGGGAAGGGCTTCACCAGGGCGGAGGCCGACACGACGGCGGCGGTGTCCGACAGCAAGACCGCCGTGCGTTACCCGAGCGCCGATCTCGAGGGTGACGCCCAGGCCGTCGCGAAGGCACTGGGGATTCCCATGAGTTCGGTGAAGAGGTCGACCGACGTGTCGGGGGTCACCGTCGTCGTGGGCGCCGACTGGCGCACGGGCGACACCTACCCGAAGGAGTCCACCCCGAAGGCCGGGGATCTGCCCGGCAACGCCGATGCCATCAACGGCTCGGACAAGGACCAGTGCATGGACGTGTACGCGCCCTACCGCTGGTAGCGGACCCGACGGTCCGTCGTCGTTCCGCACGCGAGCGCCGCCCGGTGATCCGGGCGGCGCTCGCGCGTCGCTCTCTCACGATCGAATGCTCCGGCCACCGCGGCTGACGGTCCCGGGCGGCCGTGCCCCTCCGCGAGGGGCGCCCGCCGGCACGCGTGCCGGCGGGTCCTCCGCCTCACGTAGCGGCGGACTCCCGTACGGCGGGACGCCGTGAGGCGATCACCTTTCGGGCCAGCGCGCGCGGGCTGGTCAGGAAGCCGAAGCCCCAGGACATATGCATGGTGGCGAGGGCCACGGGGATCTGCAGGCGCGCCTTGGCCGGCAGCCCCTTGCCCGCGGGCAGCGAACCCGCGGCTATCGCCGCGAGGTAGCCGCCGGGGATCAGGAAGCCCCACGGCGTCAGCGCGGCGCCCACCACGACGCCCGCCGCGATCGCGCACACCGCGGCCGGCGGCGCGAGGTAGCGCAGGTTGATGGAACCCTCGTGGTAGCGGGCGACGACGTGGCGCCAGCGCCCGTAGTCCTTGTACTGCTTGGCGAGGGCCCTGACGGAGGGCCTCGGCCGGTACGACACCCTCAGCTCGGGCGAGAACCAGATGAGGCCGCCCGCCTCCCGGATCCGGAAGTTCAGCTCCCAGTCCTGGGCGCGGATGAACTCCTCGTTGTAGCCGCCCTGCCGCTCCAGCGCCTCGCGCCGGAAGACGCCCAGGTACACGGTCTCGGCCGGGCCGGCCTCACCGCCCGTGTGGAAGGCCGCGTTGCCCACGCCGATCTTCGAGGTCATCGCGGCGGCGACGGCGTGCTCCCAGTCGTTCTCGCCCTCGGCGTGCATGATGCCGCCGACGTTCTGCGCGCCCGTCTCCTCCAGAAGGCGGACGGCGGTGGCGATGTAGTTCGGGGAGAGGATGCCGTGCCCGTCCACGCGGACGACGACGGGATGCCGGGACGCCTTGATCGCCGCGTTGAGCGCGGCGGGGGTGCGGCCGGTCGGGTTCGGCACGGTGTGCACGCGCGGGTCCTCGGCGACGAGCCGGGCCGCGATCTCGTCCGTACGGTCCGTGGACGGACCGATGGCGATCACCACCTCCATCTCGCCGTCGTACTCCTGCGCAAGGATCGCTTGGACGGCTCCGCGCAGGTGCCTCTCCTCGTTGAGGACGGGCATGATCACGGATACGGCGGGGGGCTGCACGCCAGACTTCTCGCTCATCGGACGTCACGTTACCGCGAATGGGGGACACGGGCGCGCGCCGCCCTGCCTACGGGCCGGGCAGGAGATCGTATCTGCCTACCGTGCTCACGCATCCCCACGCCCAGCCTCGCGGAGGTGTCCCCCTTGCCCACGTCGCCCCGCTCCGCCGCCCCGCCCCACGCCCCCGACCCCGCCCGTCCACGGCGTCCGCCGCTCCAGGGCCGCCCGCAGCCGTCCCGCACCCGGCGGCCCGCGGCGCGACCCCCCGTACGGAGGAAGAGGCCGCGCTGGGCCATGCGGGTCGTCACCACGCTGTCGGTGGTGGTCCTCGCCTCCGCGGGCATCGGGCACGCGGTGGTCACCAGCCTCGACGAGGACATCGCCCGGGTCGACCCCTTCAAGGACATGAAGAACCGTCCCGCCGCCGGCCACGGCATGAACGTCCTGCTGGTCGGCACCGACGGCCGCGACCGGATCACGGAGAAGGAACGGCGCGCGTACCACCTGGGCGGCACCCCCTGTCACTGCACCGACACGATCATGATCGTGCACATCGCGGCGGACAAGGAGCGCGCCAGCGTCGTCAGCCTGCCCCGCGACTCGTACGCCGAGACGCCCGTGCACACCGACCAGACCACCGGCGCGCAGCACAACCCGCACCCGATCAAGCTGAACGCGGCGTACGCGGAGGGCGGTCCGCAGCTCACCGTGCGCACCGTCGAGAACATGACCCACCTGAAGATCGACCACTATCTGGAGGTCGACTTCACCAGCTTCATGAAGACCGTGGACGTGCTCGGCGGCGTCGACATCTGCGCCACGCGGCCCCTGAAGGACTCGTACACCGGACTCGACCTGACGGCCGGCCCGCACCAGCTGAACGGCGGGCAGGCGCTGCAGTACGTGCGCTCCCGGCACGTCGACGGCGCCTCCGACCTCGGCAGGATGCAGCGCCAGCAGCGGTTCCTGGCGGCGCTGATCGGCCGGGCCACCTCCTCCGGGGTGCTGCTGAACCCGCTGAGGTTCCGCGACGTCACCCGGGCCGTGCTCGGCTCGGTCCGCGCGGACAAGGGCTTCGGCACGGACGAGCTGCTGGACCTCGGCCGGGCGATGCGCAACTTCTCCCCCTCCTCCTCCGAGTTCACGACCGTGCCGATCGGGCAGATGGGCTACGCCGTCAAGGGCATCGGCTCGACACTGAAGTGGGACGAGCCGAAGGCCGCCCAGCTCTTCCGGTCGCTGCGCGACGACAAGCCGCTCACCGCGACGCACCCGACCGTGCGCAGCGCGGCCGCCCGGGTCGAGGTGGCCCCGCAGCAGATCCATGTCCAGGTCGAGAACGCGACGTCCACCGAGGGCCTCGGCAGGCGGGTGGACGGCGCGCTCGCCGCCAGCGGTTTCCGTACGACCGGGCGGCCCGCCACCACGCAGGAGCCGGACCTGAAGCACACCGTCATCGTGTACGACCCGCGCTGGGACCGTTCCGCGCGCTCCCTTGCGGCGGCGCTGCCCGGCAGCGAGCTGCGCGCGGTCGACGGGCAGGGTCCGGTACTGAAGGTGCTCGCGGGGGCGGACTTCAAGGAGGTCAGACGGGTACGGGTCGACACTCCGTCCCCGGGGGAGTCGTCCCCCGTGCTGACCGGCGACGAGGTGCTGTGCCGGTAGGCCGGCGGGGATGAGCGGGCGGGCAGCGGACAGGGCCCCGCCGGTGTGTCCGGCGGGGCCCTGTCGTGGGTGCGGGGCGTCGGGTCCTCAGTTGCCCGAGACCGTCACCTTGTCGTCGTTCTTCAGCTCGTCGACCAGCGCCTTGACCTTGGTCTTGTCCCAGACGAGGTTGCCGCCCGTGGAGCCGGAGATCGGCATGTTCATGGACTTGCCGTCACCGCCGGTGACGCCCTTCATCGCCCAGAACATGTCCGCGAGGTCCCACAGGCTCATGTCCTTGTCGACGGTCAGCGAGTCCAGGCCCGCGCCCATCGTCGGGTAGAGCGCGAAGGGGTTCAGGACCGTGGAGGGGGTCGCGACCTGGTGGGCCAGGGCGGCCAGGAACTTCTGCTGGTTCTTGGTGCGCTCCAGGTCCGAGGCGGCGAAGGCGTGCCGGGTACGGACGAAGGCGAGGGCCTGCTCGCCGTTCAGCGTCTGCTTGCCCGCCTTGAAGTCGGCGCCGGAGTACTTGTCCTTGAAACCCTTGTCGAGGGTCATGTCGACGCCGCCGACCGCGTCCACGATCTTCGCGAAGCCGCCGAAGCCGATCTCCACGTAGTGGTCGATGCGCAGACCGGTGTTGAACTCGACGGTCCGCACGAGGAGTTCGGGGCCGTCCTCCGCGTACGCCGCGTTCAGCTTCACGTGCCGGCCCGTGCCCTGGTACGTCTTGCCGGAGTCGGAGCCCTTGTAGCTCGGTATCTCGACGTTCGAGTCACGGGGCAGCGAGACCAGCGTGGAGCCGTTGTCGCCGGTGTGCAGGATCATCATGGAGTCCGTGCGCTTGCCCTCGGCGGACCCGGTGTGCAGCTTCTTCTTGTCCTCGGCGGACATTCCGGCGCGGCTGTCGGAGCCGACGATCAGGTAGTTGGTGCCCTTGCCCGCGTCGGGACGGTCGATGACCTTCGACAGATCCACGTCACGGTGGAGCTTGGAGTCCGCCCAGAAGTACGTGCCGACGGAGACCACGACGAAGAGCGTGACCAGTGTGATCGCGGTCCACTTGATCCGGCGCCGCCAGTTCGGCGCGGGGCGCGGGTCCCGGGTGCCGGTGCCACCGGGCCCCTGCGGGCCTCCGGGGCCGTTCGGCGATCCGTAGACGTGGCCGGTGTTGTAGCCGGAGTCGTATCCGTTGTCGTAGCCGTCGCCGTACCCCTGGCCGTCCCCGTAGGACGGCTGCTGGGGCACTCCGCCGTAGGGCGGGGCGCCGGGGCCCGGACCGGGCGTCGCCGGACCACGCCGAACCTGCCGCATGACGCGGGCGCTCTCGGGCTGTGCGCCCGCGCTGCCGCGACCGTAACGGTTGCCGCCGTTGTTGCGGTTGTCGTCCCACCCGTCGGGCCAATCGTTCATGCGGACCAGTGTGCAGGGCCGCCCCATGTGCCTAACAAGAGAGGGGGGAGATCTGGGTCACGCCTGTTGCAGAGCTGATGCAAAGCGGACCGTGTCCTTACCCCGCATAGGGTGGAGGGCATGACAGACCAGGCGCCCACTCCGGAATCCGATATTCCGGGAAAGCCGACCTCAGCGTCCCGGACCACCCTCAGCCACATCATGACCCACAACGACACCAACCTTCTGGGCACGGTGCACGGTGGAGTGATCATGAAGCTCGTCGACGACGCGGCGGGCGCGGTGGCCGGACGGCACTCCGGCGGGCCCGCGGTCACCGCCTCCATGGACGAGATGGCCTTCCTGGAGCCCGTGCGCGTGGGCGACCTCGTCCATGTGAAGGCCCAGGTCAACTGGACGGGCCGGACGTCGATGGAGGTCGGCGTCCGGGTGCTCGCCGAGCGGTGGAACGAGTCCACACCACCCCAGCAGGTCGGCTCCGCCTATCTGGTCTTCGCCGCGGTCGACGCGGACGGCAAGCCGCGCCGCGTCCCGCCCGTCCTCCCGGAGACCGAGCGGGACGAGCGCCGCTGCCAGGAGGCCCAGATCCGCCGCACCCACCGTCTGGCCCGCCGCCGGGCGATCATGGAACTGCGGGAGAAGCGGGTGGCGGAGGGGTTGGACGCGTAGCGCCTCGGGCGCCGTGAGGAGGGTGGGTTCCGGGGTTCACGGGTCCCGAACACCCGCGGAACCCGGGGTGTTCGGGACACCCGAGCCCCGCGGCGTTCGGGACACCCGAGCCCCGGGTGTTCGGGACACCCGAGCCCGGGGTTACGGGGAGCACCGGATCCCGGGCCGCGAAGGACGCCCGAGTCCGAGGTCACGAAGAACCGGGGCGTCCGGGTTGTGGCGTACGAGATCGCTGGAGTTCCTGGAGTTCCCGGAGCGTACGGCCCGGGGCGTGGGTTCTTCGGGTGCGGGTGGGGTGTGGTTGCGCGCACGGTTCCCCGCGCCCCTGAAGGGGTGCCGCTGCGCCCGGTTCGGCGTGGCCCTGCGCGACCGGGAGGGCAGACGGGTCCGCGGAGCTGGAAGGCCGCCCGGTCTGGAGGGGGCCCGAGACCCGCCGGAGGGGCGTCGTCGGTGGCCCTGGTCGCGGGGTTCGCGGGGGCGGATGTCAGGGTGGCGGCATGACCCTCTCCCCCGCCTCACGCCCCACCTCGGGCGGTCGTCCCTTCGACGCGGTGCTGTGCGACGTCGACAACGTGATCCGCGTCTACGACCCGTCCCACCTGAACGCGCTGGAGCGCGCCGCCGGACTGGCCGAGGGCACCACCATGAAGCTGGCCTTCGCGCCGGACACGGTGCTGCCGCTGGTGGTGGGGCGGGTCACGCCGGACGAGTGGGCGCGGTCGGCTGTACAGGGGCTGGCCGGACTGGTGTCCGAGGCGACCGCCCGGGAGCTGGGCGAGGCACTCGTGCGGACGCCGTTCCGGGCGGACCCGGCGGTGGTGTCGCTGCTGCGCGGGGCCCGCGCCCACGTACCGCTGGTCCTCGTCACCAACACCTCGGTACAGCTGGAGGAGGACCTGGAGGTCCTGGGCCTGACGGACCTCGCCCACCACGTGGTCAGCAGCGCGCGGGTGGGCATCGCCAAGCCCGACCGGCGCATCTACGACATCGCCGTCGAGCGGGCCGGCGTCCCGGCCGGGCGCTGTCTGTTCGTGGACGACACCCAGGAGAACGTGGAGGCGGCCGCCGCGCTCGGAATGCGGGCCGTCCACTACCGCTCCCCCGAGGACCTGCGCCGCGCGCTGGGCACCCTGTGACCGCCGGCCGGCCGTGAACCGCGCCCCGGCCCCGACGACGACAGCCCCCGGCGGCGGGCCGGGGGCTGTGACGGACGTGACCGAGGTGACGTCGGGGGCTTACGGCAGGTTGCGCGCCATCACGATCCGCTGGACCTGGTTCGTGCCCTCGTAGATCTGGGTGATCTTCGCGTCGCGCATCATGCGCTCCACCGGGTAGTCGCGGGTGTAGCCGTAGCCGCCAAGCAGCTGGACGGCGTCCGTGGTGACCTCCATGGCGACGTCCGAGGCGAAGCACTTGGCCGCCGCGCCCTGGAAGGTGAGGCCGCCTTCTCCGCCTCCGGCGGAGACGCGCTCGGACTTGGCGGCGGCCGCGTACGTCAGCTGGCGGGCCGCCTCGATCTTCATGGCCATGTCGGCGAGCATGAACTGGATGCCCTGGAAGTCGGCGATCGGCTTGCCGAACTGCTTGCGCTCGCGGACATAGCCCTTGGCGTAGTCGAGAGCGCCCTGGGCGATGCCGAGGGCCTGGGCCGCGATCGTGATGCGGGTGTGGTCCAGGGTCTTCATCGCGGTGGCGAAGCCCGTGCCCTCCTCGCCGATCATGCGGTCCGCCGGGATGCGGACGTTGTCGAGGTAGACCTCGCGCGTCGGGCTGCCCTTGATGCCGAGCTTCTTCTCCGGCGCGCCGAAGGAGACGCCCTCGTCCGACTTCTCGACCACGAAGGCCGATATGCCCTTGGAGCGCTTCGTGGGGTCGGTGACGGCCATCACCGTGTAGTACTCGGACTCGCCCGCGTTGGTGATCCAGCGCTTCACGCCGTTGAGGACGTAGGAGTCGCCGTCGCGGACCGCCTTCGTCTTCATGCCCGCCGCGTCCGAGCCCGCGTCCGGCTCGGAGAGGGCGTAGGAGAACATGCCGTCGCCCGCCGCCAGGGGCGCCAGGTACTTCTGCTTCAGGGCCTCGGAACCGGAGAGGATCACCGGGAGCGAGCCGAGCTTGTTCACGGCCGGGATGAGGGACGAGCTGGCGCACACCCGCGCCACCTCCTCGATCACGATCACGGTCGCGAGCGCGTCGGCGCCCGCACCGCCGTACGTCTCCGGCACGTGCACGGCGTGCAGGTCGGACGAGACCAGGGCGTCCAGGGCCTCCTGCGGGAAACGGGCCTCCTCGTCCACCACGGCCGCGTACGGCGCGATCTTCGCCTCGGCCAGCGAACGGATCGCGTCCCGGAGCATGTCGTGCTCCTCGGAAGGGCGGTACAGGTCGAAATCAGCCGATCCGGCCAAGGTCTCTCACGCTCCAAAGACGCTAATTACCGTTAAGTAACCTAAATTTTAGGGGCCCGCCCACGGGAGGTATACGTGAGCTTGGCGACAGCGGGAAACCTGCCCGACGAGGGGCCCCGTCATGCCCCGACTATGCTCGGGCAGCGCACCCACGGCCGTATACCCCAGGAGCACGCATGGCCCTCAAGATCACCGTGATCGGCACCGGCTATCTCGGCGCCACCCACGCCGCGGCCATGGCCGAACTCGGTTTCGAGGTGCTGGGTCTCGACGTCGTCCCCGAGAAGATCGAGATGCTCCAGCGGGGCGAGGTCCCGATGTACGAGCCGGGCCTCGAGGAGTTGCTGCGCAAGCACGTGGCGGGCATCGAGGGGTCCACCGGACGCCTGCGCTTCACCATGGACTGGGCCGAGGTCGGGGAGTTCGGCGACGTCCACTTCGTCTGCGTGAACACCCCGCAGAAACACGGCGAGTACGCGTGCGACATGTCGTACGTCGACGCGGCCTTCGAGTCGCTCGCCCCGCACCTGAGGGGACCCGCCCTCGTCGTCGGCAAGTCCACCGTGCCCGTGGGCTCCGCGGAACGGCTGGCGCGGACGCTCGCCGAGCTGTCCCCCGCCGGCGAGGACGCCGAGCTCGCCTGGAACCCGGAGTTCCTGCGCGAGGGCTTCGCCGTGCAGGACACCCTGCACCCCGACCGGATCGTGGTGGGTGTGCGCGGCGAGCGGTCCGAGAAGCTGCTGCGCGAGGTGTACACGACGCCGGTCGCCGAGGGCTCGCCCTTCGTGGTGACCGACTTCCCGACCGCCGAGCTGGTGAAGACCTCCGCGAACTCCTTCCTCGCGACCAAGATCTCTTTCATCAACGCCATGGCCGAGGTCTGCGAGGCGGCCGGCGGCGACGTCGCCATGCTCGCCGAGGCCATCGGACACGACGAGCGGATCGGCAAGAAGTTCCTGCGGGCCGGGATCGGCTTCGGGGGCGGCTGTCTGCCCAAGGACATCCGCGCCTTCATGGCGCGCGCCGGGGAGCTGGGAGCCGACCAGGCGCTGACCTTCCTGCGCGAGATCGACTCCATCAACATGCGGCGGCGCGGCCAGATGGTCGAGATGGCCCGGGAGGCGCTCGGCGGCGGTTCGTTCCTCGGCAAGCGGGTCGCCGTGCTGGGCGCGACCTTCAAGCCCGACTCCGACGACGTACGGGACTCGCCGGCGCTGAACGTCGCCGGGCAGATACACCTCCAGGGCGGCCAGGTCACCGTCTACGACCCCAAGGGCATGGCGAACGCCCGGCGGCTCTTCCCGACGCTCGGGTACGCCGACTCGGCGGCCGGGGCCGTACGCGGCGCCGACGTCGTCCTGCACCTCACCGAGTGGCGCGAGTTCCGTGAGCTCGACCCCGCGGCCCTGGGTGAGGTGGCCACCGCCCGTGTGCTCCTCGACGGGCGCAACGCCCTCGACCCGGAGCTGTGGCGGCGGGCCGGCTGGACGTACCGGGCGATGGGGCGGCCCACCGCCTGACCCGCCCGCGCCGTCCGGCTTGCGGCCCTTCCCCGGAGGACCCCACGCTGTCCCTGACGCCCCTTCTGTTCGATCTGTCCCGTTGCGGCCCGGTCAGGTGATGCCACGGCGTCGACCGCAGGCGCCTCGTCGGCGACGCGCCTGCCGTCCCGACGACGGAGGGCGGTGACGCACGGGTGGCCGACGGGTCGCGTCGCGCGCACGGGCGGCCGGGTGCTCCCGGCACCGGGCCCGCGCCGCCGCCGGACGCGGGCCGCGGCTCCGGTCGCGGCGGGCGGCGGGCGCGGTACGTCGTACGGGGCAGCCGGCCCGCCGGTGGCGTGGGCGCGGCGATCCGGGCCCGTACGGCCGGGGCGGTGGCAGGGCGTGGCGGTGACCGCGACGGCGTGCCGGTGAACGTGAACGGCGGACTGCGGGTGGCCGCGGCGTACGCCTGGCGGCTGCTCGTGCTGGGCGCGGCCGCGTACGCGTGCTTCAAGATCCTGGGACGGCTGCAACTGGTCGCCGTCGCGCTGTTCCTGGCGCTGGTGGTGACCTCGGTCTTGCGTCCGGTGGCCAATCTGCTGGCCCGGTGGCTGCCCCGGGGTCCGGCGACCGCGGTGAGCCTGTTCGGGAGCCTGCTGCTGGCGCTGGGGCTGCTCTCCCTCGTCGGCGGTCTGGTCGCGGGGGAATCGGACCGGCTGGGCCAGGAGTTCGCCGGCGGCGCCGGACGGATCGAGCGGTGGCTGGAGGGATCTCCCTTCCATGTGGACCACGCGGCGCTGGCGAACCTTCAGGAGAAGGTGACGGCGTACCTCTCGGAACACCGCTCCGCACTGCTCAGCAGCGCGCTCAGTGGCGCCGGGCGGGTGCTGGAGGTGCTGACCGCCGCCGCGCTCGCGCTGTTCTGCTCCCTGTTCTTCATCCACTCCGGCGAGAGGTTCTGGCACTGGTTCCAGGCGCTGCTGCCCGAGAGCGCGCGGGACACGTGGGACCGCGCGGGGCGGGCGGCCTGGCGGACGTTCGCCGGGTACACCCGGGGCATCATCATCGTGGCCGCCACCAACGCGGTGCTGGTCGGCATCGCCCTGTTCCTGCTGGGTGTGCCGCTGGCCCTGCCGCTGACGCTGCTGGAGTTCTTCGCCGCGTTCATCCCGCTGGTGGGCTCGCCCGTCGCGCTGGCGGTGGCCACGGTCGTCGCGCTGGCCTCACGGGGTCCGGTCATCGCCCTCGTGGTGCTCTCCCTGATCGTGGTCGTCGGCCAGTTGGAGGGCCATGTGCTGCACCCGCTGGTGCTCAGCTGGGCGGTCCGGCTGCACCCCGTGGTGGTGGCCCTCTCCGTCATCGGCGGCGGTGTGCTGGCCGGGGTCATCGGCGCGGTCGTGGCCGTTCCGATGGTGTCGGTCGCCTGGTCCGTGTTCGGCGCGCTGCGCACCCCGCCGGTACCGGACCCGCGTCCCCCCGGCGAACCCGCCGGCAAGCTCTCCGGCGGACCCGCGGACGAACCCACCGTCCGGCCCTCCGGCGAGCCGCGCCGATAGCCGCGTACGGCGATGGCCGCGTGCGCCGGAGGCCGCGTACACCGAAAGCCTCATTCGGGGCATTCCGCGCATCTCGTTTCGATCCCCGGGCTGAGGGGACCCGACCTGTAGAGGCGCACACCGGGCGCCGGCGAGGAGGCTCTGCCCCATGTCAACAGGAACACTTCTGGCCATCATCATTCCTGTCGTGGTGGTGATCGCCCTGATCGCGGTGGTGGCTTCACAGCTCATGCGGCGCCGGAAGCTCCGTGAGCGCTTCGGTCCCGAGTACGAGCGGACGGTGGAGAGCGCCGACAACCGCTCGGCCGCGGAGCGTGACCTCAAGGCCCGGGAGAAGCGGCACGACTCCCTGGACATCAGGCCGTTGGACAGCGGCACCAAGGACCGGTACACCCGCGACTGGGCGGGCGTGCAGGAGGACTTCGTGGATCACCCGGAGGGCGCCGTGCACGACGCGGACCGTCTGGTGACCTCGCTGATGAACGACCGCGGCTATCCGACCCAGGACTTCGAGCAGCAGCTCAAGGACCTCTCGGTCGAGCACGGCCGCACCCTGGAGCACTACCGGGCCGCCCATGACGTGGACGCGCTCAGTGTGCGGCACCAGGCGACGACGGAGCAGCTGCGGGGGGCCATGGTGCACTACCGCGCCCTCTTCGACGAGCTGCTCTCCGACGGCGGCCGCCGCCGCCACGCGCGGGCCTGAGAGGCCCGGACGGAACGGAGAAGCGATGCACCGCCAGGACACACGAGGCCATGACATGCCGGACACCGCCACCGAGAGCGGCCTGACCACCGACGATCTCGCCCAGCCCCGCGACCGGGCCACCGAGGACACGCCGGGCCCGCCGCCCGGGGCGCCGGCGTTCCCGGGTGAGAGCACGGCCACACCGAGCGACGCGCCGGAGCGCGACGACGCCGCCGGACTCGACGACGCGGGACGCGAGGACACCCGATTCGACGACACCGGGCGCGACGGGGTCAGGGGCGAGGACGCCGGGCGCGACGCCGGAGGCCCGGACGACCGGGTCGCCGACACCGGCGCACAGGAGACGAGTTCGCGTGACCGGAGCACCGGTGGCGACACCCTGGGGACCCGGGACGCCCAGGACGACACTCCCCAACTCCTCAGCACGGAGGACGAGGACGCGTTCCGCGCACGCTGGCGGGAGGTGCAGAGCGAGTTCGTCGACGATCCGCGGGACGCCGTGCACACGGCCGACGCCCTCGTCGCGGACGTGATGCAGCGGCTCGCCGCCACCTTCGCCGAGCACAAGCAGGAACTGGAAGGGCAGTGGAACCGGGGCGAGCAGGCGGACACGGAGGATCTGCGCCTGGCGCTGCGGCACTACCGCTCGTTCTTCAACCGGCTGCTGGTCACCTGACCGGCGCGGCGCTACCCGGACGACGCCGGTCCGGCCGAGGCTCAGTCGGCCGGACCGGCGTCGCCCCACATTCTCCACCGTCGCGATGACCGGCGCGGCCGGTTGGGCCACTTCGTACGGCCGCGTCACCTACTTCGCGCGGTAGCGGCGCATCTTGGCGCGTGCCCCGCAGACCGCCATCGAGCACCACCGGCCGCGGCCGGCCGGGGAGCGGTCGTAGTACGCCCAGTGGCAGGTCGGTGCCTCGCAGGCCTTCAGCCGGGCCCAGGTGCCGTCGACGAGCGACTCGGCGATGGCCGCGGCGACGCGGGCGGCCAGGGGCGCGCCGGCGGCGGGCGACGGGGTGCCGGCGGGCGGGGCGGTGGCCGATGCCGAGGTGACGGCCGGTACCAGGGTGACGGCGGGGGTGAAGCCCGCGCCGCCGTCCCGGCCGTCGACCGTGAGGCGGAGGGGCGCCCCGGCCAGCAGCTCGCCGAGCGGGGTGACCGTCCGGTGCGGGGGATGGTCCGCGTGCGCGAGGCACACCGCGCGCAGCGACTCGCGCAGTTCGCGGGCCGCCTCCGTCCCGCCCTCCGGGAGGCCGAACGCCGCCCGGCCCTCGGCGGTGTCCAGCCGGTCCGCGCCGGATTCGAGGTCGAGGGTGTTCACCAGGGACTGGATCAGGGCCAGTCCCCCCGGCGCGGGTGCGCGGTCGTTCATGGTTGCGACGTTACCTCCTGTGCGGGAGTATGCGGTAACCGTTACCTGATGTGCGTGTCTATGGGTAACGGTTGCAGGCATCCGTGCAGTATCCGTTCCCCCGTTGGAGGAGTCATGGCTCTCGCCGAGCTCGGCGCCGTCGTCCTGGACTGTCCCGACCCGCGCGCGCTGGCCGGGTTCTACGCCGAGGTGCTGGGCGGCACCGTGGAATCCGGGGAGGGAGGCGGGCAGGACGCGGACTGGGTGGATCTGACGGTGCCCGGCGGACGGTCGCTGGCGTTCCAGGCCGCCCCCGGGCACGTACCGCCCCGGTGGCCGGCGCCCGAGGGCTCGCAGCAGTTCCACCTGGACCTGACCGTCGACGACCTGGACGCGGCGGAGAAGGGCGTGCTCGCGCTCGGCGCGCGGCCGTTGGACACCGAGGACCGCTCGCGGAGCTGGCGCGTCTACGCCGACCCCGCGGGACACCCCTTCTGCCTCTGCGCCTGCTGACCGGAGCGGCTCCGAGCCGGGTCCGGGCGGCCGCGTCCGTACGACCGAGTCCGTGTCCGCGCCGCGTCCGCGCCGCGTCCGCCACGGCCGGGATCAGCCGTCCAGTTCGGCGATCCTGGCCGTGGACGGCTCGCGGCGCTGCTGGGCCGCCCGTGCCGTGAAGTCCGCGGTGCGCACGACGCGTTGAACATTTTCCCAGGTCAGCAGGGCGAGGTCGGCCTCGGACCAGCCACGGGCGAAGAGTTCGGCGATCAGGTTCGGGTAGCACGACGCGTCGGCGAGGTCCTGCGGGTGCGCGGCCCCGGAGTCGTACGTCCCCGAGACGCCGACGCACTCCGGGCCCGCGACGGCCCTGACGTGGTCGAGGTGGTCGGCGACGTCCCGGACGGTCGGGCCCGCCTGCTCGGCGGTGAGCGGGACGAGACACACCCCCTTCGCCGCGCCCAGGCCGGCGAGCACGTCGTCGGAGAGGTTCGCCGGGTGGGGACGCAGCGCGCGGGCCGCGGAGCGGGTGAACAGGACCGGGGCCTTGGAGGCCGCCAGGGTACGGGCGATGGTGGCGTCCGAGGTCCCGGAGAGGTCGGCGATCACGCCCAGCCGGTTCATCTCGCGCAGCACCTCCTCGCCGAACCTGGTCAGACCCGCCTGGCTCGCCCAGGAGGCGCCCGCGAGGGTGAGGACCCGCAGGCCGAGCGAGCGCAGGGCCCGCAGGATGCCGAGCGAGTCGCCGAGCGCGGCGGCGCCGGCGGGACCCAGCAGGACGGCTACCCGGCCGCAGTGCCGGGCGTCGTTGACCTCGGAGGCGGTGTGCGCCATCCGCAGCCCCTCCGGGTGGGCCTGGACCACCGTGCGCACCAGGTCCAGCTGCTCCAGGGTGGCCCCGACGGCCCGGTCCCCGGCCAGCCCCTCGGGCAGGTGCAGCGACCAGAACAGAGCGCCGACACGCCCCTCCCGCAGCCGGGGGACGTCCGTGTCCACGGCGCTCTCGCCCACCTCCAGGTCGTACCAGGGCAGGTGTCGCAGCGCCCAGGGCAGACCGCTGTAGCCGTCGGCGACGGGATGACCGGCGAGGAAGCTGCGCGCCCGTTCCAGGGGATCGGCGTCCGGGACGCCCGTCCGCGCCGCCGCCGGCGCGGACTCCGGGACGTCCAGGTCCGCCGGCCCGGACTCCGGCCCGGCCCCCGCCCACACGGCGGGCCGGTCGAGCTCCGCCACCTCGGGGGTGGGGTGCAGTTCTTCCTGCAGGTCTGCCATGACGTGGCTCCGTTGGGTGGACGGTGATCGCAGTACCGTCACCGTCGCACGGGGCGCGGGGGAGCTTCCTGGTGGACGGAGCGTTCGGGGGTACGCCCGCCCACCGGGAAGCGGCCCGGTCAGCCGTCCAGCTGTCGCAGTGTCGCGTTCGACGGACCGCGCGTCGTCCGCAGGTCGCGGGCCACGTCCTCGGCCGCGCCCAGCACCCGTACCGCGTTCTGCCAGGTCAGCTTGGCGAGGTCGGCGCGGGACCAGCCGCGGGTGAGCAGCTCCGCGATCAGGTTCGGATAGCCGGAGACGTCGTCGAGGCCCTCGGGCGTGAACGCCGTGCCGTCGTAGTCGCCGCCGATGCCGAGGTGGTCGACGCCCGCGACCTCGCGCATGTGGTCGAGGTGGTCCGCCACCGTCGACACCGTGGCGACGGGCCGCGGGTGGGACTCCTCGAAGGCACGGTGGACCTTCATCCCCTCGGGGGTGGTGTCGAGGTGGTGGAGGCCGTGCGCGCGCATGTTCTCGTCGGCCGCGGCCGTCCAGTCGACCGCCGCCTGGAGCACGAACTTCGGTACGAAGGTCACCATCGCCACGCCCCCGTTGGCGGGCAGCCGCTCCAGGACGTCGTCCGGGATGTTGCGCGGGTGGTCGCAGACCGCGCGCGAGGAGGAGTGCGAGAAGATCACCGGGGCGGCCGAGGTGTCCAGCGCGTCCCGCATGGTCGTCACGGCGACGTGCGAGAGGTCGACCAGCATGCCCTCGAGGTTCATCTCCCGCACGACCTCACGGCCGAAGGCCGACAGGCCGCCGGCGGCGGGGACGTCCGTGGCCGAGTCCGCCCACGCGATGTTGTCGTTGTGGGTGAGCGTCATGTAGCGCACGCCCAGCGCGTACAACCCCCGCAGCGCGCCGAGGGAGTTGTCGATGGAGTGACCGCCCTCCGCGCCCATGAGGGAGGCGATACGGCCCTCGGCCCGCGCCGCCGTCATGTCCGCCGCCGTCAGCGCGGCGCGCAGGTCCGCCGGGTGACGGTCGATCAACTGCCGTACGCAGTCGATCTGTTCGAGCGTCATGGTGAGCGGGTCGGGCAGGTCCGAGCGGACGTACACCGACCAGTACTGCGCGCCGACGCCGCCCGCGCGCAGTCGCGCCAGGTCGGTGTGGAGATGGGCGCTCTGGTCGCCGGCGATGTCACGGGCGCCGAGGTCGTAGCGGACCTGCTCGCGCAGTGCCCACGGGAGGTCGTTGTGCCCGTCGACCACGGGGAACTCCCGCAGCAGGTCCCGGGCTTCGTCGAGGGAGGTCATCCGCGTCACTTCCCGAAGCCGAAGCCGCCGGCGGCGCCCTCGACCTTGGCCCGCAGCCGTTTGCCCTTCTCGGTGGCCTGGTCGTTCAGCTCCTGCTGGAAGTCCCGCATACGGGTGAGGAGTTCCTCGTCGTGCGCGGCGAGGATCCGGGCAGCCAGCAGACCCGCGTTGCGCGCGCCGCCGACGGAGACGGTCGCGACGGGGACGCCGGCCGGCATCTGCACGATCGACAGCAGCGAGTCCATGCCGTCGAGGTACTTCAGCGGGACCGGTACGCCGATGACGGGCAGCGGGGTGACCGAGGCGAGCATGCCGGGCAGGTGGGCGGCGCCGCCGGCACCCGCGATGATCGCCTTGAGCCCACGCCCCGCGGCCTGCTCGCCGTACGCGATCATCTCGTGCGGCATCCGGTGCGCGGAGACGACGTCGACCTCGTAGGGGATCTCGAACTCGTCGAGGGCCTGGGCGGCGGCCTCCATGACGGGCCAGTCGGAGTCCGACCCCATGACGATGCCTACAACTGGGCTCATTCGGTGATCGTGCCTCTCAGGTAACCGGCTGCGTGGCGGGCGCGATCGAGGACGTCGTCCAGGTCGTCGCCGTAGGTGTTGACGTGGCCGACCTTGCGGCCGGGCTTCACGTCCTTGCCGTACATGTGGATCTTCAGCTGGGGATCGCGGGCCATGCAGTGCAGGTACGCGGAGTACATGTCCGGGTAGTCGCCGCCGAGGACGTTGACCATGACCGTCCACCGGGCGCGCGGACGCGGGTCGCCGAGGGGCAGGTCGAGGACCGCGCGGACGTGGTTGGCGAACTGGGAGGTGATCGCGCCGTCCTGGCTCCAGTGGCCGGAGTTGTGCGGGCGCATGGCCAGTTCGTTGACGAGGATGCCGGGCGTCCCGTCGGGTTCGCGGATCTCGAACAGTTCGACGGCCAGGTGGCCCACGACGCCGAGTTCCTTCGCGATGCGCAGGGCGAGCTCCTCGGCCCTGAGGGCCAGCTCGTCCGAGATCCCGGGCGCGGGGGCGATCACCGTGTCGCAGACGCCGCCGACCTGCTGGGACTCGACGACCGGGTACGCGACCGCCTGACCGTGCGGTGAGCGGACGACGTTCGCCGCCAGTTCCCGTACGAAGTCGACCTTCTCCTCGGCCAGCACGGGGACGCCGGCGCGGAAGGGTTCGGCCGCCTCCTCCAGGGAGCGTACGAACCAGACGCCCTTGCCGTCGTAGCCGCCGCGGACGGTCTTCAGGATCACCGGGAAGCCGTCGCCCTCGGCGCCGGGCGCGAGGCCCTCGGCCGCGAACGCGGCGACGTCGTCGGCGTCGCTCACGATCCGGTGCCGCGGGCAGGGCACGCCGAGCGCGTCGAGCTTCGCGCGCATCACACCCTTGTCCTGGGCGTGCACGAGCGCGTCAGGTCCCGGGCGGACGGGAACGCCGTCCGCCTCCAGGGCGCGCAGATGCTCGCCGGGTACGTGTTCGTGATCGAAGGTGATCACGTCGCAGCCCCGCGCGAAGTCGCGCAGCGTGTCGAGGTCGCGATAGTCGCCGATGACGACATCGCCCACCACCTGCGCCGCGGACTCCTGGGGGGTGTCACTGAGGAGCTTGAACCTGATGCCGAGCGGGATGCCAGCCTCGTGCGTCATACGAGCGAGCTGACCCCCGCCGACCATGCCGACTACCGGGAATGTCACGCTCCAAGAGTATCGGCCGCGCCGGGGGACCGGATTCCGCTCTCCGCGACCCCGTCCCGGCCGCCGCGCGGCCCGCCCGCCCACCCTCCCACAGGCCCTCTCGTACGCCCTCCCTCACGCCCTGCGCCCGCCGCCGCCGGTGGCCCGCTTTTTCCACACCCGTGAGCCTGCCCACAGGCAGGACAGGGAGCCGCTGGTTAGCATGGCCGGGTTGAAATAACCGAACGACGACCGACCGATGACCGATCGACGGGGGCTGGCGACACCATGGGCAGTGCTTCTTCGGGGCTTCGCACGAGGCCTCGCGGCGCGGTTCGCCGCCGGTTCGACCAGCTCCTGCGTGAGGTCGCCAAGTTCGGCGCGGTCGGCGGAGCGGGCCTGCTCGTCAACCTGGTGACCTTCAACCTGGTCCGGCACGCGACCGGTCTGCAGGTCGTACGGGCCAGCGTCATCGCCACGATCGTCGCCATCGTCTTCAACTACGTCGGGTTCCGCTACTTCACCTACCGGGACCGCGACCGCGGCGGCCGTACCCGGGAGATGACCCTCTTCGTGCTGTTCAGCGCGGTGGGACTGGTCATCGAGAACGGCGTCCTGTACGTGGCGACGTACGGCTTCGGCTGGGACAGCCAGCTCCAGAGCAACGTCTTCAAGTTCGTCGGCATCGGCGTCGCGACCCTGTTCCGCTTCTGGTCGTACCGCACGTGGGTGTTCCGCACCCTGCCGGATGAGGAGCCCTCCGCCGAGGAGCCCGCGGCCGGGCAGCCCGAACCCGAGGCGGTGCTGCGGACCCGGGACGTCGTCGACGCCGCGAAGGCGCGGGCCCGCCACGAGCGGGCGCGGGCCAACTAGCCGACGCCTCTCCCGGCACGCCCGCGGGGCCTTCCGCCACGCCGGAGCCGCGCGCTACCGGACCGTGGGTTCCTCGTCGTCCACCAGTGGCGGCCGTTTCAGCGGCGTACGCGACAGGAACAGGCCGAAGACCGGCGGCTGCGCCTGGAGCATCTCCAGACGGCCCCCGTCGGCCTCCGCGAGGTCACGGGCGACCGCGAGACCGATACCGGTGGAGTTGCGGCCGCTGATCGTGCGCTCGAAGATGCGGGCGCCCAGGTCGGTGGGCACCCCGGGGCCCTCGTCCGTGACCTCGACGACGGCCTGGTTGCCGGTGACGCGGGTCCGCAGGGCGACGGTGCCGCCGCCGTGCATGAGCGAGTTCTCGATGAGCGCCGCCAGTACCTGGGCGACCGCGCCCGGGGTACCGACCGCCCGCAGGTGCCGCTTGCCCGAGCTGACGATGGCACGGCCCGCGCTGCGGTAGGCCGGCCGCCACTCCTCCAGCTGCTGCTTGATGACCTCGTCGAGGTCGAAGGAGACGGCGGAGCCCGTACGGGGGTCGCGGGCGTTGGTCAGCAGCCGCTCCACGACGTCCGTGAGCCGCTCGACCTGGGTGAGCGCGATCGTCGCCTCCTCCTTCACGATGTCCGGATCATCCGTGAGGGTGATTTCCTCCAGCCGCATCGACAGGGCGGTGAGGGGCGTACGGAGCTGGTGGGAGGCGTCGGCGGCCAGGCGGCGCTCGGCGGTCAGCATGCGCGCGATGCGCTCCGCGCTGCCGTCCAGGACGTCCGCGACACGGTCCAGCTCCGGGACGCCGTAGCGCTTGTGGCGGGGGCGTGGGTCGCCGGAGCCGAGCCGCTCGGCGGTCTCCGCGAGGTCGGTGAGCGGGGAGGCCAGGCGGTTGGCCTGGCGTACGGCGAGCAGGACGGCGGCGATGATCGCGAGCAGGGCGACCGCCGCGATGATCAGGAGCGTGCGGCCGACCTCGCGGGTCACGGCCGAGCGGGGCTCCTCGACGACGACCGTCTCGCCCTCCTCGCCCTTGGCCGTGGAGTGGATGACGTCGCCGGTGGGCTCGATCCCCAGCTCGACGGGGGCCTGGCCGGGGACGCGGATCACCGCGTAGCGGTTCTCCGCGACCTGGTTCTTGAGGATCTCGGCGTTGATGTGTTCCTCGCCGAGGATGCGGCTGTCCACGATGCTGGCGAGGCGCAGGGCCTCGGAGTCCACGCGTTCCTGGGCGCTGTTGCTGATGGTGCGGGTCTCGACGATCACGAGGGAGACGCCGAAGACGGCGATCACCACGAGGACTACGGCGAGGGTGGACTGGATGAGGCGGCGACGCACGGGGTCCTCCGGGCGGGTGGCTGAACGTGGACCAGTGTGCACTGTTGTGGTGGCGGGCGGGATTTCTCGCCCCCGCCGCCCCTACCCGGCCCGTCCCTGGGGGCTACGCCCCCGGACCCCCGCCAAGAAGCTGCCGCCCCCTGGACCCCGGCCATCGCCCGAAGGGCTCGTCCTCAAACGCCGGACGGGCTGAGGGTGCGGGTCCGCGTCAAAAGGCTGCCGACCGGCTGGAGGTGCGCGCCCGCGCCGAATGGGTCGGGCGCGGCCCGGGGGCGGCAGCCCCCGGCGGCGTCAGCTCTTCTCGAAGCGGAAACCGACACCCCGTACCGTCGCGATGTACCGAGGGTTCGCCGCGTCGTCACCGAGCTTCTTGCGCAGCCAGGAGATGTGCATGTCGAGGGTCTTGGTGGACGACCACCATGTGGTGTCCCAGACCTCGCGCATGAGCTGGTCCCGGGTGACGACCCGCCCCGCGTCCCGCACCAGCACCCTCAGCAGGTCGAACTCCTTGGCCGTGAGCTGGAGTTCCTCGTCACCCATCCACGCACGGTGCGACTCGACGTCGATCCGCACCCCGTGCGTGGCGGGCGGCTGCTGGGGCTCCGCGGCCCCGCGCCGCAGGAGCGCCCGGACGCGGGCGAGCAGTTCGGCGAGACGGAACGGCTTGGTCACGTAGTCGTCGGCGCCCGCGTCGAGACCGACGACGGTGTCCACCTCGTCGGCGCGCGCGGTCAGGATGAGGATGGGGACGGCGTGGCCTTCGGCACGGAGGCGGCGGGCCACTTCCAGGCCGTCCATTCCGGGCAGCCCCAGGTCCAGGACGACCAGATCGACGCCGCCCTGCATTCCTGCGTCGAGCGCGGTGGGTCCGTCCTCGCGCACTTCGACCTCGTAACCCTCCCGGCGCAGGGCACGGGCCAGCGGCTCCGAGATGGACGCGTCGTCCTCGGCGAGCAGTACACGGGTCATGGGGTGATGGTAGTCCGCCTCGGACAGCGCCTGTGGTGTGATCGGCGACCGGGATTCTTACCTATGACCGGGCGGAGGGCCGCCTTCGGCTGTGGGGCGAGATCTTGAACAGGACCTTCGAATGCGCGTCCGTGGTTCCATTATTACCTGTGATCCATCTCTCAAGTCCTTTCATATGCCGCATTGACATGTCGTATGGTGACCAGACGCCTGTAGCACCACACGGGGACCTTTGGCGCGTTACGTGACGCTGAGGGTCTCTTTTGTGTGCGGGCCGGCGCTCTCGCCGGCCTCGAAAGGAATGACCTGTGGCCGGGCCCGAGCGCATCGACGCGTGTCGGGCGTGGATCCCGGTGGTCGCCGTCCACCGCTTCGCAGCCCGGAGCGGACTCCCCGTGGGCGTGGGGTGGACGGGTCGGACCTCGCCGGTGCCGGCCGCCCCCCACCGGGCGCGCGACGCTCAAGCAGCGCGTCCCGACCAGCAAGGAACGACCATGGCGTCCAGCCTGACGAAGGACTCGGTCTCACCGGGCACCCCCGGTTCCGAGAAGACCTTCTTCGGCCACCCCCGCGGACTGGCCACCCTCTTCATGACCGAGATGTGGGAGCGTTTCTCCTACTACGGCATGAAGGCTCTGCTCCCGCTGTACCTGGTGGCACCGGGCGGCCTGCACATGAGCGCGGCCAGCGCGACCGCGATCTACTCCGTGTACCTGTCTCTGGTGTACCTGCTCGCCCTGCCGGGCGGCTGGTTCGCCGACCGTGTCCTCGGCCCCCGCAAGACGGTCGCCGTCGCGGGTCTGATCATCATGCTGGGCCACCTCACGCTGGCCCTGCCCACCTCCGGCACCTTCTTCGCGGGCCTCGGCCTCGTGGCCATAGGTTCCGGTCTGCTCAAGGCCAACATCTCCACGATGGTCGGCCACCTCTACGACGGCCCGGACGACCCGCGCCGTGACGGTGGCTTCACGCTCTTCTACATCGGCATCAACCTGGGCGCCTTCATCGCGCCGCTGGTGATCGGCACCGTCGGTGAGAACGTGAACTGGCACCTGGGCTTCGCGCTCGCCGCGCTCGGCATGGCCCTGGGTCTGGCCCAGTACCTGCTCGGCGGCCGGCACCTGAGCCCCCGCTCGCAGGAGGTCCCCACACCCCTGTCGGCCGAGGAGAAGTCCGCGACGCTGCGCAAGTCGGCGTTCTGGGCGGCCGTCGCCGTCGTCTTCTACGCGATCGTCGGCTTCTCGGGCCACTACACGCTGAACTGGCTGCTGGTCCCGATCACGGTCGCCGGTCTGGTCATCCCGGTCCTGGTCATCGGCCGCATCAAGCGGGACAAGAGCCTGAACCGCGCCGAGCAGTCGAAGATGTCCGCGTACATCTGGTTCTTCGTCGCCGCGGCCGTCTTCTGGATGATCTACGACCAGGGCGGCTCGACCATGTCGATCTTCGCCGACTCGTCCGCCAAGAACACCATCTTCGGGTGGGACTTCCCGGTCTCCTGGTACCAGTCGGTCAACCCGGTCATGATCATGGCGCTGGCCCCGGTCTTCGCCTGGGCGTGGCTGGCGCTGAACAAGCGCGGCAAGGAGCCGAGCACGGCCACGAAGTTCGCCTCGGGTCTGATCCTGGTCGGCGCGTCGTTCTTCCTCTTCCTGGCCCCGCTGACGATCGCCGAGGGCGGTCACAAGGCGGCGGCGATGTGGCTGGTGGCGATCTACTTCGTACAGACCGTCGGCGAGCTGACGCTCTCTCCGGTGGGTCTGTCGGTCACGACGAAGATGGCTCCCGCGAAGTACGCCTCCCAGATGATGGGTGTCTGGTTCCTGGCGGTCACCGCCGGTGACGCCACGACCGGCATCCTCTCCATCGCCGAGGTCGACCTCAACAAGACCGGCATCGTCGCCCTGGAGGCCACGCTCGCCGTGGTCGCCGGTATCGCGGTCTGGATGTACCGCAAGCGGGTCAAGGAACTGATGGGCGACGTCAACTGACGTAACCCCGCAGGGACTTCCCCGAGTCGACACCTTGCGCCCGGAGGGCCACCGCACCACATCGGCGCGGTGGCCCTCCGGCGTTCGCGCGCACCGCGCGGGGACGCTCGGTGCGGGGACGCTCAGTGCGGGTGGCGGCGGGGCAGGAACGTGAAGACCGCTCCGCCGAGCAGGATCACCGTTCCCGCGACCAGTCCCAGCGCCCTGAGCGAGCCGTGGGTGTCGGAGCCCGTCTCCGCGAGGCCGCCGGACGTCGACGTGGACCCGGACGAGGTGCCACCGGACGTGGAGGAGGACCCTCCGCCGCCCGACGCCCCGCCCTCCTGCCGCGTGGTGTCCAGGGTCAGCGAGACCTCCGACGTCGCCGGGGTGCAGGTCGTCGTGGTGCCGAGGGCCTTCACCGTCAGCACACCGGGCGCCAGGGTGGACTCCCCGCTCGCGCCGGGCTTGTACGTGCCCGTGAGATCGGGAACCTCGATCGGGTCGCCGGACTTGATCGGCTGGGCGTTGGCCGGCCCCTCGACATGGACCGTGCCCTTGTCCGCACCGCCCAGGACCACCTCCATCGACGGCTTGACCGAGTCCGCGGGGATGTCGGCCGGGCTGTCCATCACGGACTTCTCGAACCGGACCGTGAGATCGAAGCTCCCGCCGTTCTTCTTCGCGTCGATCTGCACGGGAGAGGTGGCGTTCTTGTCCCCGATCGGCGTCTTGCACGCGTAGGCGACCGAGACCTCCTTGCCGGTGAAGTCGGTCTGTCCCCCGCTGTCGCTCGGGCTCGCCGACGCCGATCCGGTGGGCCCTGTCGACGCCGTGCCGGAGGGAGTGGCCGAGGGCGTCGTCGTCGGTGTCACCGAGGGTGTCGTCGTCGGCGTCGCCGAGGACCCCGTCACCTCGATCGTCGCCGCCTGTCCGACCGTCTCGGTCGGTGCGCACTTCGTGTCCGTCGAGAAGGCGTTGATGCTGTAGGCGTCCGGTGTCAGTGTGACCGTGCCGGGCGCCGTCAGCTTCAGGGTCCCCTTCATGTCGGAGAGCACCATGGCCCCGCCCTTGGGTATGGCCGGGTTCTCACGGGGTCCCCGCATCGCCAGGTCCGCGGTCTGCGCGCCGGCCGCCTTGAGGGTGCCGCTCGGCTGGACCGAGTCGGCCGGGAGGTCGATGAGGTCGGGGTTCTTCGACGCGGCCTGCGTGAACTTCCAGACCACCTCGACCTCGTCGCCCACGCTCGCCGTCGCGGGCGCGGTGATCCGCACCTCGGTGGTGCCCTCGACGGGGTCGAGGCCGGAGGCCGCGGGCGGAACGCATCGGGTCGCGTAGGACACCGCGGCGGCCTGTGCGGGGCCCGCCGTCACTCCCACCAGAAGGCCCGCGCCGGCCAGCATCAGCGCGAAACCGGCCGCGCTCGCCCGCCGGTCGTTCCGGGACACCGTGCTCCGACCGGCCGGGGGGGCGCCTCCGCGCCTTCCCGCGGGCCCAACTCTCCATCGCGTACTCACGTGTTCCCCTTCGTCGTCGGACTGTTCCCTTGCGGTGCGGAGAGCTGACCGTCCGCCGCGCCACCCGGATCGCTGTCCGGCGTGAACCACGGCAGGGTCGGGGTCGTGGAGGTCTTCGGCGCGCGGTTCCCGGCCGCAGCGGCCTTCGCCGCCCGCGGCACGGATCCCGGCGCGGGTACGGACGGCGGGGCGGGGGTACCGCCCCGCCGTCGCAGCCGGAGGATGACGCCGGCCGGCCGCAGGCCCCGGTGACGGCGGGTGCGGCGCGCCGACCCTCGTGGCCGCACCCGGTCCACCACGGCCATCCCGATCCGGAACACCGCGGCCGGGACGACCACGGCCAGCAGGATCCAGAACAGCGTCACCCCCCAGGGGCGGCCCACGCCCCACGGCTGTTCGGCGAGCACCTTCCCGTCGTACCTCAACGAGACCGTGTAGTCGCCGTGCGCCCCGGCCGCGAGCTCGACCGGAAGGCTGATCAGCGCCTTCCTGCCGGGCGCGACCGTGCCGCGCCACTGCTGTTCCTCCCACTGCGGCGCGAACACCCCGTGCGAGGTGCCGACCTGGAAGACGGGGTCCTTGACGGGGGCGGTGCCGACGTTGCCGACGGTGAGGACGAGTTTCCGGGCGGGTGGCGCGCCGAACCAGGTGAGCAGTCCGCCGGAGCCGTCCAGCCGGGTGTCGGTGAGCACCGAGAGCCGTCCGCCGCCCGACTCCTTCGGCAGCGGTTCGACCGGGTGGCCCGCGACCATGAAAACGGTGTCGACCGCCGCCTGTTCACCGGTGACCGTGGCGACGTGGACGACGCACGGACACGGCTTGGGCGGCTCGGTGACCGGCAGTTTCCTCTCGAAGTTCCCCTGCGCGTCGGTCGTGACGGCCCGGCCCTCCGCGTTGGCGCAGGAGTTGGTGCCGCCGATCACCCCGCGGGACGGCACGGACTGCCCGCAGACCAGCATCATCAGCAGCGTCCTCGGCCGCCATCCGCTGCCGGTCACGGTGACCGAACCACCCGTCCCCGCCTCGGAGGTGGACAGTTCCACCCCCGGTTTCCCGGCCGCGGACACGACGGACACCGCCGACACGACCGATCCGGCCGGCACGGGGGGCGCGGCGGCCGCGACGGACACGGCGGCCGTCCCTGTCAGGGGGACCAGGAGCAGCGCGACCGCCGCCGCCCGCACCGCCGCGCATGCCCTGTCACCGACGAAGCTCACGACACCGCTCCCGTCCACTCCGCTTCCGTACGCGCCGAGGCGCACGCCCTGTCGTCCCTCGTACCGCGCCCGCGCCGCCGTAGGACGAGGAGCGCGGCGACCGCCACGAGACCGCACCCGGCGCCCGCCACCGCGCCCCAGGGCACGAACCGCACCGGCGTGGAGGCGGTGGCGCGCGCCCCGCCCGCCGCCGTCACCGTGAGCCGTACGTCGACCGCGTCCAGTGCCGGCGGGTCGCGCCACGGTTCGGTGAGCGTCACGCGGCGGCCCGGCGGGAGCTCGACGGGCAGGGCTCTCGGGGGACGGTCGAGGACCCTGCCGAGGACACCGTCCGCGCGTACCGCGAGCCTCGGGCCGAGCACGGTGTTGCCGCGGTTGACCAGCTCGTAGGAGACGCGTCCGCCGTGGTAGG
The DNA here is from genome assembly GCF_009498275.1 of Streptomyces fagopyri. Classification (NCBI taxonomy): domain Bacteria; kingdom Bacillati; phylum Actinomycetota; class Actinomycetes; order Kitasatosporales; family Streptomycetaceae; genus Streptomyces; species Streptomyces fagopyri. The sequence goes on along the minus strand of NZ_CP045643.1, from coordinate 5,528,564 downwards.
TGACGTGCTCGACCGTGAGCGCCGGCAGTGCCGGTCCGCCGACCCGGAGCCGTACCCGCACCGCCGCGGAGCGGCCGCCGGCGCTCGCGACGATCGCTCCCGGATGGTCGCCGGGCGTCGCGCCCGGCGGAACGCTCACGCTGAACGGCACGTCGGCGCGGGTGCGGGCGGGTATCCGCACGGACACCGCGCCGGCCGGCTCCCGGTGTCCCCCGCGTTCCTCGGCGAAGGCGATCCAGGCGCCCGTGTCCGTGGCCCTGCCGGTGGTACGGACGGTGAAGCCGCCGCGCGCGGTGCTGTCGGCGTCCGCGCCGCGCAGCCGGACCGTCAGCGGCCTCGCCGCCGGGTTGAGCACGGACACGGTGTCCTGGAGGACCGTGCCGGGCGTTCCCTCCGCGTAGACGTACGGCCGTGCGGTGCCCGTGCCCGCGGACGGCACGACGGACCAGTCGTCCTCCGCCGCGGCGGCCGGAGGTGCGGTCAGCGACAGCAGCGCGCCGACGGCACAGCACAGAACACGGGCGTACGGCATCGGCGGCTCCTGGTCGTCGTACGGGTCAACGCGTCAGCGGCGTGCCGCCTGGTGCCGGCGCGTCAGCCACAGCGCGCCCGCGGCGCCCGCGAGGAGCACGGTGCCGCCGAGCGTGCCGAGGGCGAGCGCCGAGTCGGCCGGGCCGGTCTGCGGGAGCTGCCCGCCGGAGTCGGAGCCGGTCTGCGAACCCGACCCGCCGGACCCGCCGGACCCGCCGGACCCGCCCGATCCGGACCCGCCGCCCGCGGCCGTGACGTCGAGGGTCAGCGAGGGCCCCGGATTGTCGGTGGGCGTGCAGGTGGTCGTCGTACCGAGCGCCTTGATGGTCAGCACGCCCGCCGTGAAGGTGACCTTGCCGCTCTTGGACGGGGTGTACGTCCCGCTCAGGTCACTGATCTTGATGGGGGTGTTGGCGGGGATCGCGGCCGCGTTGGCCGGGCCGCTCACCGCGACCGTGCCGCTGTCGGCGCCGCCCACCCTGATGACCGCGCTCGGGCTCATCGCGCCCTTGCCCAGCTCGACCGGGCTGGACGAGACGCCCTTCTGCCAGGACATGGTGAGCTTGTAGGCGCTGCCGCTCCTGACGCCCTTGATGTCGATGGGCGACACGGCGCTCTTGTCGCCGATCGGTGTCTTGCACTGGTAGTTGACGTTCACCACGGCGGCCTCGGCGGCGGGGGCGGCCGTCAGCACCGCCGAGCCGGCCAGGGCCGCGGCGAGCGCGAACGCGGCGGTTCGTTTCTGGTACGTCCGGTTCGGCACGGCCTGCCCCTCACTCCCGACAGATTTCTGACGGAACATCAGATCGGCCGTCAAGGTACGCCCGGGGCCTTGTGGAGGGAAGACAAAGCGCGCGCCGGATCTGTGCAGATCCGACGCGCGTGCGGCAGCGTGCGGTGAAGCGTGATGACCGCGGGTAACTCCAGGTGGGCGTCAGGCAGGTGCGCCGAGTTCCGCCCATACGGTCTTGCCGGCGACGCCGGGAGCACGGACGACTCCCCAGTCCAGGCACAGTCGCTGCACGATGAACATGCCGTGACCGCCGGGCCGTCCGGCGCGGTGCGGGGTGCGCGGGGCGGGCTGCCCGGCGCCCCGGTCGGAGACCTCGACGCGCAGCACCTTGTTGTCGCAGCTGATCCGGAGTTCCTCCGGACCTTCCGCGTGCAGGCAGGCGTTGGTGACCAGCTCGGAGACGACCAGCAGGACGTCCTCGGCGGCGGCTCGCCGGTCGGCTCCCGCGGCGGGCAGCCAGCCCCACGCGTGCAGCGCCTGACGGGCGAAGTCGCGGGCGAGCGGCACGACGCCGCTCTCGCCCGCGAAACTCAGCCTGCGGGCGGACCGGCCGGCGGACAGGACGCCCGCGTCGCCGGCGGACACCGTCACGGACACGCCGTCGGCGGTCGGGGCCACCGGGCGCCCGGACACGCTCACGCCGTCTCCCGACACCCCGGAAGCGCCGCCGTCGCCCGACTCGGGGCCGCGGTCGCCCGGCGAGTAGGGCCGGGTGGTGCTCATCAGCGCTTCACCTCACCGATTCACCAGTATCACGATTCAAGACTCACTACTCAGCATGTAGTACGCACACCAGGGGTTTCCGCACTCAGGACATCCGGACACTTCCGCGTCCAGGATCCCCGGGACGAATATCTGCAGCGCTTCTCTCCGACGTTCCCACCGATTGTCGCCGACACGGTCAGAATGTCTCCTGCCCGACTGTCGCGCCGGAACACCCCTCCGCCCGGCCGGGAATGTGTGACGGCCGTGACGCGGCGGCCGTCCGAGGGGGCCGGGGCGCCGTGGAGCGGCGCCCGAACGCCCCGCCTAGTCGGCCAGCGCCGCATCGAGCGTCTCGTGAACGGTGAAGACGGCCTCCGCCCCGGTGATCTCGAAGACCCGCGCCACCACCGGCAGCATCCCCGCCAGATGGACCCCGCCGCCCGCGGCCTCGGCCTTGAGCCGGGCGCCGAGCAGTACGTTGAGTCCGGTGGAGTCGCAGAACTCGAGCCGTGAACAGTCGACGACGAGCCGGGAGTATCCCTTTTCGAGACAGGCTTCGAGTGGCTCACGCAACAATTCGGCCGTGTGGTGATCCAACTCACCCGCGGGGGTCACGACGGCACTGGAGCCCTCTTCCCGCACCTCGACAAGAAGCCGGCCAGACTGTGCGCTGCCGACTGTCCCGCGGTCCATGCCGTCTCTCTCCCGAGTGTCGTGAGTCCTGGTTACACACTCGAACACTACGCCTTCCCCACGATCTCCGACACCCGAACAACCCCCCGAAAACGGACATTTAGCAAGGAAAGGCACTTGCGACGGATACGCGAAAGCGGGTAGGGCTAGTAGGGACAGCTATTCGCCACGGCCGGCCACGGAGGCGCCGCACACCGCAGTGCACGTATTGGCATCGGCGGCCATATGCCGAGAACGATGGAGGACACCATGTCACCCCGGCTCGACGCATCGCAGACCCAGAGGGCGACGTCGGCACCCTCTACGGAACACCCGGACCACGATCCCGCCGGCCACGGCGCGGACCTCGCGGGTCTGGAAGGGCTTCCGGAGATCCCCCCGTACGACGAGGTGGGGCCGGTGGACGCACGAGCCCTGTCCAAGACGCTCTTCGAGCGCCTGGAGTCCCTCGAAGAGGGCACCCACGACTACTCGTACGTCCGCAACACGCTCGTCGAACTCAACCTCGCGCTGGTGAAGTTCGCCGCCTCCCGCTTCCGCTCCCGCAGCGAGCCGATGGAGGACATCATCCAGGTCGGCACGATCGGCCTGATCAAGGCGATCGACCGCTTCGAGCTGAGCCGCGGCGTCGAATTCCCCACCTTCGCCATGCCGACCATCATCGGCGAGATCAAGCGCTTCTTCCGCGACACCTCCTGGTCCGTGCGCGTGCCGCGCAGGCTGCAGGAACTCCGGCTCGACCTGGCCAAGGCGGGCGACGAACTCGCCCAGCGGCTCGACCGGTCACCCACCGTGGGCGAGTTGGCGGAGCGCCTGGGCATCACCGACGACGAGGTCGTCGAGGGCATGGCCGCCTCGAACGCCTACACGGCGAGCTCGCTGGACGCCCAGCCCGAGGAGGACGACTCCGAGGGCGCGCTCGCGGACCGCATCGGCTACGAGGACCACGGGCTCGAGGGCATCGAGTACGTGGAGTCCCTCAAGCCCCTGATCGCCGGCCTGCCGCCGCGCGACCGGCAGATCCTGTCGCTGCGCTTCGTCGCCAACATGACCCAGTCCGAGATCGGCGACGAACTCGGCATCTCGCAGATGCACGTGTCACGGCTGCTGTCGCGGACGCTGGTGCGGCTGCGCAAGGGCCTGACGGTCGAGGAGTGACGGGGACCCTCCCCCCACACGCACACGAGCGGTCCCAGAACTCCCCCACGCACTCCCGCCACCCCCACGAGCGGTACGGGAACTCCCCCGCGTGGTCCCGGCGGAAAGCGGTCCGGCCCTGACGGCGCCGGGCCGCTTCTCTCCGCTTCATCCGGTTCCCACCGCGCGGTTCCCCGTCCCCGGCGGAAGTTACCCGGGGAAACCTCATCTCCACCCCTTTCCCCAGGGGGTCACCCCTGTCACTGTGGGCACCCCAAACTGGCCGGTACGTCAGCACGGGGCGAGCGACCGCGCGGGGGACGAGGAGGCGGAGGGATGGCTCAGGGCGATCCGGCCGGCAAGGACGACGAGACCGGGGCCGAGGGCGGCGGCGTCCACGCGCAGACGCCCGACGCGCGTCTGACCGAGCTGCTGCGCGCCGCCACCCCCACCGCGTACCCGGCACTGCAGGAACTCCGCGGCCGCCACCGCGCGTCGGTCCTCGCCTACGCCCGCCTGTGCACCACGAGCGAGTCCGTGGCACGCCAGCTCGCGGCGCAGGCCTTCACCCTCGCGGCCCGGGAGACGGCCCGCGGCAGCGACCCCGGCGTCCCGTGGCGGCACCGGCTCCTCCTGCTGACCTCACGGGTGGCCGCGTCCTGGGCCGCCGACGAGCGGGCCGCCGGCCTCGACTCCGGGCTGCTCCTGGTCCTGAACACGGCGGGCCCCGAGGGTCCCGTCCCGCGGATGCTCCCGGCGTTCCACTCCCTCCCGTCCCGTGCCCAGGGCCTGATCTGGTACGGACTGGTGGAGCGGGAGCCCGGGGAGCGGACGGCGGTACTGCTCGGCCTCACCCGTGAGGACGTGACGTACGGCACGCGGCAGGCGCTCCAGGCCCTGGGCCAGGCCTGTCTGAAGGCGCGGCTGGCCGCCTCCGACGACCCTGCCTGCGGGGACTTCCGGCGGCTGATCGAGGAGTCGCTGCGACCCGACAACCCCCGCTTCAGTTCCGACCTGGACGCGCACATGGCGCGCTGCGCGCACTGCACGACGGCGTACGAGGAGCTGTCCGTCCTGCGCGACCACCCGCGCACCACCCTGGCCGAGGGCCTGCTGCCCTGGGCCGGCACGGCGTACACCATGACCGGCGCCGATGACCCGCCGCCCGAGGTCCGGGCGCCGTCCGGGCCCTGGCCGCCGTCCCGCCGCCTGGTGCTGGCGTCCGCGGCCCTCGGGGTCGCCCTGGCGCCGCTGCTGCTCCTCCTGCCGTCGTCCGGTGGCTCACCGGCCCAGGACGCGGTGGGCGCGGTCGGCACTCCCGCGAACCCGCCGTCGGTGACGGTCACCGCGACGGTCTCGGCGACCCCCTCCCCCTCGCCGTCCGGCGCGTCGCCCTCGGCGACCGGCGCGTCCGCCTCCCCGACGGCGCCCGCGTCCCCGTCGAGGTCCACGCGCCCGAAGCCGTCCCCCACTCCCACCCCGGCCGCTCCGCCGGGCGGCGCGTACGCCCAGGTGGTGAACGCCGCGTCGGGCCGGTGCCTGGACATCCGTGACGGCGACCTGGAAAAGGGAACGGACGTCGTCACGGCCCCCTGCGACTCCTCCTCCACCCAGCGATGGCGCGTCGACGCCTCCCTCGGCGTCCTCCGGTCGTACGCCGACGACGACTTCTGCCTGGACAGCCGCGGCTCCGTCGACAACGGCGTCGGCATCTGGGAGTGCTCGTCGGCCGAGGGCCGGCACGCCCAGAACCTGCGGTTCACCGTCGGCGACGACGGCGTGATCCGCCCGGCCGTCGCGATCGAGACCGGGCTCACCCCGGACGGCGGCGACGGCCTGGCGCTGCTCCCGCTGAACGGGAGCGGGGAACAGCGGTGGCGGGCCGGGGCGTCCTGACCGCACCGGACGGCGGGGCGGCCGGGACGGGGGCCGGGAGGGTCAGACCTCGCGTACGCCGCGCCGCCAGACACCGGTGACCAGCGGCACGCCGGGCCGGTAGGCGAGGTGCACGTGGCTGGGCGCGTCCAGGAGGGTCAGGTCCGCGCGGGCGCCGACGGTGAGGCGGCCGACGTCCTCGCGCCGCAGGGCCGCGGCGCCGCCCGCCGTCGCCGACCACACCGCCTCGTCCGGGGTCATCCCCATGTCCCGCACCGCGAGCGCGATGCAGAACGGGACGGACGAGGTGAAGGACGAGCCCGGGTTGCAGTCGGTGGACAGGGCGACGGTGACGCCCGCGTCGAGCAGCCGGCGGGCGTCCGGCCACGCGGCGCGGGTGGAGAACTCGGCGCCGGGAAGCAGGGTCGCCACGGTGTTCCCGTCCGCGAGCGCCGCCACGTCGGCGTCGGTCAGGTGCGTGCAGTGGTCGGCGCTCGCCGCGTCCAGTTCGACGGCGAGCTGGACGCCGGGGCCGTAGGTGAGCTGGTTGGCGTGGACGCGCGGGTGCAGGCCCTTCGCCCTGCCCGCGGTGAGGATCGCGCGGGCCTGGTCGCCGTCGAAGGCGCCCTTCTCGCAGAAGACGTCGATCCAACGGGCGTAGGGGGCGCAGGCGTCGAGCATCTCGCCGGTCACCAGGGCGACGTACGCGGCCGGGTCGTCGGCGTGATCGGGGGAGACGATGTGCGCGCCGAGGTAGGTGACCTCCTCGGTGTGCCGGGCCGCGATCCGCAGGGCGCGTGCCTCGTCCTCGACGGTGAGCCCGTAGCCCGACTTCGTCTCGAAGGTCGTGGTGCCCTGCCGCAGCGCCTCGCCGAGGTAGTGGGTGAGGTTGCGCTCCAGGTCCTCGTCGCTCGCGGCGCGGGTCGCGGCGACGGTGGTGCGGATGCCGCCCGCCGTGTAACCGCGTCCGGACATCCGGGCGTTGAACTCCTCGGTGCGGTCGCCGGCGAAGACGAGGTGCGAGTGGGAGTCCACGAAGCCGGGGAGCACGGCCCGGCCTCCGGCGTCGACCCGGTGGTCGGTGGCGGGTGCCCCGCTCGATCCACCGATCCACGCGATGCGGTCGCCGTCGATGACGACGGCCGCGTCCCGGATCAGTCCGAGCGGGGAACCGTCCCCGACGGAGGGGTCGTTGGTGACCAGACCGGCGATGTTGGTGATGACGGTGCTCATGGCGTCCTTAGTCGGTGGGCCGGGGACGGGTTTCAGGCGCGCAGCGCCTCGACGGCCTCCGCGAGGGCCTTCGGCACATCCGGTACGAGGGTGTGCGCGCCGTCGCGTACGACGGGGCGGCCCGCCACGACCGTGTGGCGCACGTCGGCGGCCGTCGCGGCGAACACGGCCGTCTCGGCGCCGAGTCGCGGCAGTGTCCCGGCCGTTCTGACGGAGTCGAGGGCGATCGTCGTGAAGTCGGCGCGCGCGCCGACTTCGAGGAGGCCCGCGTCGTCCCAGCCCAGGGCCGCGTGACCGTCCGCGGAGGCGGCGCGCAGCAGGGCGGCGGCCGTCCAGTGGCCGCGGGTGCGGGTGCGCAGGCGTTCGTTCAGCTCCATAGCGCGGGCCTCTTCGAGGAGGTCGATGACGGCGTGGCTGTCGGAGCCGAGGGAGAGGGGTGAGCCCGCGCGCTGCAGGGCGGCGGCGGGGCCGATGCCGTCCGCGAGGTCGCGTTCGGTGGTGGGGCACATGCAGGTGCCGGTCGAGGAGTCGCCCAGCAGGGCGATGTCCTCGTCGGTGAGGTGCGTGTTGTGGACGCCCGTGGTGCGCGGGCCGAGGACACCGTGGTCGGCGAGCAGCCGGGTGGGTGTGCGGCCGTGGTGCCGCAGGCAGGCGTCGTTCTCCGCGGTCTGCTCGGACAGGTGGACGTGGAGCGGGGCCCGGCGTTCCTCGGCCCAGCGCGCCACCGTCGCCAGCTGCGCGGCGGGCACGGCCCGTACGGAGTGGACGGCCGCGCCGATCCGTGCGTGGTCGCGCTCCTTGAGCAGGGCGGCGCGTTCGGCCCAGGCGTCCGCGTCGCCGTCGCAGAAGCGCAGCTGGTGGCGGTTCGGCGGCTGTCCGAAGCCGGACGAGACGTACGCCGTGTCGAGCAGCGTGATCCTGATCCCGGCGTCCCGCGCGGCCTCGATCAGGGCCTCGCCCATCGCGTTCGGGTCGGCGTAGGGGGTGCCGCCCGGGGCGTGGTGGAGGTAGTGGAACTCGCCGACGGCCGTGACGCCCGCGAGCGCCATCTCGGCGTACACCGCGCGGGCGAGCGCGTGGTAGGTCTCCGGGGTCAGCCGGTCGGCGACGGAGTACATGATCTCGCGCCAGGTCCAGAAGGTGCCGGAGCCCACCTGGACGGTGCCGCGCAGGGCTCGGTGGAAGGCGTGCGAGTGCGCGTTGGCGAGCCCGGGGAGGGTGAGTCCGCGCAGGATCTCGGCGCCCGGGGGCGGGGTGTGAACATCCGTGCGCAGGGAGGTGATGCGGCCGTCCGTGCCGTCGGCGGAGCCGCCGGCCGACACGGTCAGGGCGACGCCCGGCTCGACGTGGGTGTCGAGCCAGGCGTGTTCCAGCCAGTACGTCTGCGTCACCTGCAGGCCAGCCCTTCGAGTACGTCGGCGAGTGCGGTCACCCCGGCCACGCAGTCGTCCTCGGCGGCGTACTCGGCCGGGGAGTGCGAGACACCCGTGGGGTTGCGTACGAACAGCATGGCGGTCGGGACGGTCCCGGAGAGGATTCCGGCGTCGTGTCCGGCGCCCGTCCCCAGCACGGGGACGGTGAGGTCGGCCGCGGTGGTGAGGATGCGGGCGAGTTCGTCGCGCAGGGCGTGCCCGAACTCGACGACGGGGGTGAACGACTCGCGTACGACGTCGAGTTCGACGCCGTGGGCCTGCGCGTACTCCCGGGCCGCCTTCTCGACGCCGGCGACGACGGTGTCGAGGGTCGGCTGGTCGGCGGCGCGGGAGTCCAGCCAGCCGCGCACCAGGGACGGGATGGCGTTCACGCCGTTCGGCTCGACGGAGATCTTGCCGAAGGTGGCGACGGCGCCCGTGACGCGGGCCTCGCGCCGGGCCGCGAGCACGGTCTCGGCGTACGGGAGCATCGGGTCGTGGCGGTCCACGAGGCGGGTGGTGCCCGCGTGGTTGGCCTCGCCCCGGAAGTCGAAGCGCCAGCGGCCGTGCGGCCAGATGGCGCTGGCGATGCCGATCCGGTCGCCGGAGAGGTCGAGGGCCCGGCCCTGTTCGACGTGGAGTTCGACGAAGGCGCCGATGCGGGCGAGGCGTTCCGGGTCCGGTCCGATGGTGTCGGGGTCGTGACCGGCCCGTTCCATCGCCTGGGGCAGGGTGACGCCGTCGGCGTCCGTGAGCCGGTGCGCCTGTTCGACGGTGAGCTGCCCGGCGGCCAGCCGGGAGCCGACGCAGGCGAGTCCGAACCGGGCGCCCTCCTCGTCGCCGAAGTTGACGACGGCGAGCGGCCTGGTGAACCGGACCTGTCTGCCGCGCAGTTCGTCGAGGGCGGCGAAGGAGGACACGACGCCGAGCGGCCCGTCGAAGGCACCGCCGTCGGGCACGGAGTCCAGGTGGGATCCGGTGACCACGGCGTCGCCCGCGGCGGGGTCGCCGAGCCAGGCCCACTGGTTGCCGTTGCGGTCCAGCTCGTAGCGCAGCCCGCGGGACTCGGCCTGCGCCCGGAACCACGCCCGGCAGTCGGTGTCGGCCCCGGTCCAGGCGAACCGGCGGTATCCGCCGCTGTCCGCGTGACGTCCGAGGGGTTCGAGCTCCCGCCACATGGTGTGGAAGGAGGCCGGCGCGGAGCCGCCCGGTGCCGCGGACGCGCCCGGGGCGGCCGGGGACACGGCCCCCGGCCCACCGTCGTGCTGGGTCACGCGGTCTCGCCTTCCCGCATCGGGACGCGCACGCCGCGCTCGGCGGCGACGGACTCGGCGATGTCGTAGCCGGCGTCGACGTGCCGGATGACGCCCATGCCGGGGTCGTTGGTCAGGACGCGGCGGATCTTCTCGCCGGCCAGCGCGGTGCCGTCGGCGACGGTGACCTGGCCGGCGTGGATGGAGCGGCCCATGCCGACGCCGCCGCCGTGGTGGATGGAGACCCAGGAGGCGCCGGAGGCCACGTTCACCATGGCGTTGAGCAGCGGCCAGTCGGCGATCGCGTCGGAGCCGTCGAGCATGGCCTCGGTCTCGCGGTACGGGGAGGCGACGGAACCGCAGTCGAGGTGGTCGCGGCCGATGGCGAGGGGCGCGGCGAGTTCGCCGGAGGCCACCATGTCGTTGAAGCGCTCGCCGGCCTTGTCGCGCTCGCCGTAGCCGAGCCAGCAGATACGGGCGGGCAGGCCCTGGAAGTGGACGCGCTCGCCGGCCAGCTTGATCCAGCGGTGCAGGGACTCGTTCTCCGGGAAGAGGTCGAGGATCGCCTTGTCGGTCTTGTGGATGTCGGAGGCCTCGCCGGACAGGGCGGCCCAGCGGAAGGGGCCCTTGCCCTCGGAGAAGAGCGGGCGGATGTAGGCGGGGACGAAGCCGGGGAAGGCGAACGCCCGCTCGTACCCGGCGAGCTGGGCCTCGCCGCGGATCGAGTTGCCGTAGTCGAAGACCTCGGCGCCGGCGTCCATGAAGCCGACCATGGCCTCGACGTGCCGGGCCATGGACTCGCGGGCGCGGGTGGTGAAGCCGGCCGGGTCCTTGGCCGCGTAGGAGGCCATATCGTCGAAGTCGACGCCGACGGGGAGGTAGGCGAGCGGGTCGTGGGCCGAGGTCTGGTCGGTCACGATGTCGACGGGGGCGCCCTCGGCGAGCATCCGCGGCAGCAGGTCGGCGGCGTTGCCCAGCAGGCCGATGGAGAGCGGCCTGCGCTGGTCGCGGGCCTCGACGGCGAGCTGGAGGGCGTGCTCCAGGGAGTCGGCCCGCACGTCGAGGTAGCGGTGCTCGATGCGGCGCTCGATGGCGCGCGGGTCGACGTCGATGCAGATCGCGACGCCGTCGTTCATCGTCACGGCGAGGGGCTGGGCGCCGCCCATGCCGCCGAGGCCGGCGGTCAGCGTGATGGTCCCGGCGAGCGTGCCGTTGAACTTCTTCGCGGCGACCGCGGCGAAGGTCTCGTAGGTGCCCTGGAGGATGCCCTGGGTGCCGATGTAGATCCAGGAGCCGGCCGTCATCTGGCCGTACATGGTGAGACCGAGGGCCTCCAGGCGCCGGAACTCCTCCCAGTTGGCCCAGTCGCCGACCAGGTTGGAGTTGGCGATGAGGACGCGCGGGGCCCATTCGTGGGTCTGCATGACACCGACGGGACGGCCGGACTGGACGAGCATCGTCTCGTCCTGCTTCAGGGTCCGCAGGGTGCGCACCATGGCGTCGAAGGAGCGCCAGTCACGGGCGGCCTTGCCGGTGCCGCCGTAGACGACGAGCTTGTCGGGGTGTTCGGCCACCTCGGGGTCGAGGTTGTTCTGCAGCATCCGCAGCGCGGCTTCCTGCTGCCATCCCAGGGCACTCAGTTCCGTACCGCGCGGCGCTCGGACGGGGCGGGGTCCTGACATGGTCTGCCTCCTGTGCGGAACTGTTCCGGCTGACGCTGCGGCGAACTGTTGCAGCAGATATTCACATCTTGGCTTCATGAATAGAGCTAGTCAATAGAGGAGTGGGCCAGCGCGGGCGCGCCGTGGGTGTTTGGCTGGGACGTATGGGTTCGGACAGGGACAGGCCGGGAGATCCGATGAGCGACGGGACGGGCGGGAACAGCGTGCCGCCCGAGGGCCGCGGCGGGCCTGCCGCGGGCGGGCCCGGGCCGGACTCCGACCGGGTGGCGCGACGCGACGAAGCGGTCCGGGCCGCCGTGGAACAGGGGCTGCTGGGACCCGGGTCCCCCATCATCGCGCTGCTCGACGTTCCCGGCATCAGGGCCTCGGCGGCGGCGCTGCGGGCGGCCTTCGACGCCGTGACGGCGCCCGGCACGCCCGTCCTGCACGCCTTCGCGGTGAAGGCGACCCCGCTCGTGCCCGTACTGCGACTGCTGCACGAGCACGGCATCGGCGCCGAGGTGGCGAGCCCGGGGGAGCTGGCCCTCGCCCGGGCGGCCGGGGTACCGCCGTCCCGGACCGTGCTCGACTCCCCGGCCAAGACGACCGCCGAGCTGCGCGAGGCGCTGACGCTGGGCATCGCCGTCAACGCGGACAACCCGCAGGAGCTGGGGCGCCTCGACGCCCTGGTCGGCACCACGAACCCCGCCTCGCCTCTCGGGATCCGGGTGAACCCGCAGGTCGGCGGCGGTTCCATCGAGGCGCTCTCGACCGCGACGGCCACCTCGAAGTTCGGCGTCGCGCTGCGCGACGAGGGCGCCCGGGAGTGGATCGTCCGGGCGTACGCCGACCGCCCCTGGCTGACCCGGCTGCACGCGCACACCGGATCGCAGGGAATCCCGCTCTCGCTGATGGCCCGGGGGATCGCCGAGACGTACGCGCTCGCCGAGGAGATCAACCGGCACATCGGACGGCGGCAGATCGACACCCTCGACATCGGCGGCGGACTGCCGGTCAACTTCGGCTCCGACACCACGTCCCCGACCTACGCGCAGTACGCGCGACTGCTCGCCGAGGCCGTGCCGGGGCTCTTCGACGGGCGGTACGGACTGGTCACCGAGTTCGGACGGTCGCTGCTGGCCAAGCACGGAACCGTGGTCGCGCGGGTCGAGTACGCGAAGTCCGCCGGCGGCCGGCCCGTCGCGGTCACGCACGCCGGGGTCCAGATCGCGGCCCGCACGGTGTACGCGCCCGCGTCCTGGCCGCTGCGCATCGCCGCGTACGACGCGAAGGGGCGGCCCAAGCCCGGACCCGACGTGGTGCAGGACGTCGCGGGCCCCGCCTGTTTCGCGGGCGACCTGCTCGCCGAGGGGCTCGCGCTGCCGTTGCTCGAACAGGGCGACTACGCGGCCGCGCTGGACACGGGCGCGTACTACTTCGCGCACCACTACGCGTACAACTCCCTGGCCCGTCCGGGCATCCACGGCTACGCACCGGCCGGCGACGGCCGGGACGCGGACGGACGAGGGAACCCGGGGATGCGTTTCGCGGTCGTACGGGAGCCGCAGACCGTCGCCGAGATCGTCGCGGAGTCGGGCGGGGCCCAGCCGTCCGCGCTCTCGGGACTGTAGGGCCGGACAGCAGCGCGCGCGGGCCCGCCGCGCGCCCCGGCGGGCTCACGGACGCCCCCCGGGAGGTCTTCGAGCGGACGCCCGCCCGCCGGAAAATGTAGTCAGTCGACCCACCTTAGTCACCAGCGGGCATGTTCCACAGGAAAATGCCATTTCCATCACTCGCCACGCACACGTTGCGTAACTTCGTCGTCACTCGGCCGAACCCTTTGGCGGGAGGGGATAGACGGTGCCCGGAATCGACGAGTGCCTGCTGGAAGCCATGCGACTGCCTGGTGCCCGGGGTGCCGCGGTGGTCGACTGGACCAGCGGGCTGGCCCTGGGCACGGTCGGGGACGCACCGGGCGGTGACCACGAGACGACCGCGGCCGAGGCCGCCGAGCTCGCCCGGCTCGCCGCCGAGCACAAGGCGTTCGCCCCGGCCGACGGTTCCGACTGGTCCGAGCAGGAGACACCGGTCGAGGACCTGATCATCAGCAACCGCGACAGCTACCACCTGCTGCGCTTCGTCAGGACCACCTTCGACAGCAGCGTCTTCCTGCACCTGTGGCTGGACCGGGCGGACGGCAATCTCGCGCTGGCCAGGATCAGGCTCGGCGAGATGGCCGGACGGCTGGTACTGGGATGACCACGGTCAGAACACCGCCCCCGCTCGAACTGCCGGTGCGCGAGAAGGGGGTGGATCCCGTCGGCGCCGTCTCTCCGATGCTCAGCCGGCTCGCCGCCGAGCGCGCCACCGGCGTACTGGTGCGCGAGCGCGGTGTGCTCTACCTCTGCGACGGAGACGTCGTGCACGCCGAGAGCCCCGCCACCCCCTCGCTCGACGTCCTGCTCACCGCGCGCGGAGTGGTGGAGGCGGAGGCCTGGCGGGAGGCGGTCGCGGAGGCCGGCGCGCGACGCCGGGTCGGCCGGTTCCTGGTGGAACGCGGCCGGATCGCCGAGGGCGCGCTCGAACTGTGCCACCTCGGGGCGCTGTACGACGCGGCGTACTTCGTGCTGGGGCCGAGCAGCACCCCGGCCCGGTTCCGGTACGGGGCCGCGCACTGGCTCGGTCCGGTACGCCCCGTACCGGTGGCCGCGCTGGAGCGCGAGACGGTGCGCCGCCGTCAGCTGCTGCACCGCCTCTGGCCCGACCCCGCGACGGACACCGCGCCGCTGGCGCGCTCCCGGCGCGCCTGCGAGCCGTCGGTCCCGCTCAGGCAGTGGGCCGTGCTCGGTCGGGTGGACGGCCTGCGTACGGCCTCGGACATCTCGCTCGCCCTGGGGCGGCCGGCCTTCCACACCCTGGTCGACGTCCGCCGGCTGGCCGCCGCCGGAGTCCTGACGGCGGCGAACCCGCCGGAGCGGGCCCCGGTACCCACTGTGCTCACCCAGTCCTCCGCCGATCCCGACGTCGCCCTGCTGCGCCGGCTGCGAGACGCGCTGGAGGCGCTGTGACCCCGGAACGACGGGAGGCCCTGTGATCCGCGCGCTGCGACAGCGTGCCGAGAGGAGACTGCTGATGGCGGCGGAACCCGAAGTCCTCGACGAGCTGCACCGGTTGAGGGCCCGCGTGCCCCAGCTGACCGGTGCTCTGGCGGCCAGCGTCGACGGTCTCGTGCTCGCCCACGACACGCCGGGAGTGGAGCCCGAGGGCATGGCCGCGCTCACCGCGGCCGCGCTGGGGGTCGCCGTGCGGATGGCGGACGCCACCGGGCAGGGCGACTTCCGCGAGCTGCTGGTACGCGGCGTCGACGGCTATGTGGCGACGTACGCGGCGGGTACCTCCGCCGTCCTCACGCTGCTGGCCCAGGACCGGGTCAACGTCGGCCGGCTCCATCTGGAGGGGCGGCGCTCCGGCAGCCGGATCGGCGAGCTCGTGGAGGCCGCGACGGCGCGCGGCGAGCCGGTCACCCCGGCGAGGGCTCCCACCCGGACCACGTCGCTGCCCACGCGCGCCCGCCCCGCGCGCGGCACGTCCCGTACATCGACCACTCCTACACCCAACACCCCACGCACATCGGAAAGCTGAGAGGGAGAACCACACCATGACCAACACCGAAACCGCGCTGAAAGAGGCGCTGGCGTCCATCGAGGGTGCGACCGGAGCCGCTCTCGTCGACTACACCAGCGGCATGGCGCTGGGCACGATCGGCGGCAGCAAGGGCTTCGACCTCACCGTCGCGGCGGCCGGCAACACCGACGTCGTCCGCGCGAAACTGCGCACCATGGAGCACCTCGGCCTGAAGGGCGAGATCGAGGACATCCTGATCACGCTGTCCGACCAGTACCACCTGATCCGGCTGATGAAGGGGCGCGGCGGCAACGGGCTCTTCCTGTACCTGGTGCTCGACGCGAAGCGTGCCAACCTGGCGATGGCCAGGCACCAGCTGAAGAGGATCGAGGCGGACCTCGAGGTGTAGACGGCCGGGCCGGTGTAGACGGCCGGGCCGGTATCCGGTCAGCGACGTCGCGCTCCTCCGGGCGCGGCGTCGCCGGCCGCCACACCGGTGGCCCGGCAGGCCTTGACCGGCTTGCCCGCGGGGGCGCCGTAGCCCCGGCCGAGCCAGTCGACCCGTACCCAGATCAACGCCTCACCGGCGCGTTCGCGGCGCCCGAGCCAGCCGGCCTTCAGCCACAGGCCGGTGCCCGCGCCGGCCAGCAGCATGCCGCCCGCCGCGGGCAGGGCGAAGGAGCTGCCCAGCGCGGCCACGAAGGCGAGCAGCAGCCACCAGCGGTGACCGCGGCGCCAGTTGCGTATCGTCACGGCCCGGTCCTGCAGCACGTCGTGCTTGCCCGCACGGGCCGCGGAGCGCACCAGCGCGGCGTACCGCTTCCTGCGGGCGCACGCGACCGCGGCGGCGGTCACGACGAACAGCGCGGCGCCTGCCAGGACGCCGATACGCCGTCCGGTCAGGCCCGGTACCAGCACTCCGCCACCCGCCGCGAACACTCCGCACCACCACAGCGGTGCCGCCCCCGCCCTCACGACGACGGCCGTCCGAGCCAGTCCCTGCCCTCCGTGCGCCACCTTCCGCCTCCCTTTCGTCCGCCGTCAGCGTCTCAGGGCGGGCACGCTAACGAGCGAAGGTGAGACGAGTCTGAGAACAGCGGCCGCTCACCTCCGGACCCTCCCCAGGGGGCCCCACGCGCCCAGGGCCCCGCCAAAGGGACCGGGCCGAGCCGCGGACGCGGGGCCTCACCCGGCGGCCGGGCCCCACCAGGACCACGTCGGCTATTCGACGAACAGCCCGCGGGCCGAGGCGCGGGTGTCGAACTCCTCCAGCCGTGCCTGGGCGTCCGGCAGGTCGTCGCACATCGCCTCCAGCAGCACGCGGCCGAGCAGCATGGGGGCGCAGGCCGTGTCGAAGGCGAGGCCGGTGCCGACGGCGGCGGGCAGCAGCAGGTCCGACACCTTGGCCACCGGCGCGAAGGCGGAGTCCGCGACCGTGACGACCGTCAGGCCCGCCTCCTTCGCGTAGCCGAGGGAGTCCACGACCTCACGCGGGTGGCGGGGCAGCGCGAAACAGAGCAGGGCGGTCGCCCCGGCGCGCACGGCCGCGTCGACGCGGTCGTGCAGCATGGTGCCGCCCTCGTGCAGCAGCCGTACGTCGGGGTGGACCTTGGCGGCGAAGTACGCGAAGCCGTACGCCTGGGAGGCCGCGGCCCGCAGCCCGAGCACGGGCAGCGGACGGGAGGCGGCCAGCAGGCGCCCCGCACGCTGCACCGGGCGCGGGTCGGCGAGCACCGCGGCGAGGTGCTTCAGATTCTCGATCTCCGCCTCGACGGCCTGCTGGTACTCGTTGTACGAGCCCGGGGCCGCCGCCTGTTCGGTGGGCGCGACCTCGCGCAGGTGCCGGCGCAGCGCCGGGTAGCCGTCGAAGCCGAGCGCGACCGCGAAACGGGTCACGGACGGCTGGCTGACGCCCGCGAGTTCGGCGAGTTCGACGCTCGACAGGAACGGCACGTCGGCGGCGCGCCGCACCATGCTGTGCGCGATGCGCCGCTGGGTCGGTGTCAGCCGGTGCCCCTCGAAGAGCGCCTGAAGGCGCCCGGCCGGGCTGTCCGTCACGTTCATGTCCCTGTCCACGCTCATGATCCGCTCCCCCTCCAGATGTCCGTGAACCGGTCGAGCAGCGCGGCCGCCGCCGTCACGTCGTCGGTGAGCGGCCGGTCGGCCTGGTCGGGGCCGAGCACCGACTCGGCCAGTTCCAGCGCCCGTCCGGCCGGCAGCTCCGGGTCGGGCCGCAGGTCGCGCTGGCGCAGCGCCCGTACGGCGGCGACCAGTTCACAGCCGACGACGAGACGGTAGGCACCGCACGCCCGCAGTGTCTGCCGTGCGGCGAGCGAGGCGAAACTCGCCTGTTCCTCGACGCCCCGGGAGAGTACAGCGTGGCCGAGCGAGGCGGGCGCGGAGAAGGCCCGCAGGTCACCGAGGGCGGCGCCGGCGGCATATTCCAGGATCATCACCCCGGAGGACGCGGGCTCGTTGTCGGCGAGGAAGGGGCGCAGCCGGGTGTAGGCGGGTTCGTTGAGGGTGGACAGGCGCGAGGTGGACAGCCGTGCCACCTGGGTGACCGCCAGCCTGAAGTGGTCCAGCGCGAGGGCGAGTTGGGCCTGATAGAAGCCGCCGTGGTGGTAGGCGGCCATGTCCTCGGCGGAGATCAGGGGGTTCTCGGCGGCGGCGTTGATCTCGATCCGGAGGACGTCGTCGAGCGCGTCCGCGGCGTCGTGCGCGGGCCCGTGGATCTGCGGGACGCACCGGAAGCCGTACGGGTCCTGGATCCGCCCGAGCGGCGGGGTGGGCCGGTCGGCGGCACCGATCAGCTCCCGCATCCGCCGGGCCACCTCGCCGGACCCGTGGTGCGGTCGCGCGGCGTGCACCGGGGCGGCGTACGCCTCGTGCGAACCGTCCACGGCCAGCAGCGACAGCGCGGCGACGACCTGGGTGGCGCCGATCAGCCCGCGCAGCTCGTGCAGGGCGAGGGCGGACTGTCCGAGGGTGAGCGCGTTGCTGCTGATCAGCGCGAGCGCGTCGTTGTTGTCGAGGGGCTGGGGTCGCGGAGCGCCCGTTCCCCTCCACCGGTGCTCCCCCACCAGCGCCAGTCCGAGCTGGGCCAGCGCCGCGATGTCCCCGGTGCCGACCGATCCGAACTCGTTCACCACGGGGTACGCCCCGGCCTCCAGCGCCTCGCACAGGGCGGTGACGACGGTGGGCCGCAGGCCCGCTCCGCCCGCCAGCACCTGGTTGGCGCGGACGGCGAGCATGGCCCGTATCTGCCGGGCGGGGAGCTCCTCGCCGATCGCGCCGGCGTGGCTGCGCAGCAGCCGCAGACCGTGCTCGGCGGCGGCCTCGGTCGGCACGTCCTCGTTCCGGTTGGCACCGACGCCGGTGGAGCGGCCGTAGACCCGGCCGGTCGCGGCGATCTGCCGGGCGGCGTCCCAGGACAGCTCGACGCGCTTCATCGCCTCGGTGCCGGGAACCGGGTGCGCGGTGCCGTCGGCGAGCCGGACGATGTCCGCGACACCGGCGCCGCACCCGTCAAGGACCACGAGCCCGGCCGGGACCGGTGCGTCCACCGCGTCGAACGTGTCCACATTCCGAGACGACATAGAGCCCGAACTCCCCTCAATCCCGACATTGAATCTTGCCTGGCGGCCACAAGTAACCAGTGATTAACGCCGGACCGTTGACAACCTATTCAGGTACAGAGAACTCTGCATGACGATATGCAGACCGGGCAAGGGACACCTCATGATCCAGTTCGACACGGTCCACAAGCGCTTCCCCAACGGCACCACCGCAGTCCACGACCTCTCTCTGGAAATGCCGGAAGGTGGCGTGACCGTCCTCGTCGGATCCTCCGGTTGCGGTAAGACCACCACGCTGAGGATGATCAACCGGATGGTCGATCCGACCTCCGGCACCATCCGTGTCGGCGGCAAGGACGTCCTGGAGCGGGACGCCGCCGAACTGCGCCGTTCCATCGGTTACGTCATCCAGCAGTCCGGCCTCTTCCCGCACCGCACGGTGCTCGACAACATCGCCACCGTGCCGCTGCTGCTGGGCTGGGGCCGTAGGAAGGCCCGCGCCCGGGCGGCCGAACTGCTGGAGACGGTCGGTCTGGCCGCCGACGCCGGCAAGCGCTACCCGCACCAGCTCTCCGGCGGCCAGCAGCAGCGCGTCGGCGTCGCCCGCGCACTCGCCGCCGACCCGCCCGTCCTGCTCATGGACGAACCCTTCGGCGCGGTCGACCCGGTGGTGCGCACCCAGCTCCAGGACGAACTGCTGCGGTTGCAGAAGGAGTTGAACAAGACCATCGTCTTCGTCACGCACGACGTCGACGAGGCCGTCCGGCTCGGCGACCAGATCGCGATCTTCCGGACCGGCGGCCACCTGGTGCAGTGCGCGAGCCCCGCCGAACTGCTCGCCCGCCCGGCGGACGACTTCGTCGCCGACTTCCTCGGTGCCGAGCGGGGCCTGAAGCTCCTCTCGCTGGAGAACCTCGCCGACGTCCCGCAGGGCCCGGCCCCCGAGGGCGGTGCCTGGACCCTCGTACTCGACGAGGACCGCCACCCGCGGAGCTGGCGCTCCACGTCCGGGGACACCACCTTCCCCGTGCGGCCGCTGCGGGACGGGGATTCCCTGCTCGCCGCCCTGAACGAGTCGATCGCCTCGCCGACCGGTCTGGTGGCGCGGGTCGACGCACAGGGCGCGCTGACCGGCGTCACGTCCCGCGACGACATCCACGAGCACGCCGCCAGGGCCCACGGCACCGCGGACGTCGCCATATGACCATCGACTGGTCCTGGCTGGGCGACCACACCGACGACCTGGCCTCCCTGACCCTCTCGCACCTGCAGGCCGCACTCTCCGCCGTCTTCCTCGGACTGCTGATCTCCCTCCCGCTGGCCGTCGTGGCCCACCGGGTGCGCGCCCTGCGCGGGGTGCTCCTCGGCCTCTCGAACGTCCTCTTCACGATCCCCTCGATCGCGATCTTCGTCCTCCTGCTCCCGGTGAGCGGCCTGACCCGCACCACCACGGTCATCGGCCTGACGGTCTACTCCCTCGTCGTCCTGCTGCGGAACACCGTCGAAGGACTCGACTCGGTCCCCGTGAAGACCAAGGAGGCCGCGAAGGCCATGGGCACCCGCCCGCTGCGCACCCTCCTCACCGTCGAACTCCCGCTCGCCCTCCCGGTGATCATGGCGGGCGTCCGCATCGCGACGGTGATGTCGATCTCCCTGGTCTCCGTCGCCACCTACATCGGCGACGGCGGACTCGGCCAGCTCTTCACGGACGGCTTCCAGCGCAACTTCCCGACGCCGGTGATCGTCGGCGTCGTGCTGACCCTGCTGCTGGCCCTGGTCGCGGACGCGCTGCTGGTCGCGGTCCAGTACGTACTCACCCCCTGGACGAGGCGGCGAGCCTGACATGTACGAACTCTTCGAGAACCTCGCCAAGTGGCTGGTCAGCGGCGACCAGTGGGCCGGCACCGACGGCATCGCGCACCGGATCGCCGAGCACCTGGAGTACTCCCTGTTCGCCACGCTCATCGCGGCCGCGATCGCGCTGCCGCTCGGGCTGCTGATCGGTCACACCGGCAGGGGCGCGTTCCTCGCCATCAACCTGTCCTCCTTCGGCCGCGCGCTGCCCACCGTGGGCCTGGTCGTCCTGGTCTTCCTGATCAGCGGCCTGTCGCTGTGGTCGGTGTACGTGGCCCTGGTCGTCCTCGCCGTACCGGCCATCGTCACCAACACCTACGCGGGCATGAGCGCCGTCGACCCGGAGGTCAAGGACGCGGCCCGCGGCCAGGGCATGC
Organism: Streptomyces fagopyri; assembly: GCF_009498275.1. NCBI lineage: Bacteria > Bacillati > Actinomycetota > Actinomycetes > Kitasatosporales > Streptomycetaceae > Streptomyces > Streptomyces fagopyri. The sequence continues at coordinate 5,507,838 of NZ_CP045643.1, read as the reverse complement.
GCGGTCACCAGGTCCTCTTCCAGGTGGAGATCCCGCTGGCCCTCCCCCTGATCATGACGGGCCTGCGTCTCTCCCTCATCCAGGTGGTGTCCACCGCCACGATCGCCGCGTACGTCAGCTTCGGCGGCCTGGGCCGGTACGTCTTCGACGGCCTGGCGCAGCGCGACCTCGTCCAGGTCCTCGGCGGCGCGGTCCTGGTGGCGGTCGTCGCCGTGGTGCTCGACCTCGCGCTGGCCGGACTCCAGCGCTACCTCTTCCGTCATCTCCGTACCGCCGCCGCCCACTGAGGAGCCGAAGAACCATGAACCGTAGGACTCTGCTCGGGGGCCTGTTCGCCGCGGCCTCCGTCCCCGCCCTGGCCGCCTGCGGCAGCGGCATCACCTCGCTCGACAACCCGGGCGGCGGCAGCGGCGGCGGCTCCGGATCCAGCGCGGGCGGCCTGACCATCGGCACCGCCAACTTCACCGAGAACCAGATCCTCGGCTACCTGTACGCGGGTGTCCTCTCGGCCGCGGGCATCAGCGCGAAGGTCCGCCCCAACCTGGGCTCGCGCGAGATCGTCGTGCCCGCGCTGGAGGGCGGCGACATCGACCTGCTCCCCGAGTACCAGGGCAGCCTGCTCCTCTACCTGGACCAGAAGGCCACGGACACCGAGGCCGGCGCCATGCAGAACACGCTGACGACCGTGCTGCCCGCCGGCCTGGAGGTCCTGCCGTACGCGGCGGCCGAGGACCGCGACAGTTTCGCGGTCACCCGGGAGACCGCCGACAAGTACGGTCTGAAGAGCCTCGCCGACCTGCGCAAGGCCAACGGGAAGCTGGTCCTGGGCGCCGCGGCCGAGATGAAGAAGCGGGTCGTCGGCGCGGTGGGCCTCAAGGACCGCTACGGCGTCGAGTTCAAGGAGTTCAAGTCCCTCGACTCCTCCGGGCCGCTGGTCAAGGGCGCCCTGAAGAAGGGGGACATCGACGTCGCGAACGTCTTCACCACGGACGTGGACGTCATCGAGAACGGCTGGGTCGTCCTCACCGACCCGCTGAACCTGATCCCGTCCCAGCACATCGTCCCGCTCATCGCCTCCCGCAAGGCCGACGCCAAGGTCCGCAAGGCGCTGGCGTCCCTCGGCAACGTCCTCACCTCCGAGGAGCTGACCACGCTCAACCGCCTGGTGGACAAGGAGAAGAAGGACCCGGACGAGGTCGCGGACGCATGGCTGAAATCCAAGAAACTGAGCTGACCGGCCCTTTTTTCGCCCCCGTCGCCCCCGTCGCCCCCGTCGCCCCTGACCGACCCTTCCCCGCCCTGGAGGCTGCCGCCCCCAGACCCCCGCGTCGGCCTTGAGTGCCCTGCGCCGGACGGGCTTGGTGGTGCGGGCCTGGGCTGGAGATTTTCAGCCCGTCCGGCGCTTGAGGACGAGCCCTTCGGGCGATGGCGGGGTCCAGGGGGCGCAGCGCCCCCTGGCGGGGGGCTGGGGGCGGAGCCCTCAGGTACGGGACGATGGGGGTCCCCCCTGCTCGAGCGAAGCCGAGAGCTTGGGGGAGGGTAGGGGCGGCGGGGGCGAGAAAACCCCCGTGGGACTACACCCGTACGGCCGACCCCCGTTCACTCATCCGAGGCGCACAGAGAATCCTCTTCCTCCGCACCCGCTTCCCCTCGATCGCCGCGACGGTCAACCTCGCAGCCTCCGCGGCGATCTCCGACAACCCCCAGTCCACCGTGGTCAACGGCGGCGTGAGCACCCGCGAGACGGGATGGTCGTCGAACCCCACCACGGACACGTCCCGCCCGACCACCAGCGAGGCCTCGGCCGCCGCCGCGTACACCCCGTAGGCCAGCGAGTCGGAGAAGCAGAACACGGCGGTCGCGGGCCGGGGCCCGTCCAGCAGCCGGCGCGCCACCACCGTCGCCTCCCCCAACTCCTGCGCACACGGCACCAGTTCGGCCCGCAACCCGAGCCGCTCGGCCGCCTCGCCCACATACACGTCGGCGGGCCGGTCCGGCGTGCTCGGCCGGGTCGGCGTCAGCACCGTCACCCGGCGGTGGCCGAGACCGTGCAGATACTCCAGCACGGCGTCGATACCGGCCCGGTTGTCGAAGATGACCTGCCCCGCCGTACGGGCCGCGCTGAGCGAGTCCCCGACGGCCACCACCGGCAACGCGTCGGCGATCGCCGCCCACCCCTCGGCCGAGGGGTTCACCGGCGACACCAGCAGCGCGTCCACCCGCTGGTCACGCAACTGCTTGGCGAGCACCAGCTCGCGGTCGGGATCCCCGCCGGCGTCCAGGATCAGCGCGTAACGGTCACCGGCCAGCAACTCCCGGCCGATCGCCGCCATCAGCTGCTGCTGCCACAGGTCCTGAAGGTCCCCCGCGAGGACGCCGACCATGCTGGTACGACCGCTGGCCAGCGCGCGGGCGATGGGATCCGCCTCGTAACCGAGCTCGGCCGCGGCCTTGCGCACCCGCTCCTCGGTCTCCTTCGAGACGTGCTTGCCGCGCAGGGCGTAGGAGACGGCGGCGGTGGAGAGACCCGTGGCCTCGGCCACCTCCCGGAGGGTGGTGCGCTTATTGGGCCTGGCCATGCCGGAAAGCCTACCGGGAGGCGTCCGCGCCGCGGGCGCATGCTTGACACGACACCTTGTTAACCGCTTAAGTTAAGCGCATAAGTGAAGCGGTTAACTTGACTCGGACCCACCTCTTCCCGAGCCACGCCCGCGCCTTGCCCCTCCCGCCCCTCCTCCAGGACTCCTTCCAAGGACCGCCGCGTGCCCACCGACGTCCACCAGCACATATGGCCGCCCGCGTTCACCGAGCTGCTGCGCGCCCGCACCGCACCCCCGCGCCTCGACGGCTGGACCCTGCATCTGACGGGCGAACCGCCCTACGAGGTCGACCCGGCCGACCACGACCTCACCGCCCGTACCGCGCTCGCCCACGCCGACGGCCTCGACCTGGCCCTGGTCTCCCTCTCCAGCCCTCTCGGCATCGAGTTCCTGCCTCCCGCCGACGCCGCGCCCCTGCTCGCCGCCTTCCACGACGGCGCGCTCGCCCTCCCCGCACCCTTCGGCGTCTGGGCCTCCCCCTGTCTGTCCGCGCCTGACCCCGAGGCGGTCGAACGGGAACTCCGCCGCGGCTGCGCCGGCCTCCAACTCCCCGCCACCGCACTGCTGGACGCGGCCGGCTGGGAGCGCCACGCACCGCTCCTCGACGTCCTGGCCCGCGAGGACAAACCGCTGTTCGTGCACCCGGGCGCGGCGCCACCGACCCCGCACGCCCCGCCCTGGTGGCCGGCGCTGGTGCCCTACCTCCACCAGATGCACGCGGCCTGGTTCGCCTTCCGCGCCTTCGGCCGCGCCCGCCACCCCCGGCTGCGTGTCTGCTTCGCCGCCCTCGCGGGCCTCGCCCCGCTGCACGGCGAGCGGCTCGCGGCCCGCGGCGGCGGGCGCGGCGAGATCGACTTCGACGTCTTCTACGAGACCTCCTCCTACGGAACCCGCGCGGTGGACGCGCTCGTCCGGGCCGTCGGCATCGACGTGGTCGTCAGCGGCAGCGACCGCCCCTACGCGACCCCCGTCGTCCCCGACCTCGGCGCGGACGCCGCCGTCCACGCCCTGCGCACCGCCAACCCCGACCGCATGCTGAAGGGAGCCACCCCATGACGTACCAGGCCCTGCCGGACCGCACGCTCGACAAGCGCGAACTCCAGGCCCTCGTCGACGATCTCGCGACCCGCCCCGACCGCTGGCGCGAACAGGTCGCGTTCTCCGACGAGGAGCGGCACTACGCCTCGCTGTACCGCGACGAGTACGTCGACGTCTGGCTGCTGTGCTGGACCCGGCAGAACGACACCGGGTGGCACGACCACGACATCTCCTCGGGCGCCGTCGCCGTCGTCCAGGGCGGGCTGAACGAGACCAACCCGCGCATAGGCGGCAGCCATCCGTCCGTCACGGTCGGCGCGGGCGAGTCCTTCTGCTTCGGCCCCGAGCACATCCACCGCCTCACCGGCGCCACCGACGACGCGGTCTCGCTGCACGCGTACTCGCCGCCCCTGTGGCGGCTGGGCCAGTACGACATCACCGAGGACGGTCTGATGCGCCGGATCTCCGTCTCGTACGCGGACGAGCTGCGCCCGCTGGACCTTCCCGCCGCCTGAACGGGCAACCGGCGCGGAGCCGACCGGGATCGCCCGGGATCACCCCGTACGGGGGTGCGGCCCCTCCCCAAGAGGGGGGCTATCCCCAGTGCCACGGGGGCTTCCGCTCCCTACCGTGAACACCATGACCGGTAGGGAAGCGGGCGGCGACGCCGAACTGAAGAAGGAACTCGACGCCACTCTGCACGCGCGCAGGGAGTTGGGCGACGAGTACGAATCCGCGCTCGTCGACTCCTTCCTGGAGAAGGTCGAGCAGCGACTCGACGGGGCGGTCGACCGAAGGGTGCGGCGACAGCTCGCCGAGCAGCAGATGGTGGTGGCCCGCGGCGCGCGCTCACCACAGGGGACCGATTCGTGGGGCGAACGCTTCGGCTTCGGCATCGTCTCGCTGGTCCTGGCGGTCCCGCTGTCCGCGATCGGCGGCGGGATCGCCCACCTGCCCGGACTGCTCGTCGCCTGGATCGGCATCGTGGGGGTCAACGTGGTGCAGGCCGCGCGTGTCTCCCCGGGCTTCTTCGGCCGCCGCCGCAAGGAGACGTCGGACTGGGAGGACTGACCCGGGCGAGGGGCACCGGACACGAGGAACGGGTCCTGCCCCGGGCACACGGGCACACGAGGAAACGGCGAGGCGGAGGAAACGGAAGGGCCCGGCACCCTCGGGGGTGCCGGGCCCTTCCGACGTATTGCGCGGGGACCGCCGCACCCCCGTTGCCGGGGGGCGGGACGACGGCGGTCCCCGCGAGGGACGCGGGCCGGGTCAGGGCCGGGCTTGCGCGTCCTTGGCGTCCATGGAGGTCCGGGAGCCGCTCCGGAGGTCCTTGGCGCCGTTTTGGTGCCGGCCGGGGCGGGGAGCCGCTCCCGCCCTGCCGACATCCACCAATGTGCCGGACGTGTGTTAAGCGGGTGCTGCGCGGACGTGACACGCTCGTACCACTTCCGCGAAGTCCTCGGGGAAAGACCGGAAGATCCCTCCCAGGAGGGGAACTTCCGGAGATTTCCCCCCGGTCACCTGCGGAAACCCTTCCGGCCGGGGCGTTGTCGCCCAGGCCGGGCGCTCCGGACCGTCCCTACTGTCGGGCGCCGCCCTTGGCGAGGAAGGACAGCAGGTCCTGGCGGCTGACCACGCCGGTGGGCTTGCCCTCGACCAGCACGATGGCGGCGTCGGCGGTGCCGAGCACGGACATCAGGTCGCCGACCGGCTCACCGGAGCCGACCTGCGGCAGAGGCGCCGACATGTGCTTCTCCAGCGGGTCCTGCAGCGAGGCGCGCTGGGTGAACAGCGCGTCGAGCAGCTCGCGTTCGACCACGGACCCGACGACCTCGGCGGCCATCACGTCCGGGTGGCCGGCGCCCGGCTTGACGATCGGCATCTGCGAGACGCCGTACTCACGCAGCACCTCGATGGCCTCGCCGACCGTCTCGTCCGGGTGCATGTGGACGAGCGAGGGGATGGTGCCGCCCGCCTTGTCGCTCAGCACGTCGCAGACCCGCGCGCTCGGGCCCGTGTCCTCCAGGAACCCGTAGTCCGCCATCCACTCGTCGTTGAAGATCTTGCTGAGGTAGCCGCGCCCGCTGTCGGGCAGCAGGACGACCACGACGTCGTCGGGTCCGAGCCGCTCGGCCACGCGCAGCGCGGCCACCACGGCCATGCCGCAGGACCCGCCCACGAGCAGGCCCTCCTCCTTCGCGAGCCGCCGCGTCATCTGGAAGGAGTCCTTGTCGGACACGGCGACGATCTCGTCCGCGACCGTCCGGTCGTACGCCGTCGGCCAGAAGTCCTCACCGACGCCCTCGACGAGGTACGGCCGCCCGGAGCCGCCCGAGTACACGGACCCCTCGGGGTCGGCGCCGACGACCTGCACCTTGCCGTCGCTCGCGTCCTTCAGGTACCGCCCGGTGCCGGAGATCGTCCCGCCGGTGCCCACGCCCGCGACGAAATGGGTGATCCGCCCGTCCGTCTGCTCCCACAGCTCGGGGCCGGTGGAGTGATAGTGCGAGAGCGGGTTGTGCGGGTTGGAGTACTGGTCCGGCTTCCAGGCGCCGGGCGTCTCACGGACGAGCCGGTCGGACACGTTGTAGTACGAATCCGGGTGCTCCGGGTCGACGGCCGTCGGGCAGACGACGACCTCGGCGCCGTACGCCCGCAGCACGTTGATCTTGTCGGTGGAGACCTTGTCAGGGCAGACGAAGATGCACTTGTAGCCCTTCTGCTGGGCCACGATCGCCAGTCCGACCCCGGTGTTTCCGCTGGTGGGCTCGACGATCGTGCCGCCGGGCTTGAGGGCGCCGCTCTCCTCCGCGGCCTCGATCATGCGCAGGGCGATGCGGTCCTTGACGGATCCGCCCGGGTTGAAGTACTCAACCTTCGCCAGGACGGTCGCCTGGATGCCCGCGGTCACGTTGTTGAGCCTCACCAGCGGGGTGTTGCCGACGAGACTGATCATCGAGTCGTGGAATTGCACCGTTGTCTCCGGAGCTGCGTTCTAAAGGGATGGTCCCGTCAGCCTAAGGCCCCACGTGGGCGTTCACGTGTCGTTGAGATTGGCCGACCCGTTCCACGGGGCAAGCAGTGGTTGTACGGCTACGAGGAGGTGGCGGCGACGCATGACGAGCTTGTCGAGGGCGAGGGTGGCACGGCGGATCGCGGCGGGCGCGGCGTACGGCGGCGGCGGGATCGGTCTGGTGGGCGCCGCCGCGATCGGTGTCGTCCTGGCCGAGGTGCAGCTGGCGAAGCGCCATGTGGGCAACGGGCACGGTCAGGCGCCCCGCGCGAACGGTCTGTACGGGTACGCGTACGCGACGCAGGACGGCCCGCCGCTGCGGCTCGCGATGCTCGGTGACTCCACCGCGGCGGGGCAGGGAGTGCACCGGCCCCGCCAGACACCCGGCGCGCTGCTGGCCTCCGGGCTCGCGGCGGTGGCCGAACGCCCTGTCGAGCTCTGCAACGTCGCGCTGCCGGGCGCCCAGTCCGACGACCTCGACCGGCAGGTGGCGCTCGCCCTCACGGACACCGCGCGGGTGCCCGACATCTGCGTGATCATGATCGGCGCGAACGACGTCACCCACCGGATGCCGCCGACGCGATCCGTGCGTCACCTGTCCGCGGCGGTACGCCGGCTGCGCACCGCCGGCGCCGAGGTCGTGGTCGGCACCTGTCCCGACCTGGGCACCGTCGAGCAGGTCCAGCAGCCGCTGCGCTGGCTGGCCCGACGGGCCTCCCGGCAGCTCGCCGCCGCGCAGACCATCGGGACGGTCGAGCAGGGCGGGCGGACGGTGTCACTGGGTGATCTGCTGGGCCCCGAGTTCGAGGCGAACCCGCGCGAGCTCTTCGGTCCCGACAACTACCACCCTTCCGCCGAGGGGTACGCGACCGCGGCGATGGCGGTACTGCCCACGGTGTGCGCGGCGCTCGGCCTGTGGCCGGCCGAGGAGGAACGGCCGGACGTCTCCCGCCGCGAAGGGTTCCTGCCGGTGGCGCGGGCGGCCGCGGAGGCGGCGTCCGAGGCCGGTACGGAGGTCACGGCGGCCATGCCCACGGGGCCGCGCGGACCATGGGCCCTCCTCAAACGCCGCCGGCGCCGGCGGGTCCCCGCCACGGACCCCGCGCCGACGCCCTCGGCCTGAGCCGGCCCGTCCCCTGGGTGCTGCCGCCCCCGGGTACGGGACGGGTCGGGCAGGGGCGGCGGGGGCGAGGAAGGTCCGCCAGAAAAAGCAAGCGCTTAGAAAAGTGCGGCCGGAGTCACACGACCGGAGCGGTGACCTGGCCGGTACGGACGGGTAACTTCCCAAGCAGTCCCGCCCGTCCACCCCGAGTGCCCATGGAGCCGTGATGCCCGAAGCCGTGATCGTCTCAGCCGCCCGCTCCCCGATCGGCCGCGCCTTCAAGGGCTCCCTGAAGGACATCCGCCCCGACGACCTGACCGCCACGATCATCCAGGCCGCCCTCGCCAAGGTCCCCGAGCTGGACCCGAAGGACATCGAGGACCTGATGCTCGGCTGCGGCCTCCCCGGCGGCGAGCAGGGCAACAACCTCGGCCGCATCGTCGCCGTGCAGATGGGCATGGACCACCTCCCGGGCTGCACGATCACCCGTTACTGTTCCTCGTCCCTCCAGACCAGCCGCATGGCCCTGCACGCCATCAAGGCCGGCGAGGGCGACGTCTTCATCTCGGCCGGCGTCGAGCTGGTCTCCCGCTTCACCAAGGGCAACTCCGACTCCCTGCCCGACACGCGCAACCCCTTCTTCGCCGAGGCCGAGGCCCGCACGAAGGCCGTCGCCGAGTCCGAGGGCTCGACCTGGCACGACCCCCGCGAGGACGGCCTCGTCCCGGACGCGTACATCGCGATGGGCCAGACCGCCGAGAACCTGGCCCGGATCAAGGGCGTCACCCGCCAGGACATGGACGAGTTCGGCGTCCGCTCGCAGAACCTCGCCGAGGAAGCCATCAAGAACGGCTTCTGGGAGCGCGAGATCACCCCGGTCACGACCCCCGACGGCACGGTCGTCAGCAAGGACGACGGCCCGCGCGCCGGCGTCACCCTGGAGGGCGTGCAGGGCCTCAAGCCCGTCTTCCGCCCGGACGGACTCGTCACCGCCGGAAACTGCTGCCCGCTCAACGACGGCGCCGCCGCCCTCGTGATCATGTCCGACACGAAGGCCCGCGAGCTCGGCCTCACCCCGCTCGCCCGCATCGTGTCCACCGGTGTCACCGGCCTCTCCCCCGAGATCATGGGCCTCGGCCCGGTCGAGGCCAGCAGGCAGGCGCTGCGGCGCGCCGGCCTCACCGTCGACGACATCGACCTGTTCGAGATCAACGAGGCCTTCGCCGCCCAGGTGATCCCGTCCTACCGCGACCTGGACATCCCGCTGGACAAGCTGAACGTGAACGGCGGCGCCATCGCCGTCGGCCACCCCTTCGGCATGACCGGCGCCCGCATCACCGGCACGCTCATCAACTCCCTCCAGTTCCACGACAAGCAGTTCGGCCTGGAGACGATGTGCGTCGGCGGCGGCCAGGGCATGGCGATGGTCATCGAACGCCTCAGCTGATCCACGATCGTCCACGCCGGGGCCGCGCATCATCCTTACGAGTGACCGCGGTTGGACCCAGCGTGATCGGATCGGCCCGGATCCCGGTCGCCACCGGGACTCCGGGCCGATTTGTGATCCAATCCCCTCCAAGATGTGACCTATCTCCCCCTGGAGAGCGATTCACGCAGGTCAGAGCCGTTGCGTAGGCAAACCCGTGGCCCAAAGCCCTGTCCTATTCGTGACGTTACGCACTGACAGCTCGGTAGTCCGGCCTTCAAGCTGATGTAGGAAGTCGGGGGTCGACTTTGAACCGGGAGTACGTCAGTGAGCGCCATGCCGATTGCTTTGCTGCTCACCACCGCCGCGACCGCGGCCGTGGGCGTCGCCGTTCTGCGCACCCTGCTGGGTCTGCGCCGGCAGGTAGCAGCCTTGCGCAACGAACTCGCCGAGAACCGCGCCGGTGTCGCGCACGGTCTCGTGCCCGCCGCCCGCTCGGCCGCGGACACCGACGAGATACGCGCCGCGGTGACCGAGGCACTCGCCGAGGAGCGGGAACGGGAACTCGCCGAGGCCCGTGCCTTCTGGGCCGCCCAGGAGGCACGTGACGCCTCGGACGCGCCCTCGCTGCTCGGTCTGACCGACAGCGAACTCTTCACGGCCCGCCCCTCGGACTTCGTGGGACTGGAGTACCTGGAGACGGTCACCGAGCCCGACCTGGACGCCGAGGAGTTCTCCCCCAAGGACTTCACGCAGGGAGGCGCCACCGGGGACTCTCCCGAACTGGCCGCCGCCCGCCGCCGTCATCCCTCGCACCCGGACTTCGTACCGGTCCAGTCACCCGTCGCGAACGACCACGAACGCACGGTGGCCTGCCTGGAGGAACTCGCCGAGTCCCGCACCGAACTGGCGGACGTCCGTCCGGGCCCGCTCGGCACCCTCGACGTCTACGTCTTCACGGACGGGACGACGCTCTGCATGACCCCGGGCCACCGCGAGACCGCGGAGCGGCTGGCCGCGGCCCTGCGCGCGGGCGAGACGCCGGTGCTGCTGGGCGGCTCGGGCGTCTCGGGCGCGTACGCGCTCACGTTCGCGTGCGGCGAGGAGAACGTCTACATCCTGGCGGACCGCGTCATAGCGTCGCTGTAGCGCCGCCGCCTCCCGCCGGGCGGAGCGACGGCCGCCCGCACACCTCACCGCCCGCCCGGGTCACCGCCCGCGCGGGACATCGCCCCGAAAGGCACCGTCCAGGCAGGTCCGACCCGCGACAGCCGCTCGCGCGGGTCAGACCCCGGCCCTCTTCTGGGCCTCCTCCACCAGCGCCACCGCCTCGGCGAGTTCCGCCTCGTTCCTCAGTACGAGTGCCAAATCGTGCGCCGCGACCGTGATTTGGTCCGCGGCGGCGAACATCCCCGCCTCGGGCATCTCCCTGGGCTCCCCGGAGGGGTCCTCCACCCGCTGGGCACGCAGTGCCAACTCCCTGGCCAGCCCCAGTGCCTCGGCAGCCGCCCCCCGCTGCAGCCGGCTCTGCGGGGCGGCCCGCAACCGGTCGGCGAAGTGGTCCACGGCTCGGTTCAGCGACGTCGTATCAAGCACGCCGCGAGACTACGCGCCGCGACGGGACTGTTGCCAACAACCCAACCCTCAGGCACGGTGGCGTGAAGGACCGGCTTACATCCCCTTTGCGTCCGGAGGCGCCGATGTCCCAAGTGTTCTCGCAGGAGACCCACCGGAATCTGCTCGCCCGCATCCCCCACTGCACCGGTCGTGAGATCTCCGACTGGCTGCGCACCGTCGACGAAGGCCCCGCTCTCTTCCGTTTCGAGGAGAAGGTCAGCTGGCTCCGCGCCGAGCACGACCTCGCGTACGGCCACGCCAAGGCGATCATTCACGAGTACGACCTGAGGAGGGCCGCGCGCAAACTTCTCTGAGCGCGCACCACCGGCACCACCGGTTTCCGACTGACGTCCCGACAGGCATCCGCGAACAGCGAAGGGCCCGCGAACCGATGGTTCGCGGGCCCTTCGGACACCTGCCGCCGGCCTCGCCGGCGACGCCGTCCGTGTCGCTAGTCGTTGCTGCTGAAGATGGCGACCAGCCGCAGCATCTCGACGTAGATCCACACGAGGGTCATGGTCAGGCCGAACGCGGCCAGCCAGGCCTCCTCACGCGGCGCGCCGTACGCGATGCCGTCCTCGATCTGCTTGAAGTCGAGGGTCAGGAAGAACGCGCCGATGAGGATCGCCAGGATGCCGACGATCGCGCCCAGCGGGCCCATGCTGCGCAGTCCGCCGTCCCCGGCCACACCGAAGGCGACGAGCAGCAGGTTGACCGCCATGACGACCACGAAGGCGATGGCGATGGCCATGCCGATGCGCGCGTACCGCGCGGTCACACGGATCCAGCCCGCCTTGTAGACGAGCAGGGTCGCGCCGGCCACCGCCATGGTGCCGAGGACCGCCTGGAAGGGAGCGCCGCTCCACCGCTCGTTGTACATCTCGCTGATGACCCCGAGGAAGACGCCCTCGAAGGCGGCGTAACCGAGGATCAGCGCGGGCGAGGCCTTGCGCTTGAAGGACTGCACCATCGCCAGGACGAACGCCACGAGGGCGGAGCCGATGGCGAGGCCGTAGCTGGTGGACGACACGGGCAGCAGCGCCCACGCCAGGACGGCGCCGACGGTGACGGTGCCGAGCGTCATGGCGGAGCGCATGACGACGTCGTCCATCGTCATCCGGCCGGTGGTGACCGGGGCCTGCGGCGGGGCGCCGTACTGCTGGCCCTGCTGCGCGTAGGGATTCTGCGCGTAGGGGTTGCCGCCCTGCTGCGCGTACGGGTTGGCCTGCGTGCCGACAGCGGGTCCCCCGGCCTGCGGCGCCGCGTTGAATCCCGCGTAGCCGTTGTCGCGGCTGAACCCCCGTCGCGAGAAGACCGGGTTGCTGCTCCTCATTTCACTCCTCCATGGCCACCCTGCGCGGCCTTGGCCTCAAGGGTAATAGGTAGGCAAAGGATCGACCCTACTGCTTGGGGAGGATCTTTCCCTCGTCCTGCCAAGGTACGCGTGTGTTCCCTGGCCTGCGAGCACTGGTACCAAGCCGTGACAGGCCCCGCCCGCGGCGCCCGTCCGGCCCTCTCGGCCCCGGCTCCCTCACTCCAGCGGAAACCCGGTGTACCCCTCCGCCAGATCCGTCTCCGCCGCCCGCGAGGTGGCCACCCTGCGCAGCCGGGCGAGCTGGATGCGGTCCTCGAAGGGGCTCGCGCCGGGGGCGCGGTGCAGCAGGGTCGTCATGTCGTACGAGAACCGCTCGGCCTGCCAGACGCGGCGCAGACAGGTCTCGGAATAGGAGTCCAGGCGTTCGGCCGAACCGGTGTCGCCGAGGTGTTCGAGGGCACGGGCGAACGTCACGACGTCGCCGACGGCGAGGTTGAGCCCCTTGGCCCCGGTCGGCGGGACGATGTGGGCGGCGTCCCCGGCGAGGAAGAGCCGCCCGTACCGCATGGGCTCGTGGACGTAGCTGCGCATGGGGGTGACGGACTTCGAGGTGACCGGCCCGCGCTCCAGCCGCCAGTCGTCACCGGTCTCGAAACGCCGCTCCAGCTCGTCCCAGATCTCCCCGTCCGCCCAGGCCCCGGCCTCCGTGCCCTCGGGCACCTGGAGATAGAGCCGGGAGACGGCCGGCGAGCGCATGCTGAGCAGGGCGAAGCCGCGCTCGTGGCGGGCGTAGACCAGTTCGTCGTGGGAGGGCGCCACATCGGCGAGTATCCCGAGCCAGCCGAAGGGGTACGTCCGTTCGAACACGCGGGAGAGCCCGGCCGGCACGGCCTTGCGGGCCACGCCCCAGAACCCGTCGCAGCCGACCACGTAGTCGCAGTCGAGCACGTCCTCGCGCCCCTCGTGCCGGAAGCGGACCAGGGGCCGGTCGCTCCGCGCCCCCTCGACCGCCAGCGCCTCGGCCCCGAAGAGCAGCGGGCCGCCCTCCTTCAGCTGGAGCGCGATCAGGTCCTTGCAGACCTCCGTCTGGGCGTACACCAGCACGGAGCTGCCTCCGGTGCGGGCCGGGAAGTCGACGCGGTGGCGTTCCCGCTCGAAGCGCAGCTCGATCCCGTCGTGCCTGAGCCCCTCCCGGTCCATCCGCTCGCCGGCCCCTGCGGCCCGCAGGACGTCGGCGGTCCCCTGTTCCAGGATCCCGGCGCGCTGCCGCCGCTCCACGTACGTCCGGTCGTGGCTCTCCAGCACCACGGAGTCGATCCCCGCGTTGCGCAGCAGCCGCGCCAGCAGCAGTCCGGCCGGTCCGGCCCCGATGATCCCGACGGTGGTACGCATCCGGCACGCCCCTTCGCGTTCCCCTACGCCTTGCTCGCCGTGCTCGCCGCACTCCTGTGTTCGCCTGGTGAAATGTGCTTCACCATTTTCGAACGGAAGAGGTCGGAGGTGCCCGGAACCGGACTTGAACCGGTACGCCCGCGAGGGGCAGCGAGGTTTAAGCTCGCCGTGTCTGCATTCCACCATCCGGGCAGGCCATGGGCTCCGCGTCGAGATTCCGAGCCTATCGGGGCCCGCTCCTCGAACAGCGGCCGGGCGAACCGATGTTGTCTTATTTTATTGACGTCTGAGGGTGCATCAGCCACCGGTACGGGCCATCAGCACTTGCCAATAGCCTTTCGGACCGCGCGGAGACGCGTATACGGAATGACGGAATTTCACCGTCCGAACGGACGCGCCCGCGCGGCCGTACCCGGACGCGGCTCAGGGAACACCGTCATCCCCAGGTATGACTCCGCCGCTCGCGGTCCGACCGGAGGCTGCCCCGGGAACCGGAACAGCGGCTGACTACACGGCGCCGAACGGCCGCGACGATGGGACACGTCCCCCCTTGAACGCCGTCGTCCCGACAGGAGCACCCTCCCGTGACCACCACGCCCCTTGCCGACCGGACCACCACGGTGGCCGCCCGCGCCACGGAACTGTCCAAGGTCTACGGACAGGGCGAGACCCAGGTGGTCGCCCTCGACCGGGTCTCCGTCGACTTCCGCCAGGCCGAGTTCACCGCGATCATGGGCCCCTCGGGTTCGGGCAAGTCCACGCTGATGCACTGCGTGGCGGGTCTCGACTCGTTCTCCTCCGGCTCCGTGCGCATCGGGGAGACCGAGCTGGGCTCCCTCAAGGACAAGCAGCTCACGAAGTTGCGCCGGGACAAGATCGGCTTCATCTTCCAGGCGTTCAACCTGCTGCCCACCCTGACGGCGCTGGAGAACATCACCCTCCCGGTGGACATCGCCGGCCGCAAGCCGGACCGGGAGTGGCTGGACAAGGTCATCACGATGATCGGCCTCGCCGACCGCCTCCGCCACCGCCCCTCCCAGCTCTCCGGCGGCCAGCAGCAGCGTGTCGCCGTCGCCCGGGCGCTGGCCTCCCGGCCCGACATCATCTTCGGCGACGAGCCGACCGGGAACCTCGACTCGCGCTCGGGCGCGGAGGTGCTGGGCTTCCTGCGCAACTCGGTACGGGAGCTGGGGCAGACCGTCGTCATGGTCACCCACGACCCGGTCGCCGCCGCCTACGCCGACCGCGTGGTCTTCCTCGCCGACGGCCGCATCGTCGACGAGGTGCACGGGCCGACCGCGGACTCCGTCCTGGACCGCATGAAGCGGTTCGACGCCAAGGGCCGCACCAGCTGACCCCCGGTCGGCTCGCCCCCGGACCCCGCACCGTCCCGCACCGCCTCACCCTCCTGGACTGAGAAACCCCATGTTCCGTACCGCCCTGCGCAACGTGCTCGCGCACAAGGCCAGGCTCCTGATGACCGTCCTCGCCGTGATGCTCGGCGTCGCGTTCGTGTCCGGGACCCTCGTCTTCACCAACACCATCTCGGACGCGTACCAGAAGAGCTCCGCCAAGGGCTTCGGCCAGGTCGACGTCGCCATCCGGCCGGAGGGCCGCAAGGACGCCGGCGACACCATCGGCAAGGACCCGAAGCTCACCCAGGCCCTGCTGGACAAGGCGAGCAAGGCCCCCGGCGCCGGTTCCGCCATCGGCGTCGTGAACGGCTTCACCGCCGTCGCCGGCAAGAACGGCAAGCTCGTCGGCAACGGCTTCCAGTCGCAGGGCGGCAACTACTGGGGCACCGAGGACCCCCGGTACCCGCTGACGAGCGGTCACGCGCCCCGGGGCGCGAACGAGGTCGCCATCGACTCCAGGACCGCCGCACGCGCGGGCTACAAGGTCGGCGACACCGTACGGCTCTCGGTCGACGGCCCGGTCCTGACCCCCACCGTCGCGGGCGTCTTCACCACCGACGACGGCAACGTCGCGGCCGGCGGCAGCCTCGCCCTCTTCGACACGGCGACCGCCCAGCGGCTCTTCCACCGGGTCGGCGAGTTCGACGAGATCGACGTGAAGGCGGCGCCGGGCACCAGCCAGACCGCCCTGCGCGGCGCCCTCGACCAGGTCGTCCCGAAGGACGTCGCCTCCACCACCACGGGCCGGCGGCTCGCCGACGACCAGGCCACCCAGATCGCCTCGGCGATGAGCGGGATGAAGACGGGCCTGCTGGTCTTCGCCGGCATCGCGCTGTTCGTCGGTACGTTCATCATCGCCAACACCTTCACCATGCTGGTCGCCCAGCGCACCAAGGAACTGGCCCTGTTGCGCGCCGTCGGCGCCTCCCGCCGCCAGGTCACCCGGTCCGTCCTCGTCGAGGCGTTCTTCGTCGGCGCGGTCGCGGCGGTGACGGGCCTGGTCGCGGGCATCGGCATCGGCGCGGCGATGCGCTCGCTCATGGGCACCCTCGGCGCCACCGTCCCGGACGGCCCGCTGGTGATCTCGCCCGGCACCGTCGCCACCGCCCTGCTCGTCGGCGTCCTCATCACCATGCTCGCCGCCTGGCTGCCCGGCCGTCGCGCCGCCAGGATCCCGCCGGTCGCCGCGATGAGCAGTGTGCACGCGCAGGCCACCACCAAGTCCCTCGTCGTACGGAACGCGCTCGGCGCCCTGTTCGCCGCCGCGGGCGTCGCCGTGGCCCTGTACGCGACGACCATGAGCGGCTCGGACGGGCAGGCCCCCATGGGTCTGGGCGCGGTCCTGCTCATCATCGGTGTCTTCGTCCTCACCCCGCTGCTGTCCCGCCCCCTGATCGCGGCGGCCGCTCCGGTCCTGCGGATCTTCGGGGTGTCCGGCAAGCTGGCCCGCCAGAACTCGGTCCGCAACCCGCGCCGGACCGCCGCGACCGCCTCCGCCCTGATGATCGGCCTCACGCTGATCACCGGGATGACGGTGATGGCCGGCAGCCTGCAGAAGTCGATCGACAAGATGGCCAGCTCCGCGATCAAGGCGGACTACGTCGTCTCGATGGCGAACGGCAACTCCCTCTCCCCCGACGTCGCGAAGACGCTGTCCGGCCTCGACGGGGTCACCGCCACCAGCCCCCTGCGCAACGCGCCCTCGCGGATCGACGGCGAGACCGAGTACCTGACGGGCGTCAACGGCGCGTCCATCGCCCGCCTCACCGATCTCAAGGTCGACGAAGGCGCGTTCGAGGTCGGCGGCGCCCGGGTCGTCGTCGACAAGGACACCGCCGACTCGCACCACTGGAAGGCCGGTTCCGGCTTCACGGTCGCCTACGAGGACGGCGCGAAGAAGCGGCTCACGGTCGCCGGTGTGTACGAGGGCAACCAGATGATCAACGGCATCATCCTGGACGCCGCCACGCTCGCGCCGCACCAGGACGACGCCTCCGACATGCAGGTCATGCTGAAGACGTCGAGCGGCACGTCCGACGCCACCAAGGCCCGGCTGGAGAAGGCCCTCGGCGACAACCCGGCCATCCAGGTACAGGACAAGAAGGACATCTCCAACGGCATCGCCCAGATGTTCACCCTGCTCCTGAACATGCTCTACGGCCTGCTCGCGATGGCGGTGATCGTCGCCGTCCTCGGGGTCATCAACACCCTCGCCATGTCGGTCTTCGAGCGCTCGCAGGAGATCGGGATGCTGCGCGCGATCGGCCTCGACCGCAAGGGCATCAAGCGCATGGTCCGCCTGGAGTCCCTCGTCATCTCGCTCTTCGGCGGTGTGCTCGGCATCGGTCTGGGCGTGTTCTTCGGCTGGGCGGCCGGCGAGCTCGTCGGCAGCAGGATGGCGACGTACGAACTGGTCCTGCCCTGGGCCAGGATGGCCCTCTTCCTGCTGCTCGCGGCGACGGTCGGCGTCCTGGCGGCGCTGTGGCCGGCCCGGCGGGCGGCGCGTCTGAACATGCTGACGGCGATCAAGTCCGAGTAGCCGCGGCAGCGGCACGCGAAGGGCCCCGTTCCGGACCGGAACGGGGCCCTTGCGCGGTCGGAATCCCACCGGAGCCCGGCGGGGTTCCGACCGTGCGACACGACCGGCCGGGAGCCTACGGAACGACGGGGTTCCAGGTTCTCGCCCGCAGCGGCAGCCCGGAGGCGCCGGAGGGCTCCGGTGTCCTGACCGCCAGCACCTGGTTGACGCCGATGCGGTTGCGCTCGAAGGCGAGCGCGGAGGCCGCCATGTAGAGGCGCCAGACGCGGGCCCGGCCGGGGCTGGTGAGCTGCACCGCCCGTGGCCACTGCGCCTCCAGGTTGGCGACCCAGTGCCGCAGCGTGAGGGCGTAGTGCTCGCGGATCGACTCGACGTCACGGACCTCGAAACCGGCGCGCTCCAGCTGCGTCACGGTCGTGCCCACCGGGGCCAGTTCACCGTCCGGGAAGACGTACGCGTCGATGAACTCGTCGACCGAGTACGCCGATTCGTCGCGCTGCGGCCGCCGCCCGATCTGGTGGTTGAGCAGCCGCCCGCCCGGCGCGAGAAGCCGGTACAGCACCTCCGCGTACTCCAGGTAGCGCTCGGCGCCCACGTGTTCGGCCATGCCGATGGAGGAGATCGCGTCGTACGGCCCGTCCGTGACGTCCCGGTAGTCCTGGACCCGGATCTCCACCCGGTCGGTCAGTCCCTCGTCCGCGACCCTCTTACGGGCGTACGCGGCCTGCTCCTGCGAGAGCGTCACCCCGACGACGCTCACACCGTGCTCGCGGGCGGCGTGGATGGCCATCGAGCCCCAGCCGCAGCCGACGTCGAGGAGCCGCGTCCCCGGCCGCAGTGCGAGCTTGCGGGCGATGAGTTCGAGCTTGTCGCGCTGCGCGCCCTCCAGGGTGCCCTCGTCCTCCCAGTAGGCGCACGAGTAGACCATGGAGGGGCCGAGGACGATCTCGTAGAAGTCGTTGCCCACGTCGTAGTGGTGGCTGATCGCGCGCTGGTCGCTGCGTTTGGTGTGCAGGTGACGGCGTCTGCGCACCTCCTCGCGGGGCGGGGCGGGCGGCAGCGGGGACCCGGCCATCCTGACCAGTCCCCGGGCGGCGGCGCGGACCTCGGGGTCGCGCAGCGCCTCCACGAGGCCCCGTGCGTCCTCGCCCCGGTCCCAGATGAGCCCCGACACCCGGTCCAGGGCGGTGTAGAGGTCGCCCTCCACGGCGAGGTCGCCGGAGACCCAGGCGCGGGCGAGCCCCACCTCGCCCGGTTTCCACAGCAGCCGGCGCAGGGCGCGCCGGTTGCGCACCACGAGAACGGGGGTCCCGGGCGGGCCCGCCTCCGAACCGTCCCAGGCGCGAACACGCACCGGCAACGGGGCACCCAGCAACTGCTCGACAAGGCTCTTCAGCCGCGGCGCGGCGTCCTGCATGGCGTACACCTCCGAGACAACACTCCCGAACGCTCCAACACCACGTAAACACCAACCGGCCTCGTGCGCAGTCCCCCTTCCGCGTTACAGCTCAGCAAAATAGCTGTAGCCGCCACGCTTCTCGCACCCGCCGCCCCTGCCCGACCCGTCCCTCCCCTGGGGGCTCGGCCCCCAGACCCCCACCAGGGGCGCCGTGCTCCCTGGACCCCGCTCGCCCGAAGGGCTCGTCCTCAAACGCCGGACGGGCTGAAGAGCATGCCCTCGCCGCCCGCCTTCCAGCGCGAACCCCGCATCCCCAACCCACCCGCAACCCTCCAGCCCGGGCCGGCACCATCAGCCCGTCCGGCGATTGACGACGAGGCCGTTCAGGCCGATGCGGGGGTCCGGGGGCGGCAGCCCCCAGGAGGCGGGTCGGGCGCGCGCCGTGCGGCACAGGTCCACATCCCCCGCCCGTCCGGCGCTTGAGGACAAGTCCGTCCGGGCCGAAGCCGGGATCCGGGATCCGGGATCCGGGATCCGGGGCAGAGCCTCCGGGGAACACCCGGCCCCTACGGCGCACGCCGAAGGGGCCTCCCGCACCACGGATGGCGGGAGGCCCCTTCGGGCTGAACAGGCTGAACAGGTGGAGCAGGTGGACCAGTGGCCGACCGCGGGTCAGGAGGCCTTGGCCCGCTCCTCGGTCTTGGCGCCCGCGTGAGCGGCCGCGGCGGCAGCCGGCGCCGGCTTCGCCGCCTCGTAGAACTCCTCACGCGGAGTCTCCATGGCACCGAGCGAGACGACCTCACGCTTCAGGAACGTGGCGAGCGTCCAGTCCGCGAAGACGCGGATCTTCCGGTTCCACGTCGGCATGGCGAGACCGTGGTAGCCACGGTGCATGTACCACGCCAGGCGACCCTTGAGCTTGATCTTCGTCTTGCCCATGACGATCATCGCGACGCCCTTGTGGAGGCCGAGGCCCGCGACAGCACCCTTGTTGGAGTGGCTGTAGTCCTTCTGCGGGAAGCCCCGCATACCGGAGATCACGTTGTCGCCGAGCAGCTTGGCCTGACGAAGCGCGTGCTGCGCGTTCGGCGGGCACCAGGCGTTCTCCACACCGGCCTTGCGGGCGGCGAGGTCCGGCACCTGGGCGTTGTCGCCCGCGGCCCAGATGTAGTCCGTACCCTGCACCTGCAGCGTGGTCTGCGTGTCCACGTGGCCGCGCGGGCCGAGCGGCAGACCGAACCGCGAGAGGACCGGGTTCGGCTTGACGCCCGCCGTCCACACGATCGTGTCGGAGTCGACCTCGAGGCCGTTCTTCAGCACGACGTGACCGTCGACGCAGGAGTCCATGGAGGTCGAGAGGTAGATCTCGACCCCGCGCGACTCCAGGTGCTCCTTGCCGTACTGGCCGAGCTTGGGGCCGACCTCGGGAAGGATCTTGTCCGCGGCGTCGACGAGGATGAAGCGCATGTCCTCACGGGACACGTTGCCGTAGTACTTCGACGCGTCGCGGGCCATGTCCTCGACCTCGCCGATGGTCTCCGCACCGGCGAAGCCACCGCCGACGAAGACGAAGGTCAGCGCCTTGCGGCGGACCTCCTCGTCGGTGGTCGAGTCGGCCTTGTCCAACTGCTCGAGAACGTGGTTGCGCAGGCCGATGGCCTCCTCGATGCCCTTCATGCCGATGCCCTGCTCGGCGAGTCCGGGAATCGGGAAGGTGCGGGAGACCGCGCCCATCGCGATGACGAGGTAGTCGAAAGGCAGCTCGTACGCCTCACCCACGAGGGGGGCGATCGTGGCGACCTTGCGGTCCTGGTCGATGGTGGTGACCCGACCGGTCAGAACCTCCGCCTTGGGCAGCACGCGTCGCAGTGGGACGACGACATGCCGCGGGGAGATGCTGCCGGCGGCGGCTTCGGGGAGGAAGGGCTGGTAGGTCATGTACGACCGGGGGTCGACGACCGTGACGGTCGCCTCTCCGTAGCGCATCTTCTTGAGAATGCGCCGAGCTGCGTACAGGCCTACGTACCCACCGCCTACTACGAGGATCCTGGGACGCTCCGTGGTGCTCATGCCATCGAGTATCCACCCGCCCCTCGGGGGTCGCTCGTGCGCCCCTTCACAAGCTTGGGTGCCCCCTCTGCTACACTGCGCGGCTCACGTGACACAGGTCATGTCCCCACGGGGGAACCAGCGTTCGGGCCGGACCGTTGTCAAGAGCCCGTGAGCTGCCACTCCGCGCGTTCGAGTACATCGAACCACTGCCCGACTTCACCTGCCGGAAACACTCCCGGAACGCTCCGGTGAGCATCGCCCCGAGACCGGCGAGCACCCCCGCGGCACCCGAGTGGCCCAGTCGTCGCCCATCAGGGCCGAATTCCTTGTGAAGAACTTCACGAAGTTTTCCGACGGCGTGTCGCAGAGAGGGCCCGAATGGCCCCTTGCGCCCGCTCATACGTTATCGGGCCTGCTCAGGGGAGGCTACCAGCGAGTAGCCGACGTTCCCGGACCCCAGGTCAGCGGCCGGTGGTCGGCCGTCGGCGGTCGGCGGTCGGCGCGGTCAGGCGACGGACCACGCGATCCCGTCGAGGATGTCGTGCTCACTGACGACGACCTCCTCCGCGCCGGTCCGCTCCATGATCGCGAGCAGGACGAGGGCGCCCGCGGCGATGACGTCGACCCGCCCGGGGTGCATCGAGGGGATCGCGGCCCGTTCGGCGTGGGTGGAGCGCAGCAGCCGTTCGGTGATCTCGCGGACCTTCTCGCGCGGGACGCGGGAGTGGTGGATGGCGGCCGAGTCGTACGCGGGGAGGTCCAGCGCGATGGCCGCGACCGTGGTGACCGAACCGGCGAGCCCGACCAG
This sequence comes from Streptomyces fagopyri, assembly GCF_009498275.1. Lineage (NCBI taxonomy): Bacteria > Bacillati > Actinomycetota > Actinomycetes > Kitasatosporales > Streptomycetaceae > Streptomyces > Streptomyces fagopyri. Next base: position 5,486,119 of record NZ_CP045643.1, on the reverse strand, counting down.
GGTGCGGGCCTCGCCCAGCGGGACCGTCCGGGCCGCGAGGTCCAGCGCGGCCTCGATGTCGGCGCGGATCGCGTCGGCCTCCGCGGGCGCCGGGGGGTCGCTCACCACGCCGGCGTGCACCAGGTGGCGCTCGGTCATCCGTACGCAGCCGATGTCCACGGAGCGGGCGGCGCCTACGTGGTCGTCGCCGACGACGAACTCGGTGGAGCCGCCGCCGATGTCCACGACCAGGTACGGCTTGGCGAGGTCGTCCCGGCCGCCGAGTTCCTTCGTCGCTCCCGTGAAGGAGAACTCGGCCTCCTGATCACCGGTGATCACCTCGGGCTCGACGCCCAGGATGTCGAGGACGCCGCGTACGAACTCGTCCCTGTTCTCGGCGTCGCGGGAGGCTGAGGTCGCGACGAAGCGGACTCGCTCCGCGCCGTGTTCCTTGATGACCGCGGCGTACTCGCGGCAGGCCGCGAAGGTGCGGTCCAGGGCTTCGGGGGCGAGGCGGCCGGTGCGGTCGACTCCCTGGCCGAGCCGGACGATCGTCATGCGGCGGTCCAGGTCGACGAGTTCGCCTGTCGCCGGGTTCGCGTCGGCGACGAGGAGACGGATGGAGTTGGTACCGCAGTCGATGGCGGCGACCCTGGTCATGAGCTGTGGTCTCCTGTGGTGGTTTCCGATTCCGGCGTCGAGCCGTCCCAGCCTATTTCGCCCCCGCCGCCCCTACCCGTCCCATCCCCGGGGCTCCGCCCCGGACCCCCGCCAGGGGCGCCGCGCCCCCTGGACCCCCGCTCGCCCGAAGGGCTCGTCCTCAAAACGCCGGACGGGCTGAAATGCACGGCCCGCACCCGCAGCTCGCCCGGAACACCGCTCAGCCCGAGCCGACCTCTCCAGCCCGCCCGCAACCTTCCGGCACCGGCCCGCACCCTCAGCCCGTCCGGCGATCGAGGACAAGGCCCTCAAGGCCGGCCGGGGTTCTGGTGGCGGAGCCCCCTGGTAGGGATGGTCAGGCCCCGGCCGGGGACTCCTCGGGACCGCCGGACGCGGCCCCCGAGGGAACGACACACGCACCCTTGCGCCACCACTCCGGCAACATCGCGATCGCCTCGTCGCCCAGCGGGTTCACCCCGGGACCCGCGGCCAGGGAGTGCGCCACCAGGACGTGCAGGCACTTCACCCGGTCCGGCATGCCCCCCGCGCTCGGGAACCCGGCGAGCACCTCGATGGCGTCGCGGCGCGCGATGTAGTCCTCGTGGGCGGCCCGGTACGCCGCGGCCAGCTCGGGGTCGGTGGCGAGACGGTCCGTCATCTCCTTCATGACGCCGTTGGCCTCCAGCGTGCCGATCGCGGAGGCCGCGCGGGGGCACGTCAGGTAGTACGTCGTCGGGAACGGCGTCCCGTCGGGAAGCCGGGGCGCCGTCTCCACCACGTCCGGCTCACCGCAGGGACAGCGGTGCGCGATCGCGCGCAGCCCGCGCGGCGGACGGCCGAGCTGCTGTTTGAAGGCCTCGACGTCCGCGTCGGTCGGTTCGGTCCGCGGGGTGGGCGGCGGGGGCGTTTCCATGCCTGTGCTCAAGTCACTTTCTCTGTCGTTTCACCGGTCCGTGCCGGCTCACCGGTCGGCGCGGTCGGACTTGTCGACGCCGTCCCAGACGTTGGCGTACCAGGGGCGGGCCGCCGCCCCCCGGTCCGTCCGCGACTGCTTCGCCGCGTCCGGGTCGATCACGACGTATCCGGTCTCACCCGGCATCACATAGTGCAGCCGTTCCCGGATCCGCTGCTCCGCGTACGCGTCGTCCTGCCAGCGTGCCTTCAGGTCCCGCAGCTGTTCGACCCGGGCGCGGGCCTGTTCCTGCTGCCGCTGGAGGTCGGCGATCTCGGCGCGCTGGGACACGTACTGCCTTATGGGGTACGCGAGGGCCACGATCAGGGAGCAGACGACGAGCGCCAGCAGCGCGGCCCGGCCCGTCAGCCGCGAGCGCCGGGCCTGACGCTTGGTCTGGGAGCGGTAGACCCGGGCCGCCGTCTGCTCGCCGAGCAGCCGCAGCCGGGTCGCGGTGGAGAACCGGTCCCGGTCCTTCACGGCCATGTCCCCGCCTCCCCTTCACACGTGCGTACGTCCCCGCACACGGTACGGGACCGGGTACGAGGACGTACGTGCGACTGGCTAAGCCTTAACCCTGCCGGGGTCAGCCCTTGAAGCGCGGGAAGGCCGAGCGGCCCGCGTACACCGCGGCGTCGTCGAGGATCTCCTCGATGCGCAGCAGCTGGTTGTACTTGGCGACGCGGTCCGAGCGGGCCGGGGCGCCGGTCTTGATCTGGCCGCAGTTCACCGCGACGGCCAGGTCGGCGATGGTGACGTCCTCGGTCTCACCGGAGCGGTGGGACATCATGCACTTGAAGCCGTTGCGCTGGGCCATCTCGACGGCGTCCAGGGTCTCGGTCAGCGAGCCGATCTGGTTCACCTTGACGAGCAGGGCGTTCGCGGAGCCCTCCTCGATGCCGCGGGCGAGGCGCTCGGGGTTGGTGACGAAGAGGTCGTCGCCGACGATCTGGACCTTCGCGCCGAGCTTCTGGGTGATGACGTTCCAGCCGGCCCAGTCGTCCTCGTACAGCGGGTCCTCGATGGAGACGAGCGGGTACGCGGAGACGAGCTCCTCGTAGTACTCGGTCATCTCGGCGGCCGAGCGGGACTTGCCCTCGAACTCGTACTTGCCGTCCTTGTAGAACTCGGACGCGGCGACGTCGAGCGCGAGCGCGATCTGCTCACCGGGGACGTAACCGGCCTGCTTGATGGCCTCGAGGATGAGGTCGAGCGCGGCGCGGTTCGACTCCAGGTTCGGGGCGAAGCCGCCCTCGTCGCCGAGGCCGGTGGACAGGCCCTTGGACTTCAGGACGGACTTGAGGGTGTGGTAGACCTCGGCGCCCCAGCGCAGCGCCTCGGAGAAGGACTCCGCGCCGATCGGGGCGATCATGAACTCCTGGATGTCCACGTTCGAGTCGGCGTGCGACCCGCCGTTCAGGATGTTCATCATCGGGACGGGCAGCAGGTGCGCGTTCGGGCCGCCCAGGTAGCGGAAGAGCGGGAGGTCGGACGCCTCGGAGGCGGCGTGCGCGACGGCCAGCGAGACGCCGAGGATGGCGTTGGCGCCCAGCGAGCCCTTGTTGTCGGTCGCGTCCAGGTCGAACATGGCCTGGTCGATCAGGCGCTGCTCGGTGGCGTCGTAGCCGACGAGCTCCGGGCCGATCTGCTCGATGACGGCGAGGACGGCCTTCTCGACACCCTTGCCCTGGTAACGGTTGGGGTCACCGTCACGGAGCTCGATGGCCTCGAAGGCACCCGTGGAGGCGCCGGACGGGACGGCGGCACGACCCGTGCTGCCGTCGTCGAGGCCGACCTCGACCTCGACCGTGGGGTTGCCTCGGGAGTCCAGGATTTCCCGGGCTACGACGACGTCGATGGACGGCACGAGCATCTCCTTCTGGGATGTGACGCGGGTACGCGGGCCCGCGGGGCCCGCACTGCACGGGGCCGCGTTCGGCTCCGCGGGATGAGCCTAACCGGCTCGGGGCGATCGGCCAGCCGCTCGACCACCCCTTGAGCAGAACTGAGGGTAAATATTGTTCCCCTCTGAAACAAAAAGCCCCGCTCCGGTGCGTACGGGGGAAGACGCACCGGAGCGGGAGCCCGTGGGGACGGGGGTGGCCCCTCACATCCGAGGGGCGTGCCGCCTCAGCCGAGGTGGAGCTGCTGCCCCGGGTAGATGAAGTCCGCGTCGTCGACGATGTCCTTGTTCAGCTTGAACAGGTGCTGCCAGCCGCCCTTGACCTTCTTCTTCTCGGCGATCGAGCTGAGGGTGTCACCCTTGACGACCTTGTACTCGCCGTCACCCTTCTTGACCTTCTTGCCGGTCGGGGTGGAGACGGTCTTCTTCGCCGCCGGACGCTCGGAGGAACGGGAGGCGGCGGTGTCCGACGAGTGGGTGTCGGTGGAGGTGGACGGCTTGGCCGGGGCGGCAGGCTTGGCCGGGGCGGCCGCACCACCGGTGTACGCGGCGCCGGACAGGCCCGTGCCGCAGGTCGGCCAGGCACCCTTGCCCTGCGCGGCGAGGACCTTCTCGCCGACGGTGATCTGCTGGGACTTGGAGGCCTTGTCCGCGGTGGAGGCGTAGGCGGTGCCGCCGTACGCGGCCCAGGTGGAGGCCGAGAACTGCAGGCCGCCGTAGTAACCGTTGCCGGTGTTGATCGACCAGTTGCCGCCGGACTCGCACTGGGCGACGGCGTCCCACTCGGACGCGGTGGCGGCGGAGGCGCTGCCGGCCGCCATCAGCGGAGCGGCGATGGCGACACCGGTGACCCCGGCGAGCGTGGCGACACGGGTGGCCTTGGACGGACGGCGGTGCTTGCCCTTGCTGGAAAACAGCATCGAGTGATCCCCTCACCGACGCCTGCGAGGTGAGCTGTCGGGTTCGGGCGGGTGAGTGCCCGGCCGTGCGCCGTCGGCGCACGTCTTCACCCCAAGCCGCTCCCGGTCAACTACCGGGCCCGGCGCTTACCTTGGGTCCCCCGCTCCTGCCTACGGCGCTTGACGCGTCGACTGTTCCCGTACGGCCGCTGGCAGGATTCGGCGTTGCGACCGTCGGGGCCCGCTGTGGCGAGCGGTGATGACCGTAAGCAGTCGATCGGCCGAATTTCAAAGACGATCAGGGCCTTTGAGATCCATCTCTCACTTCCGCCAAACCGGACATTACCCGGCGAACCGTGACGTGAACTCCCGCTACTTTTCGCCCGATTCGGCATCAACTGCAAGGCTCTGACCGGGGAGGATGAGGTCCGGGTCGACACCGACCGTCTTCTCGTTGCCGGCGTAGAGCCCGGCCCATCCGCCTTCGAGGTCAAGGGCGTCGGCGATCGCCGAGAGGCTGTCTCCGGTGCGGACGACGTACGAGCCGTCGATGACGTCACGAGAGGCGTCGGAGTCGCGTGAGGCGTGCCGGCCGGCGGAGTCGTCGCCGCGGCCCTCCGCCGTGTCGCCCGCGGAGTTCTCGGCGGCACCGCCGCCGCGGTGACGCCCGGCGCCGCTCGCGGTCCCCTCGGGTGTCGCCGAAGCGTCGCCACCCTGGCCCGAGTTGCCCGATTCGCCACCCTTCGTCGACCTCGCGCCCGCACTGTCCGTCTCACCGGCGCTGCCGGACCCCTCGCCCGAGAAGGTGTCCGACTCCGTTCTGTTCCCGGTCCCACCCGAGGACGAATCGGTCGAGGGTGAGTCGGACCGGGAGGAGTCGGACGAAGAGGCCCCGATCCCCAGCGAGTCCGACAGGGAGTCGGACTCATCGGATGAAGTGGATGAATCGGATGAACTGGACGAGTCGCCGGCCACGCCCGTGTCGACCGAGACGCCGCCCGAACCCTTGCTGAGTCCGGAGAGCGGGCCACAGGTCGGCCAGGCGGCCAGGCCCTGGTCGGCCAGGACCCGCTCGGCGACGGCTATCTGCTGCGACCGGCTGGCCTCGTCGGCGCTCGGCGCGTACATGCGGCCGCCGTAGCTCTGCCAGTTCTCCTGGGTCAACTGCAGCCCGCCGTAGTACCCGTTGCCGTCGTCGGCGCTCCACTGACCGCCGCTCTCGCACTCGGCGACCCGGTCCCACGTGGTGCCGTCGGCCGCGTTCGCGCTGGCGGCGCCGAGCAACGGGATGGCGATGGCCGATCCCGTCACCCCTGCCGCGACGATGAGGGCCGGAGCCTGACGGGGGCGACGATGGCGGCCGTTCCCGGAGAGCATGCGAGAGCCTTTCACGTGACAGCGGGTGACTACGCGGCTGATGAGCCGCGTTGATGGGTGAACGTAGCCGCACCCGATCACTTGTCACAAGTAGATGCAGCGCAGATCACGTGAAGATCACAGAGTTGAGGGATCGTCACCTTTTCGCGGCCGGACCCTCCATACTCTGCCGCCACCACCGCGGCACACCACGACAGCCGCCTCGCGAGCACGTACGACTGCCGCATGGCTACCGACCAGGCGTGAACTCCACCGGAAGTGTGCGCAATCCACGCATAATGAGGCCACCGCGCCATCGCAAATCAGCCGAATCGACCGCGAGTTGGAGGTCGGGGAGCCGGGTGAGGAGCGCGGCCAGCGCGGTCTGCCCCTCCAGCCGGGCCAGCGGCGCGCCGAGGCAGTAGTGGATGCCGTGGCCGTATCCGACGTGCTGGTTGTCACGTCGGGAGAGATCCAGCGTGTCGGGCCGCGCGAACCGGGCCGGGTCACGGTCCGCGGCCGCGAGGACGACGAGCACGGGGTCGCCGGGCGCGATGTCCTGTCCGCCGATGCGCACCGCCTCGGTCGCAAACCGCCAGGTGGCCAGCTCCACCGGGCCGTCGTAGCGCAGGAGTTCCTCGACTCCCGTCTCCAGCAGGCCCCGCTCGCCGGCGGCGAGGGAGGTCTGCAGCCGCGCCCGCTCCCCGGGATGGGTGAGGAGCGCGTACATGCCGTTGCCGATCAGGTTCACCGTCGTCTCGAACCCGGCGAAGAGCAGGATGAACGCCATCGCGGCGGCCTCGTTCTCGGTGAGGTGCTCGCCGTGGTCGGAGGCGCGGATGAGACCGGAGATGAGGTCCTCGCCGGGCGCGGGCACGTCGGGAAGGGCCTCGCGCTTCTTGTGGATGAGCTCGCCCAGATACCCGCGCATCTTCTTGACGGACCGTCCGACCCCGCCCCGCGGCCCTCCGCCGTGCCGGATCATCATCCCCGCCCAGTCCCGGAAGTCGTCCTGGTCCTCACGGGGAACGCCCAGCAGGTCGCAGATGGCGTAGATGGGGAGCGGGAAGGCGAACTCGTGGATGAGGTCGGCGGAGCCCCTCTCCCAAAACCGGTCGATGAGCTGGTCGGTGAGCTCCTGCACCCGCGGCGCGAACTCGGCGACCCGCCGCGGGGTGAACGCCTTGCTGACGAGCCGTCGCAGCCGGGTGTGGTCCGGCGGGTCGATGTTGAGCAGATGGGTCATCAGCTCGGCCTTGCGCTCCCCCGGGATGCCCGTCTTGCCCTTCGCGTGCGCGGGTTCGTCGTGGTGAGCGGGGTTCTTGCTGAGCCGTCCGTCCGCGAGCGCCTGCTTCGCGTCCGCGTACCGGGTGACCAGCCAGGCCTCCACCCCACTGGGCAGCCGCGTCCGGTGCACGGGCGCGTGCTCGCGCAGCCAGGCGTACGCCGGATAGGGATCGGTGGCGAACTCCCAGGTGAAGAGTTCGGGGGCGGGGCTGAGCGGCGGGGGCTGGTCGGTCACTCCCCGACGGTATCCGGCGGCCGGATCACCGGCGTCCGCAGGGCGCGCGGGCCCTGGCGCGGCACGGCGCGGGCGCCGTGCGGACTTCACCCCGGACTGTCCGTAAATCACCTGCCGTTTGACTCCGCGGCTCGACGACTCTCTACATTCGCGCCGTGGACCCCGAAATACTCAGATCCAGCTTCGCGGTCGTCGAGAGACGGGCCGAGTTCGCGGTCAAGTACTTCTACTCGCACCTCTTCCGGCACAACCCGGACGTGCGCGAGCTCTTCCCGCTGGACCACCCGCAGGACATGGAGCGGCAGCGGGACCGTCTGTTCGCGGCGCTCACGTATGTACTGGAACGGCTGGAGGACCCCGCTCTGCCGGGGTACCTGCGGGAACTGGGGCGCGATCACCGCAAATACCTGGCCGAACCGGAGCACTACGCGGCGGTGGGGGCGAGTCTCATCGCGGCGTTCGCCGTCGTCGCCGGGTCGGCGTGGAACGCGGAGGCGGAGAAGGCCTGGGGCGAGGCGTACGGGGCGATCGCGAACGTCATGCTCCAGGGCGCTTGGGAGGCGCAGCACGCGGGCGAACCGCCCTGGTGGGACGCCGAGGTCGTGTCCCGGACGCGGCACGGCGACGACCTCGTCGTCCTCACCCTGCGACCGCACCGGCGGATCCGCTACCTTCCCGGCCAGTACGTCAGCGTCAACGTCCCGTATCTGCCGGGCGTCTGGCGGCCGTACTCCATCGGCAACGCGCCCCGCGCCGACCTCACCCTCGACCTGCACGTCAGCCGGGTGGAGGACGGGGTGCTCTCCACCGCCCTCGTGCGGCGGACCCGGGAGGGCGACGTCCTGCGGCTCGGCGCACCCGGCGGCGGACTGATCCTGCGGACGCCGGTGGAGCGGCCGCTGACCTTCATCGCGGCCGGCACCGGGTGGGCGCCGGTCAAGGCGCTGCTCCAGCAGCTCGACGCCACGCACGAGGCCCGGCTGTTCCTCGTCGCCCGTGACACCTCGTACCTCTACGACCGGTCGGCCGTGGAGCGTCTGCAGGCACGGCTGCCCCGGCTGGGCGTCACCTTCATCACCCCGGCGCCCGGCCGCCCCAGGACCCAGGCGACCGAGCGGCTGCTGACCGCGCTGGGCAACCGGGCGGGCTGGGCCCGGCACGACGTCTATCTGACCGGTCCGCCCCAGCTCGTCGAGGAGGTCGGCGAGGCCCTCCCCGCCCTCGGCACCCCGTACGACCGGCTCTTCCGCGACCTCCTGCCGCCCGGCCCGGAGGCCCGCGGTCGGCCGCTGGGCGCGGCGGAATGGCTGCTCGACCGGCCCCGGCCGAACTGGCACAACCCGTCGGCCCGCGCACCGGGCGCGTGATCCCGGTGCCGGTGGAGCCGCCCGGGCCTCAGCCGTCGAGCGCCGGAGAACCCTCCTCGGCACGGATCGCGTCCCGGTAGGCCCGCGCCGCCGCGCGCAGTGCCGTCTCCGGGTCCACGCCCTCGGCCTCGGCCCGCGCGGCCACGGCCAGCAGCTCGTACCCGACGCCCTCGCCGTGCGGCAGTTCGACCTCGAGTCCCGCCGTGCGCGCCCGTGAGGCGAGCTTGGCCGCGAGCGCCAGACCCGGCTGGCCCAGCGGTATCCCCTCGGTCACCGACGTCCGGCGCTTCTCCTCGGCCTTGGTGCGCAGCCAGTGCTCCTTGACCTCTTCGGGGGTCGTGGCCGTCTCGTCGCCGAACACGTGCGGGTGGCGGTGGATCAGCTTGGCCACGATGCCGCCCGCCACGTCGTCGATCGAGAAGGGCTCGGCACCGTCCTCCGGGCGGCCCTCCTCAGCGATCCGGGAGTGGAAGACCACCTGGAGAAGGACGTCGCCGAGCTCCTCCCTGAGTTCGTCCCGGTCGCCCTCCTCGATCGCCTCGACCAGTTCGTACGCCTCCTCGATCCCGTACTTCGCCAGGCCCTCGTGGGTCTGCCGGGACGACCAGGGGCACTCGACGCGGATGCGGTCCATGACCTGGACGAGGTCGAGGAGACGGGCGCCCGGCAGGTCGTACGAGGCGGGGAGCAGCTCCAGCTCCGGCATGTGGACCCGGCCGGAGCCGGCCAGCCGGGCCAGGCCGTCGGTGAGGCGCGGCTCGCCCTCGCCGGTGGCCACGACCACCACCGTGCGTCCGCCGGCACAGGCGTCCACCAGCTCCTGCGCGCCGGGCGAGGTCTCGTCCACGGTGACGCCGGCCTCACGCAGGTAGGGCAGCTGCGGATGAGCGCCGTCCGCGCACAGCACCTGGTCGGCGCCGCGCAGCGCCTGCCAGGCGGGCCAGGACAGCAGTCCGGGCGCGACGCGGTGGCTGGTGGTGAGCAGGACGATACGGCCGGGGGCGGTGGGGCCGGCCTGGGCGGCTGCGTCGGAGCTGGTTGCGTTCACCCCTCGAACGTAACCCACGCCGCCGACACCTCCGGAGTTGTCCACAGGTTCGGCGGGACCGGATGCCGCGGCGGCTCCCGCGCGCGCTCCACGGCCGTCGCCCGTGCCGTGACCCGGTGCCGCCGACGGCCGTTGTCCGCCGTCCCGCAGCGTCTGCCGGGCCCCGCCCGCGTGGCTGGGCACCGCTCCTGCCGCCGGACCCGCATCGCAGGGCGCGGCCCCTCACCGCCGGGCCCGCCTTCGTGGCGGGGCGTCGGCCTTGCCGCCGGGGACCCGTGCTCACGCCTGCCGCCGGGTTCCCCGTTCCCGCCCCTGCCGCCGGGTCCCGGCTCCTAGCTGTATCGCCGGGTCCCCGTCGTCACGCCGACTGCGGGGTTCCCGCCGGTGTGACCTCCCGCAGCCACGGCGTCTTCGCGTCGACGCGGCCGCTCTTCTGCACGTCCCAGGCGCCGTAGCGAGGGTTCAGGTCGATGTGCAGTTCCTTGGACGCCTCGGACATGGCCTTCCAGAACGTGGCCTTGCCGTCGGCGGTGTTCATGTCGGCGCCGAGCGAGGCCGCCACCTTCTGCGCCTCGATCTCGGTGCGGAGGTTCTCGTCGAGGCGGGCCGGCGCGATGCCGTACTGCTGGAGCCAGACCGTCTCCAGTCCGTGCGCGCCGCCCGCCTGCTGTTCCAGGGACCCTCGCAGCTGCTGGACGTCCTTGCGGGTGACGCCGACGCCCGCGTCCTTCGCGGCCCGGTCGAGGACGCGGTCGAGGACCATGCCGTGCAGGGTGTCCCGGGTGAGGCTGCCGCTCTTGGCGATGGCCTGCTCGTACTGGGCCTCGTCCTTGGTGGCGGCCCGCTGGGCCGACCGCACCTCGTTCACCCGGCCCTCCAGCTGGGCGACGGTGATCCGCTGGCCCCCGACGACGGCCGCGGCGCCCGGATGGGCCCCGCTGCCGCACGCGGTGAGCAGGGGGGCCGCGGCGACGATCGCTGCGGACAGGACGGACGCGGTGCGACGGCGGCGGTGCAAGGAAACCTCCCGAGGAGATTGTGCGACGGTGCACAAAGTCTTGCGGTGATCGATGTTAGGCAGTGGTCCGGCTCTCGGCCAGCCATTCGACCAACGATTCGCGGAGAGTTCGGGTACCACCGCGCACCCGTGCGGTCCGCGTCACCCGCCCCGGGCCCCGCGGCGCCGTCAACCGCGCGCGCCGACCTGTCGCTCGACCGCGTCCGCGACCTCGGCGCGCAGACCGTCGCCGGGGCGCGCGAAGGTGACGTTTCCGGAGCTTTCGCCGCTCCCGGCGTGCCGGGCGCTCCCGGTGTCCCGCGAACCGCTCCCGCTGTCGCCGACGAGGACGAAGCCGACCGTCCGGTGCAGCGGTGCGGCCCGCTCGGCGGCCTCGACCTCGGGGCTTCCGGCCGCGAGCACCACGTCGCAGGAGCGCTGGAGCAGACCGTCGAGGTAGGGCCCCGCGTTGGCCGCTGACTGTTCCCCGGTCACCGGTACGTAGCTCACGCGCGCGTGGGTCCTCAGGGACGCGTCCCGCATGCCCCGCCAGACGTCGGCCGCCGTGGTCCCGGCCGTGATCCCGTCCTCGCCGGTGAGCAGACAGGCGTCGACGTCCTTGTGGGACCGGGCCCCGGTGTCGGGCAGCCGCCGTCCGGTGTCCGTGCGGGAGAGGAAGTACCCGGTGACGGCGACGGCCGCCACCACGACCACCGCGACCGCCAGCAGGGCGATCGTGCGCCCGCCCAGTTCCTGGAGCCACAGCCGCGCGGACCGGGCGGCCGCGGCGAACCATGACCACGGCGGCGTGCCGCGCATCGCCTTCGCGCGCCGCGCCGGCGGTACCTGCCTGACCCGCTTGACCACTGGTTGTCTCGTGCTCTCTGTCGTACCCGCTGCCCGCTGCCCGCTGCCGTCCGTCGCCCGCCGTGGCGTGTCTACGGACGGGCCGGCCGGCGGGGCCACACCTCCCGGGCACGCGCCGAGGCGGCCACCACCGACAGCGGGATCAGCGGCGCGTGGGCCGCGAACTCACCACCGCGCGTGGTGTCGGGCGTCGGCGCGATTCCCATGAGCCGTGCCGCGTGGCCCAGCCGGAAGGCGCCGAAGACGCCCCGGTCCGCGCGGCCGCCCCGGCGCAGCGCGATCACGAGGGAGGGAACGGGGCAACGCGGTCCCGGGCCGACGACGGGAACCGCCGCGAGCCCGGCCCGCACGGCTGGCTGCCGCGGTACCCGTACCGGCGCGATCCCCATGCCCCGCCCCTTCGTCCTCGTCGGCGGGCTCAGCCGGTGATGGCGACCGGCGCGTCCCAGGCGTCCCGGTCCACGGTGATGGTGTAACCGCCGTACGTTTCCTTGCTGTTGACCATGTACTGGTGGGCACGGCTGTGGTTGGTCCACCGGTCGGCGGCGAACGGCCAGTCCGCGGTCGTGGTGTTCTGCTTGTCCCACAGCGCGTACCAGAGGTTGCCCGGCAGGTTCGTGCGGTCGGTGGCCTCGGCGACGGCCTTCGCGCTGGAGCTGCGGAAGCCGTAGAAGCCCGCGCGGTAGGTCTTGGCGTTGAGGGTCTTGTCGAAGGCCCGGATGTACGTCAGCGTCGCGGTGTTGCACGACGTGTTCGTGATGTCGTACGACTCCATGTCCAGGTAGATCGGGCTGCCGGCCTTCATCCCCAGCGCGGACGCCTTGGCCACCGCGTCGGCGGCGTCGGTGGCGCCGAGCGAGGCGGCGTTGGCGGTGGTGAGCTTCTCCGGGTTGGAGCCCGTCTGGCAGGAGGGCTGCGCACCGACGTACAGCGGTATGAGCTTCCAGCCCAGCGCGCTGACCGACTTCACCCAGGACGCGGTGAGGTTGGGTTGGCCGCAACCGCGGTTCTTGCCACCGACGTACACGGCGGCCGCCCCGTACATGCCGGTGTGCCAGGCCTTCATCGCGTTCAGCGAGGGCGCGGCGCAGGTGTCGAACGCACGTCCCGTGAAGGTCCGTTGGGCGGGCCAGGTGGTGGCCGCCATCGACGTCTGCGCCGCGATCCCGGCGCCCGCGACCACGGCGGCGCCCGCCGTCGCCCAGGCGATGTAACGGCCCTTCTTGGACATCCGGTGGCTGGACATCCCCACCCCACTTCATGACACGCGCGGATCGCGGCACGCGTGAACACGTGCGATCCGCGAACAGTTGAGAACAGCGAAGAAAGCCCCTGCGGCGGCGCCCATCCCCGGCACACCGGCGAACGGTGTCGGCCCCTCGGCGCCGGGGGCGGATCGCACCCTAACCGACGCCACCCCCGCCACCGGGAAACGCCTGATCCCGATCACCACAAGATTCCCTCAAGTCACAGCAAAGAGAGCCGGGTCGACGGCGATCGCGGCCCTGCCCCCGCTCCCGTCGGGGATCTTTGGCACGCGCATACCTGTGCATGACCTGTACATGACCCATGCATGGCTTGTGCATGGTCCGCGCGCCCTACAGTCCGCTCGGCTTTATCGCCCCACCTCACAAAGGACACAGAGATCCAGATGCGTCACCCGTCCCCGTACCGCCCCGCCAGAACGCTGCTCGCCGCCGCGGTGCTCCCGCTGGCCCTGGCGGCCTGTTCCGCCGGCACCTCCGACACCTCCGGCCGCCCCTCCGCCGCCCCGACGAAGGCGGCCAAGGACCCCGACGCCGGTCTGCTGACGGGCGCCCAGCTCAAGAAGGCGCTGGCGCCCGCGTCCTTCTTCGCCTCCGGCTTCGCGGTCGACCCCGACGGTGCCCGGGACTCGGGGGCGACGTACACCGCGCCCTCCGCGTCCGCGGTGCCGAAGCCCGACTGCTCCCTGCTCGGCGGCACCAGCTGGATATCCGTCACCGGCGTCTCCGGGGTGTCCTTCGCGCAGAACGACTACGTCAGCAGGACCACGTCCCAGGACATCGCCCAGGAGATCGACACCTTCCGCGGCACGACCGCGGCCGAGGTGCTGAAGGACCTGGAGAAGACCGTCACCGCCTGCGCGGCCTTCACCGACTCGCAGACCCACAGCCAGGTGAAGGTCACCGGTGCGGCCACCCCCGGACTGGGCGACACCGCGTACACCATCACCCTGACCGACAGTGCCTGGCAGAACGGCACGACTCTGATCGCCGTGCGCTCCGGGACCGACGTCGTCAGCGTCTTCTCCACCGACGGGCACGACAACGGGGCGGCCACGGCCGGGAAGCTCGCGGCGCGGATCGTCACGTCCGTGCGGGGCGAACACCAGCGCGCATGACCTCCTGGATGGGAACATGACGGCTCGGAGGGTGTCCCCTGGGTGTCTCGGGGCGGCTCCGGTACGTCTCGGGGGTCTTGATGGACAAACGCCTGGAAGCCGGCTGGCTCCAGCGGATCGCGTGGTCGGTTCTGGCCGTGGGGTCGCTGGGTCTGCTGGTCTGGGTGCCGTTCCTGTACGTGGCGATCCGCCGCGGCCGGGGCTCGGACTGGGGCGCCTTCGCCGCGTTCCTGCTGTACGAGCTGGTGACGCTGCCGTGGGCGACCACCGATCAGAGCGACTCGGGTGATCCCATCCTCGGCGTGGTCGCGCTGATCAGCATCGGCATGGCCGTGGGCATGCTGCTGTTCGCGGTGTTCGACAAACGGCAGCCGAAGTACGCGCCGGCCGGCCGGGGTCCGGGGTCCGGCCCGATGCCGGGCCAGGTGCGAGGCCCCGTACAGGGCCCGGCGCAGGGCCCGGCCCACGGGCAGGGCGGCCCGGTGCAGGGCAACCCGTACCTGCGCTAGACGACCGGCCGGTGACCGGCGCCCGCGATCGGGCGCCGGTCACCTCCCGGGGCCTCAGCCGCGCCGGGTGCCCCGCAGGACCCGTACGGCGGGCCAGGCCAGCAGGGCGCCGACCGCCCAGAGGAAGACGGTGAGCGCCGCCCATTCGCCGGTGGTGGTCTCGGGGTCCGAGAAGCCGAAGACGGTGTAGGAGAGCGCCAACAGGGACCACAGTCCCGCGAGGACACCGAAGAGGACGAGCAGCGCGGTCTGGCCGCCGGTACGCCGTGCCGGTGCCGCCTTCCCCGACGGACCGGTCCCCGCACTCCCGTCCGCCTCCGGCCGTGGCTGCCGCTGCCGGGGCGGCAGCCGGACCACCTCGCTCGGGTGCACCGCCGCGTCGATGGTCGCCATCGTGTGCGCGTCGATCCCGTAGGCCCCGGGCTCCACCTCCACGGACAGTCCGTCGTGACCGATGAACCTGCGCCCGCCGTCGGGCCAGTTCAGTACGGCCGCGCACGCGCGGTAGAGCACGGTGGCCGTCTGGCCGCCCGCCGTGACGCTGACGCCCTCGCTTCCGACGATCAGCGACGGACCGCCCGCGCGCCGGGAGCCGAACGTGGTCCCCGTGACCGCGTACGACGACCCGGTCGGCGCCTGCGCGTACCCGGCCCAGTCGGCACTGTGGCCCGCGGGCGCCTGCAGCAGGGCGGTCCCGGCGGCCTCCAGCGCGACCCCGTACAGATGCTGCGGGGTGACCGCCCACAGCTCGGACCGCAGGTCGTCGAACCCGCGCGGCGGACGGTGGGCCAGCAGGTCCTCCGCCGCGCCGGGCAGCCGCCGTACCGCCGCGTCCGACGCGGTCAGCGACGCGTCGGCGTGGGCGCGTACGGCGTCCAGGTCGCCCTGCGCGATCCGACCGGCCTGGAGCCCCGCGAGCACGTCCACGAAGCCGCCGAGCACCGCGTCCTGCTTCGCCGGCAGCGCGTCCGCGAAGGCGGTGACGAGCGCGAAGCCGTCCCGCCGTGACGTGTAGTCGGTGGCCGCCGTGTAGGAGTAGCCGCCCTCCTGCCGCAGCGCCCGCGACAACTCCCGCTCCAGTACGCCCGCGTACAGCCGCGCGGCGGTGCTGTCGCCGACCACGCTGTCCAGCAGAACGCCGCCCTTGCCGTCGGAGAAGTAGGCGGGGGCGGTGGGCAGGGCCGAGGTGACGACGGGCATCGCGCGCCGCTGACCGGCGGGCAGCTTGAGCGAGAGCCCGGCCGGCAGGCGCTCCCCCGCGATCCACAGCACGGCGTTGTCCCGGGTGAACCAGCTCCCCGCCCACTGCCGCAGGTCGTCCTGGCGCAGGTCCCGTACGCCCCACTCCGGGTAGCTGACGAGCCCGTACCCCTGGGCACCGTAGCGCCACAGCGGCAGTTGACCGGGTTCCCGCCGCGCCTCCTCGGTGCGCAGGATCTCCTTCTCCGTCTCCAGCCGCTCCATGGGCAGGTCGGTCAGGGAGGCGCACACACCCTCCAGGTGGGCGACGATCTCGTGCTCGGCGCCCTCCGCGTGGAAGTGGGTGAACGCGCCCTTGGTCGCGCCGTTGAAGTGGTAGTCGGCCAGGCCCTGGCGGTGCAGGGCCAGGTGCTCGACCAGGTGCGTGATGCCGGACCGGGCGAGGGTCTCGTCGGCGACACCGACGCGGAAGACCAGTCCGGCGCGCATCGGTCCGGTGGCGTACGCGAAGAGGGTCGGTATGCCGTCGACCTCGGTGTGGTGCAGGGTCTGGCTCATCGGCTCAGCCTCTCCCGAACGCGGCGGAACGGTGTTTGACGTACGCGTCCGCGGGCTTCCCGAGATAGTCCCAGGGGGACTCGGAGGCGAGGTTGCCCAGCGCGCGGAAGTGCGCGGCGGCGCGGGCGGTGTCCCCGATCAGCGAGAAGAGCGCCGCGAAGTTGCCCTGCACGGTGACCCATCCGTACACCGGCCGGTAGTGCGGGTGCAGCACGGACCCTTCGGCGGCCTCGACGAGTTCGGCGTGGACGTGCGCCTGGCGCAGATACGCGGTCCGCTCCTGCCCGGCGGGACGGTCGAGCCAGTGCTCCAGGTGCGCCTCCGCCACCAGACCGCCGCTGAGCGTCCCCCCGGGCGCGTTCAGCAGGCACTCACGGGCGAACCCGTGCGCCGCCTCCCAGTTTCCGCTCCACTTGGGGCACAGCTGCTGGAGCAACCGGGACTGTCCGCTGTAGTGGTGCGGGTGATGGACGGCCAGCCGGTCGTAGCGGCGCCGCGCCTCGTTCTGCCCGAGCTGCAGTCCCATGGCCGTGGTCAGACGCGAGGCCCAGGCCGCGTCGTACGCCGGGTCGAGCGCGGTGGCGCGGATGAGCAGCTGCTCGGCCTGCCGCAGATGCGCGTGCAGCCCCGCGAACTGCTCCCGGCTGACGTCCTTGGCACGCGCGCTGCTCCGGATCTCCCAGCCCAGCATCACTTCACGCGTCCCGAGCAGCGTCAGGGCCAGTACGTCGTGGGGGGCGGCGGCGACCATCTCGCGCAGCGGGTGTTCCACCCCGGGGATGTCGGCGATCACGCCGACGAGGAACGACCGGTTGACGCCCCGCGGGAGCCCGTCCGCGTACTGCCTGATCCCGGCCCAGTCCCCCGCGGCGACGGCCTGCCGCAACCAGCCGGCCTCGGGAAAGGCCGAGGCGAGTTCGAAATCGGGGGGTGGGAGGGGCGGTGCTTCGGGTGACATGGCGCGGATCTTAAGCGAGTCCTGTGACAACAGGACAAGCGGATGGCGGGAGCCCAAGAATTACACGGTGCGCCCCTGCCCGCCGTGGGCGACTTCCCTTGTCGTACCGCGATCCGGGACGCCCGGGGCTACACATGTTTCCTTCGGCACCTATATGCTTCGCGCGGCAAATCTGCCGTGCAGCGCTCGAATGCTCCCCCATTCCGCAGCGCGCCCCCACGCACTCGCTCACTCGCCCGTCGGCACCACTGTGCGTTCTTTTGCTCTGTCATTGCGCTTTCTTTGCATGGCGCACCCCTTTCCAAATCTTGCCCAAATACCAAGGAGCCCTCATGGCCCTCAACGCACGCCGCCGACGTCAACTGCTGGAGGCCACCGGCCCCTTGCTGCTCCAGGGCGAACGGGTCGAACTGACCACGCTGGCGGCGGTCGGCACGGTGTCCGTACGCAGGCAGGCCCTCACCGCGGCCGTGGTGGGGGTACTCACCGCCGGAATGGTGATGGCAACGGTCAAACCGCGCCCGCTGTACATCGCCCTGACCGATCAGCGCCTGATGTTCTTCGACGGGAACAACGGAGGAAAGCCCGGAAAACTCCTGATGAACCTCCCCCGCCCCTATGTCTCCGTCGGTTCGACGAAGAAGGGTCTCTTCGGCCTCACCCTGATAACCCGGCTGTCCGTCGTGGAACAGGAACAGGACCTCAAGCTGGCCTTCCCCGTCCAACATCGCGCGGACGGAGCCCGGTTCGTGTCCCTTCTTCCCGTCACGCGCTGACACCCGCATTTCCGTTCCGCACGAAGGACGGCCGCCGAACCGATCACGCGACGGCCGCCTCCGCCTCCCCCAGGGGCGGGCCCGGCTCGCACCAGAGGAGTTTCCCGCCCCCACTGAAGACGTCGTCGCCCAGCGGACAGCCGCCCCACGCGTCCGCGTAAGGGCATACGGGGAACAGCGCGCGCCCTCCGTCGGCCTCGGCCGGGACGGGACGAAGGGGGCCGGAGCGCCTGTCGAACGGCGGCGGGATGTGCGGGTCGGCGTCCTGGACACTCACCCTCAGCCGGCCACCCGCCAGGGCGCGGAGGCGAAGGGCCACCGACCCGGTGGAGTACCGGTAGGCGTTGGTGACGAGTTCCGAGGTCAACAGCTCGGCGGCGTCGAGGAGTCGGGTCATGCCGTGCCCGGCGAGCACGGCACGGAGGGTGACGCGGGCGACGCGTGGCGCGCGCGGGCCCTGGACACCGCCGAGGTCGACACTGCTCATGGCAGCGAACTCGGCGATGGGTCGGGCCAGTTGGAGAAATATCGTTTGGTCCTGGACAGGATGGAGGAAGCCGCCTTGGCCCCCGCGCCGTCCCGTGACCTCATCCGTCACATCGCCCGAGACCTCCGAGGAAGCCCCGATGCCCGAACTCCACTGGCAGAAGTCGACCCACAGCCGGGAAGCCTCCGCCTGCGTATATGTGGCCGCCACCCTTGCCGGAACGATCCTCCTCCGGGAGAGAGACGACCCCGAGGTCATCCTCACCACCGGCCCGCGCCAACTCGGCACCCTGATGGCCGCGCTGCGCTCCCCCCACCGCTGACCGAGCGCGGCGCCTGTGGCTTCCGCCCTGTCGAGCGGCGGGCTTGTGCGGGTGGTGGGCGGCGCGTTCACCCTTCCCCTTGCCGGGCTCCCGGCCCACAACGCGCTACGCGTCGGTCGTCCCGGCGGGGAGTGGTGCGACGACGGCAGTGCCGGCGGCCACGCCGGCCGGGTCCGTCAGGCCCGGGTCAGTTCGCGTGGAACCGCTTCGGAGCCTGCGTCGGGTTGCCGCCCGCGGGAAGTTTCTGGCCGGGGCAGCCGGAGAGCGTCTTCTTCATCGCGGTCTTCTCCCCGTCGGTGACCCACAACCCGTACTTCTTCTTCACGGCCACCTGGGCGGCCACGTACGCGCAGCGGTACGTCTTGTTGGGCGGCAGCCAGGTCGCGGTGTCACCGTCCCCCTTGCTGCGGTTGGTGCTCGCGTCGACGGACAGCAGGTTGAGCGGATCGTTGGCCAGCGCTATCCGCTTGCTCGCGTCCCAGTACTTGGCGCCCTTCTGCCAGGCGTCCGACAGCGCGACGAGGTGGTCGATGTCCACCAGACTGCGGCCCCGCTTGTACGTCACCTGCTTGCCGGAGTACGGGTCGGGGTCGAGCGTGCCGGAGGCAACCCGGCAGGTGCCGCTGGTGAACTTCACGTCCTTCAGGTCCCGCTTGAGGATGTCGTCGCGGGTGTCGCACTTGTTCGAATCGGTGTCGGCCCAGGCCGTACCGAACCGCTCCCTGCTGTACCCCGTCTTGGGCGCACGCCCCTTGACGGTCAGCGAGTCCACCGCGCTGAGCGCGGCGCCACCGGCCGCGGAACCCTTCGGCCCCTCGGCGCCACCCATGTCCTCCTTGCAGCCGCTGACTCCGGCACCGACGGCGAACACCATCAGCGCGGCCACGGCCGCCCCACCCCTCAGACGCACCACTACGCCCCTCCCCTTGCCTCCCCGGGTCCGCCCTGTACGGGCGCATCTCCCCTGGTGCCCACGGTAGCCGCCGGTATGCCATGGCCATACCAGCCTCCAACGGGCAATTGGCGCACGCCGGGCGTATCGTCGGAGGTGAGGCACCTCCGGAAGGAGTTCCCGCATGGGCATCTTCGACAGGTTCAAGGACCACGCGAGGTCCAAGGGCAAGGACATGTCCGACACCGCGGAACGCGGTGTCAACGAGAAGACGGGCAACAAGTACACCGGCCAGGTCGACGACGCCCAGCAGCGGATCGAGGGCACGACGGGCCTGAAGGGTGACCGGCCCGACCGTCCGGACCGGCCCGACCAGCGGTAGCCCCCCGCCGGGCCGTTGGTCCGGCGGCACCACTCGCCCGGGCATGCCGCTCCGTCCACCGATCGACCGTGACACCGAGGCCGTCCGCGAAGCACGACTTCCGCGGGCGGCTTCTTCTCGTCCCAGCGCCGCCCCGCCCGTATCACTCAGCCCGCTCCGCGCCGGGTCACCCCTCCCGGGACCACCTGGCACTGCACCCTGCCGCCCTTGCACCCCCTCCCGCGGTCCCGTGCCACGCGGGCGCCCGCGTGTCACACCCGCCCGATCCCCAGCGTCGACTCCGAGGGCAGCAGCCCCGAGCCCAGTACCGCGACCCAGAACTCGCCGAGCAGTTCGACGAGATGGGCGCGGTCGGCCGCGGCGAGGACCTTCCACGGCGCGGCGGCGAGTACGTCCGTGCGCCGCTCGACCTCGGCGCGGAGGTCCCGTCCCGCGGGGGTCGCGGCACCGGAATCCGTCAACAGGCCGCGCGCGACCAGCCGTTGTCCCGCCGCGCTCCACTCCTCGGCACTCCAGCCCCGGCTCTCGAAACGCTCGACGGAGGCCGCCCCGACCGCCGCGAACGAGACCAGCGCCTCAACGGGGTCGAGTCCGGCGACCAGCAGCGCCGCGAGGTGACCGTCGCCGCGGTGTTCGCGCAGGATCGTCGCCGCGTGCCACAACTGGAGGTGCGGGGCCTCCGGCCACGGCAACTCCGCGTTCGCGGCGGCCATGGGACGGCCCCCGGTGTTCGCCGCCTCGGCGACGCGGCGCAGCAGGGCGGCGGACTCGGCCAGTTCGGGGCTTGTGGCGCGGTCGCCGAATATCGCGCCGTACGCACGGTCCATCCCCCGCTCCCTCGCCCTCAGCACGTCCGCCGGACGCGCCGTGGCCCATGCGGAGTCCATGTGCGCGGCGACCCTTCTCGGGCTGAAGCTGTAGAAGGCGGACGCCACCCGCTCGCCGCCGGCCGCTCCGAGGGGCGCGGCGCGGAAGGGGAAGTACGACGGCCAGCGCTCATCCGTCCCGTACCCGAGCGCGGCCGCCTCCTCGAAGACCTGCGGCGCGTAGTAGAGCACCGCGTGCAGGGGCTCCAGCAGATGCCACATCCGGCGCGCCTCCCCGGGATCGACCTCGCCACCGCCCCGGACCGCCTCCCGCACGGCGCCGTCCTCCCCGGCCCCGCCGATCCCGCTGTCGACACCACTGCCGTCCCGCGTCATGACGTCATCCCCCCGTCCCGTGCCCACCCGACAACTTGACACTGACAAGATTGCCCGGTCCGGCCGAACTTGTCAATGACTAGATTCCGCGTACGCTGGCGGCCATGGAGACCACCAGCCCTCGCCCCTACCACCACGGCGATCTACGGCGCGCCATCCTGAGCGCCGCTCTGGACGTCATCGCCGCCGAGGGCCCCTCCGCGCTCAGCCTGCGCGACCTGGCCCGTCGGGCGGGCGTCTCGCACGCGGCGCCGGCCCACCACTTCAAGGACCGCACGGGCCTGCTGACGGCGATCGCGGCCGAGGGACACGGACTGCTGGCCGCCACGCTCACCGAGGCCGCGGACCTGCGCGAGGCGGGCGTCCACTACGTGAGGTTCGCGCGCGAGCACCCCGCGCACTTCCAGGTGATGTTCACACCGGAGCTCCTGCGGGCGGACGACGTGGAGCTCACGACCGCCCGGGCCCTGACGGCCGAGAGCCTGCGCCGGGCCGTCGCAGCCCGGCGCCCGGGCCCTGACGTCGATCCCCGCCTCGCCTCGGTCGCCGCCTGGTCCCTGGCCCACGGCTTCGCGACCCTGCTCCTCGGCCACAACCTGGACGGCCCGGTCGGCGACCAGGACCCCGAGGAGGTCTTCCGTGTCCTGACGGGAATGCTGTTCACGCCACCGCCGGCGTGACCCGGGCATCACCGGCCTGACCCGGGCACCACCGGCGCGACCCCCGATCACCTGCGGGGCCCGCACGCCACCGGCGCGAACCCGGAACGCCTGCGCGACGCGCACGACCCCGAAACGCCTGCGCGACGCGCACGACCCCGGAGCGCCTGCGCGTCCCGCACACCCCCGCCCGGCCCCGGATCACCCGCGCCCCCGCACGCCACCGGCGGGGCCCCCGTCACCTCCCGGGCGACCAGGGCCCCGCCACCGCTGTTCCCCTCCGGAGCGCCGGAACTCGCCCCTACGACCCGAGCACTGTCGCCAGGAACTCCCCGGTCCACCCCAGCAGCTCCCGTCCGACCAGCGGCTTCCCGCCCACCTTCGCCGTCTTCGGGCGGGGGACCAGAAGCTGGTGGGCGGCCGGCTTGATGACCGTGCCCGGGTACAGCCGCCGCAGGCGCAGTTCCTGCGACTCCCGCAGCTCGGCAGGTGCGAACCGGATGTTGTTGCCCTGGAGCACGACCTCGCCGACCCCGCACGCCCGCGCGAGCATCCGCAGCCCTGCGACCAGCAGGAGGTTCTCCACCGGCTCGGGCAACTTGCCGTAGCGGTCGACGAGTTCCTCCCGTACGGCCTTCACGTCCTCCTCCGTGTTGGCGGAGGCGATGGCACGGTAGGCCTGCAGACGCAGCCGCTCGCCCGGCGCGTAGTCGTGCGGGACGTGCGCGTCGACCGGCAGCTCGATCTTGACCTCCAGCGGCGGCTCCTCCTCCGCACCGCCCTCCAGCTGTGCGCGGTAGTCGGCGACCGCCTCGCCGACCATGCGGACGTACAGGTCGAAGCCGACGCCCGCGATGTGGCCGGACTGCTCGCCGCCGAGCAGGTTTCCGGCGCCGCGGATCTCCAGGTCCTTCATCGCCACGTACATGCCCGCGCCCATCTCGGTGTGCTGGGCGATGGTCGCGAGCCGCTCGTGCGCCGTCTCGGTGAGGGGCTTCTCCGGCGGGTAGAGGAAGTACGCGTAGCCGCGCTCCCGGCCTCGTCCGACCCGGCCGCGCAGCTGGTGCAGCTGGGAGAGGCCGAAGTTGTCGCCGCGCTCCACGATCAGCGTGTTGGCGTTGGAGATGTCGATGCCGGACTCGACGATCGTCGTCGAGACGAGCACGTCGAACCTCTTCTCCCAGAAGTCGACGACGACCTGCTCCAGGGACTGTTCCGACATCTGCCCGTGGGCCGTGGCGATGCGCGCCTCGGGGACGATCTCGCGCAGCCGGGCCGCCGCGCGGTCGATGGACTCGACGCGGTTGTGGATGTAGAACACCTGGCCCTCGCGGAGCAGTTCACGCCGGATGGCGGCGCCGATCTGCTTCTCCTCGTAGGGGCCGACGAAGGTCAGCACCGGGTGCCGCTCCTCCGGCGGGGTGGTGATCGTGGACATCTCGCGGATGCCCGTGACCGCCATCTCCAGGGTGCGCGGGATCGGGGTCGCGGACATCGTCAGGACGTCGACGTTGGCGCGCAGTTTCTTCAGCTGCTCCTTGTGCTCGACGCCGAAGCGCTGCTCCTCGTCGACGATGACCAGGCCCAGGTCCTTGAACTTCGTCTCCGAGGAGAACAGGCGGTGGGTGCCGATGACGACGTCCACGGAGCCCTCGCGCAGCCCCTCCAGGACCGCCTTCGCCTCCGTGTCCGTCTGGAAGCGCGACAGCGCCCGGACGTTGACCGGGAACTGCGAGTAGCGCTCGCCGAAGGTGCCGAAGTGCTGCTGCACGAGAAGCGTCGTCGGTACGAGCACGGCGACCTGTTTGCCGTCCTGCACGGCCTTGAACGCGGCGCGGACGGCGATCTCCGTCTTGCCGTATCCCACGTCGCCGCAGACCAGGCGGTCCATCGGGACCGTCTTCTCCATGTCCTCCTTGACCTCGGCGATGGTGGTGAGCTGGTCGGGGGTCTCCGCGTACGGGAAGGCGTCCTCCAGCTCGCGCTGCCAGGGCGTGTCGGAGCCGAAGGCGTGTCCCGGGGCCGCCATGCGCGCGCTGTACAGCTTGATCAGGTCCGCGGCGATCTCCTTGACCGCCTTCTTGGCGCGGGCCTTGGTCTTCGTCCAGTCGGCGCCGCCGAGACGGTGCAGGGTCGGTGCCTCGCCGCCGACGTACTTGGTGATCTGCTCCAACTGGTCGGTCGGGATGTAGAGGCGGTCGCCGGGCTGGCCGCGCTTGGCCGGCGCGTACTCCACGACCAGGTACTCGCGGGTCGCGCCCTGCACGGTC
Source organism: Streptomyces fagopyri (assembly GCF_009498275.1). Classification (NCBI taxonomy): domain Bacteria; kingdom Bacillati; phylum Actinomycetota; class Actinomycetes; order Kitasatosporales; family Streptomycetaceae; genus Streptomyces; species Streptomyces fagopyri. The sequence goes on along the minus strand of NZ_CP045643.1, from coordinate 5,461,971 downwards.
CGCTGGACCATCTCGATGTAGCGGCCGACACCGTGCTGCTCGTGCACGATGTAGTCGCCGGCTTCGAGGGTCAGCGGGTCGATGGTCTTGCGGCGGCGGGCCGGCATGCGCGCGCCGTCCTTGCCGGCCGCCTTCTGGCCGGAGAGGTCGGTCTCGGTGAGGACGGCGAGCTTGAGCGCCGGGTCGACGAAGCCGTAGTCGATCGAGCCGCAGGAGACGTGCACGACGGACGGCCCGATGTCCGCCAGGTCGGTTTCGAGGCGGGCCGCGATGCCCTCTCCGCCGAGCACCTCGACGGTACGGGCGGCGGGGCCGTGCGCCTCGGTGACGTACACCGTGCGCCAGCCCTCGGCGAGCCAGCCCTTGGTGTCGGCGAGGGCGCGGGCGGTGTCGCCCCGGTAGGTCTCGGGGGCGTGCATGCCGAGCTTGAGGGTGTCGGCGTCGCCGCCTCCGCCGAAGCTCTCGGTGAACGACTCGTCGGCCGCGAACGGCGACACCGACCACCACATCATGTCCAGCTCGCGCGCGCGCTCCCGGACGTCCGCGATGGACCACAGGGAGGCCGCGTCCACGTCGATGGGGGCCTCGCCGCCGCCGGCGGTCGCCGCCCAGGACGCCTGGAGGAACTCCTGCGAGGTCGCCACCAGGTCCGCGGCCCGGGTCCGTACCCGCTCCGGGTCGCACACGACGGCCATGGAGCCCTTGGGCAGCACGTCGAGCAGCAGCTCCATGTCGTCGACCAGGACCGGGGCCAGGGACTCCATGCCCTCCACGGCGATGCCCTCGGCGATCTTGCCGAGCAGTTCGCCCAGCTCGGGGTGCTCCTCGGCCAGCCGGGCGGCCCGCCGCCGTACGTCGTCGGTGAGCAGCAGCTCGCGGCACGGCGGTGCCCACAGCCCGTGCTCGGCGACCTCCAGGGAGCGCTGGTCGGCGACCTTGAAGTAGCGGATCTCCTCGACGTCGTCGCCCCAGAACTCCACCCGGAGCGGATGCTCCTCGGTGGGCGGGAAGACGTCGAGGATGCCGCCGCGGACCGCGAACTCGCCGCGCTTCTCGACCAGTTCGACGCGGGCGTAGGCGGCTGCCGCGAGGGCCTCGACGACGCCCCCGAGGTCGGCGCTCTGGCCGGTGCGCAGCGCGACCGGTTCCAGGTCACCGAGGCCCTTGACCTGAGGCTGGAGCACGGAGCGGACGGGGGCGACGACGACGGACACCGGGCCGGTCTCGGGGTCGTCGGGGCGGGGATGGGCGAGGCGCCGCAGGACGGCGAGGCGGCGGCCGACCGTGTCGGAGCGGGGCGAGAGCCGTTCGTGCGGAAGCGTCTCCCACGAGGGGTACTCCGCGACCGTGTCGGCGGGCAGGAGCGACCTCAGCGCCGCGGCCAGGTCCTCGGCCTCCCGTCCCGTCGCCGTGACCGCCAGTACGGTCCGGCCGGCCTCGCGGGCTAGGGCGGCCACCGCGAAGGGGCGGGCGGCGGGCGGTCCCACCAGGTCGACGTGCATCCGGACCTGGCCGGTCGCGGCCTTCACCGCTTCCGCGAGAGCGGCGTCCTTGACGACGGCGTCGAGCAGACCGTGCAGGCTCATGAAGGCCTTCCATCCGGAGAGTGGGCAACGCGAAGGGCCCGACACGTCGCCACGGGCCGGGGATCTCCAGCCTACGACGACGCGCTCCCTCACGCCGGGCCTGTGGATAACGCCCGCGGCCGGGGCCGGGTACCACGAAGGGCCCGGCCGGGGAGGTGGTCACCTCTCCGGTCGGGCCCTTTTCCCCCGCGACCCCCGTGCGCGGTGGCCTTCGGGTCGCTCCGCGGTCGTCGTCCGTGGCTGTCGGTCGCCGGGCCGTCTCCGGGCGGTCCGCGGCCGGCCGGCCGCCGATCACCGGGCGGGCCACGGCCGGCCGTGCGGCCGGCGGACGGTCGGCCGTCAGTCGGTCGCGATCGCGTTCAGGACGTTCATCCGGCCCGCCCGGAACGCCGGGATCAGGGCGGCGAACAGGCCCACGAACGCCGAGCCGACGAAGACCGCGATGATGGTGCCCCACGGGATCTCCAGGACCTTCAGGCCCTCCAGGGCCAGCAGCTTCTGGGCGGTGGCTCCCCAGGCCATGCCCAGGCCGAGGCCGAGCAGCGCTCCGAAGAGGGCGATGACGACCGACTCCAGGCGGATCATGCGGCGCAGCTGGCGGCGGGAGAGACCGATGGCCCGCATCAGGCCGATCTCACGGGTCCGCTCCACCACCGACAGGGCCAGCGTGTTGACCACGCCGAGGACCGCCACGACGATCGCGAGGGCGAGCAGACCGTAGACCATGTTCAGGAGCTGGCCGATCTGGTCCTTCAGTTCCTGCTTGTAGTCGGTCTGGTCACGGACCTGGTACTGCGGGTAGCCGGCCAGCGACTTCTTGAGGGCCGCGTAGGCGGTCTTCTCCTGGCCGTCCTTGGCGGTGGCGAACATGATCTGGTCCGGCGGGATCCGGTCGGCCGGAAGGTACTTCCGCATGGTCTCGGTGCTGACGTACCGCGCGCCCTGGTCGATGGCCACGTCGTCGTCGGTGATCGCGGCGACCTTGAGCCTGGCCGAGCTGCCACCCTTGAAGGCGACGGTCAGGGTGTCCCCGGGCTTGACGTGGTGCTTGGTGGCGAAGTCGGAGCCGACGGACATGGAGTCCTTGCCGTAGGCGGCGGTCAGTTCACCGGCCGTCGTCTTGCGGTGCAGGTCCTGCGCGTAGGTGGGGTCGGCGGCCGTGACGCCGTCGCTGTCCGAGGAACCGTCGGGGGCGGTGAGCGTGGCCTCGATGTCCCGGTAGTGCGTGACGTGCGACAGGCCGGGCGTGGCCTCGATGGCCTTCGCGGCCTGCGGGACGACCCGCTGGTTGCCCTGGATGATGAAGTCGGTGCCGACGGTCCTGTCGAGTTCGTCGGTCGCGGAGGCGACCATCGAGGAGCCGACGACGGAGAGGCAGGCGACCAGCGCGAGGCCGATCATGAGGGCCGCGCCGGTGGCGCCGGTGCGGCGCGGGTTGCGCAGGGCGTTGCGCTCCGCCATCCGTCCGACCGGGCCGAAGAAGCGCAGCAGCACCGCGCTGATGACGCGGACCACGCCGCCGGCGAGCAGCGGGCCGATGATGACGAACCCGATCAGGGTCAGGACGACACCGGCGCCCAGCACCAGCGAACCGTCGCTCGCCTTGTCCGCGCCGGCCGCCGTGTACAGCGCGAAGGCTCCGGCGCCGGTGAGGACCAGGCCGATGATGCCGCGGACGAGACCGGCCCGGCCGTCGGCGGGGGTCCCGGCGTCGCGCAGCGCGGCCATCGGGGAGACCTTGCCGGCCCGGCGGGCGGGCAGGTAGGCGGCGAGGACGGTGACGACGACGCCGAGGAGGAGCCCGATGGCCGGGGTGCTCGCCTTCACGGTCAGATCGTGTGTCGACAGGTCCATGCCCGCCGCCGACATGAGTTTCATCAGGCCGACCGCGAGGCCGACGCCCGCGCCGACGCCGAGGACGGAGCCGAAGACGCCGAGCAGTGTCGCCTCGATGAGCACGGACCGGTTGACCTGCTTGCGGGAGGAGCCGATCGCCCGCATCAGGCCGATCTCCCGGGTGCGCTGGGCGACCAGCATCGAGAAGGTGTTGATGATCAGGAAGATGCCGACCAGGAAGGCGATGCCCGCGAAGCCGAGCATGGCGTACTTGATGACGTTCATGAAGGAGCCGACACCGGAGCGGTTCTCGTCCGCGTTCTCCTTCTGCGTCTGCACCTTGTAGGGCGTCTTGGCGGTGGTGTCCGCGGCGAGCGTGGCGGTGACGTTCCGCTTGAGCCGCGCGTCGGTGACGCCGGTCGCCGCGGAGACGTTGATCTGGGTGAACCGGCCGGTGGTGCCGAGCAGTTCGCGCTGGGCGGTGGCGGTGTCGAAGTAGACGACGGCGGCACCGGGGTTGGTCACCTTGAAGGTGGCGACGCCGACGATCCGGGCCTTGAAGTCACCGGTGACGGCGATGGTGCGCAGCTCGTCGCCGATCTTGAGGTGGTGCTTCTCGGCGGTGTCGGAGTCGACCATCGTCTCGGTCGGCCCGCGCGGGGCGTGCCCGGCGGTGATCTCCATCGAACGCAGGTCGTTGCGCGTCCAGTTGCCCGCGATGGTCGGGGCGCCGTTGCTGGAGCCCATGTTCTCGTTGGCGCTGTTCACGACGGTCACGTTCATCGAACTGACCGCGCCCTCGGCGTACTTGACGCCGTCGGCCTTCTCGGCCCGGGTCAGCACGGAGGCGGGCAGCGATTCCGGCCTGCCGTTCTGCGGGGTGTCGTCGGACTTGGCGGCCTTCGGCGAGACCGTCACGTCGGACGAGGTCGCGGCGAAGAGCTTGTCGAAGGTCGTGTTCATGGTGTCGGTGAACACCAGGGTGCCGCAGACGAAGGCGACGGACAGCAGGACCGCGACGGCGGAGAGGGCCATCCGTCCCTTGTGCGCGAAGAAGTTGCGCATCGAGGTCTTCAGGACGGTCATGACGTACGCCCCCGGGCGTCGAAGTCCTTCATGCGGTCGAGCACCTGGTCGGCCGTCGGCTGGTGCATCTCGTCGACGATCCGGCCGTCCGCGAGGTACAGGACGCGGTCCGCGTACGAGGCGGCCACCGGGTCGTGCGTGACCATCACGATGGTCTGGCCGAGCGAGTCCACGGAGCGGCGCAGGAAGCCCAGTACCTCGGCGCCGGCCCGGGAGTCGAGGTTGCCGGTCGGCTCGTCCCCGAAGATGATCTCGGGCCGGGCGGCGAGTGCCCGGGCCACCGCGACGCGCTGCTGCTGGCCGCCGGAGAGCTGGGTCGGCCGGTGCCTCAGCCGGTCGGAGAGCCCGACGGTCTCGACGACCTGGCTCAGCCAGGCCTTGTCCGGCTTGCGGCCCGCGATGTCCATCGGGAGCGTGATGTTCTCCAGCGCGTTCAGCGTCGGCAACAGGTTGAACGCCTGGAAGATGAAGCCGATCCGGTCGCGGCGCAGTTGCGTGAGCTTCTTGTCCTTGAGGCCGGTGATCTCGGTCTCGTCGAGGTGGATCTGTCCGCTCGTCACGGTGTCGAGCCCGGCGAGACAGTGCATCAGCGTGGACTTGCCGGACCCCGAGGGGCCCATGATCGCGGTGAACCGCCCCCGCGCTATGTCCACGTCGATGTGGTCCAGGGCGACGACGCGGGTCTCTCCGGACCCGTACGCCTTCACGACCTGCCGCGCCCGTGCGGCAACGGCCGTACGCCCTCCAGTGCCCCCGTGCCTGGGAATGGTTACAGCCGATGTCACGGTAAGTCTCCTATGTCGGTCTACGGATGGGCCGGTCGGTCCGCGGATGCGGTGTTGCCGGGTGGATGCGCCGTTCTTGGCTACGTCGGTAAGTCTGGCGGCGGGAGGTGCTGCGGCGCGCTGGTGCCCAGCGCAGTCTTTTGCTGGGGAAAACCCCACCCCCGGGAGTGCGGTCCGTACGACCCCCGTACGTCCCGACCGCTTCCCGGCCGCTCGTCAGCGGCGTAAAGCCAGGTTAAGGACGTGTACCGCGCCCTCTCCTCCTCCGGCGGTACGAACCCTCCCCGAGCCGCAGTACGGAGGTACCCCTAGGGGCTGTCCCCTTTCCGGCGGAGTCCTTCTCGGGGTCGGCTCCACCCTCACGCCGCGACCGGCTTCCACCCTGCCGAGGCGTAAGGGTCGAGTGAGAGGGTGGCCGGAGGCGGATGGATGCAAGGGGAAGGAATCCCGTGGATCAGGGGGACACCGAGATACGCACCGCGGGGGCCGTACGTCCGGGGGCTCCACCCGACCGCAGGGGCGCGGTCGTCGCGGCGCTCATGCTCTCCATGGCGCTCGCCGCGCTGGACTCCACCGTCGTGTCGACCGCCGTGCCGCAGATCGTCGGCGACCTCGGCGGTTTCTCGGTCTTCTCCTGGCTGTTCTCCGGCTATCTGCTCGCGGTGACGGTCACGCTGCCGGTGTACGGAAAGCTGTCGGACACCTTCGGCCGCAAGCCGGTGCTGATCACGGGCGCCGTCGTCTTCCTCGTCGGCTCCCTGCTGTGCGCGACCGCCTGGAACATGGCCGCGCTCATCGTCTTCCGCGTCGTCCAGGGGCTGGGCGGCGGCGCGCTCCAGGGCACGGTGCAGACGCTCGCCGCCGACCTCTACCCGCTCAAGGAGCGCCCCAGGATCCAGGCGAAGCTGTCCACGGTGTGGGCGACCTCGGCGGTCGCGGGCCCGGGTCTCGGCGGTGTGCTCGCCGCGTACGCGGACTGGCGCTGGATCTTCCTCATCAACCTGCCGATCGGGGCGGTCGCCCTGTGGCTGATCGTCCGTCATCTGCACGAACCGGTACGGGAGTCCTCCGGGCGGGCGCGCGTCGACTGGGCGGGCGCGCTCGCCGTCTTCGCGTGCGGCGGCGTCCTGCTGACCGCGCTGGTGCAGGGCGGGGTGGCCTGGGACTGGCTGTCGGCCCCCTCGCTCTCCCTGTTCGCCGCGGGACTCGCGCTGATCGGGGCGGTCGTGGTGATCGAGCGCCGGGCGGCCGAGCCGATCATCCCCGGGTGGGTGTGGCGGCGGCGCACGATCGCCGCGGTGAATCTGGCGCTGGGCGCGCTGGGGCTGCTCATGGTCGCCCCCTCGGTGTTCCTGCCCACCTACGCGCAGTCGGTCCTCGGCCTGGCCCCGGTCACCGCCGGATTCGTGCTGTCCGTGTGGACGCTGAGCTGGCCGGTGTCCGCGGCGCTGAGCCAGCACGTGTACCGGCGGATCGGTTTCCGCAACACCGCGATGGCCGGCATCGGCGCGGCGGCCCTGATCCTGCTCGCCTTCCCGTTCCTCCCCTATCCGGGCGCGCCCTGGCAACCGACCCTGCTGATGCTGCTGCTGGGGGGCACCCTGGGCCTCTTCCAGCTCCCTCTGATCATCGGTGTCCAGTCGACCGTCGGCTGGGACGAACGCGGTACGGCCACCGCGTCCGTCCTCTTCTGCCGTCAGACCGGCCAGACCGTCGGAGCGACCCTGTTCGGGGCGATCGCCAACGGGGTGCTGGCCGCGCGACTCGGCGGCGCCGGGGACCTGGACGCGGTGACGCGGGCGCTGGACTCGGGGGCGCCGGACGAGCGGTTGCGGCACGCGGTCGCCGACGCGGTCCACGCCGTGTACCTCGGCGCCGCGTGTGCCGCCGTACTCGCCTTCCTGGTGCTGCTGTTCGTGGCGCCGAGACGCTTCCCGGTCCTCGACGACCCCACGGACTGAGGACGAGGGCCGCGGACACGGGCTTGAGCACACGGGCCGCGTACGCGGGACGAGTACGCCGGACTACGACGCGGGACGACGACGCCGGCTCGCGACGCGGGTCGACGACCTGGGCCGGGGCGCGGGACGACGACCTGGGCCGGGGGCCTCGCCCCTGCCGCCGGGTACCCGTCGCGGTGGGAGTGGAGTCTGTCAGTGGGGTACGCGGGGGAGGCACACCGTTGCGAACACCCCCCACCTCAGGTGCCACTCTCCTCCCTCTACACACTTCCGCCACAGGGGTAGACCCGGGTAACACCCCAGGTCAGCGAAGTAAGCGCATACCGACCGATCAGTTCGGCGAAACCCGCGCCCACGGGGGCTACCTGCGAGTAGCGTGCCTCGCTCCACCCCCTGCTCCCTGCGGTCCGCACCGGACCCGAGCCACGCAAGGAGAACCGGGATGCCAGACGCGTTCTCGTCCCCCGAGCACCAGACGCCGCACCGACAACCCCCGTACCCGCCCCCGAATCCGCAGCACTCCCCGCCCCCGTACCCGGAGTTCCGGAACGAACCCGCCGCGCACTCCCCCGCGTACGCCACCTACCCCTGGCAGCCGCGGCCCCCCGAGCCTCCGAGAAGGCGACGGCCCCGGCATCACGCGCTGGGGCAGCACAGCGACATCCGGCTGCTGCGCGGCGCCTATCGCCGGCAGCGGCGGGTGGCGACGCTCACGGCGCTCGGGTACTTCACCCTCTTCCTGCTCCTGTCGGCGTTCGCGCCGGGCCTGATGGCGAGCACGGTGTCCGGCGGACTGCCGATGGGGCTGCTCCTCGGGCTGTTGCAGGTACCCGTGACCTGTCTGGCGATCGGCGTGTACGAGTACACGGCCCGCCGGGGCGTCGACCCGGTCGCGGACCGGATCCGGAGGCAGAGCGAGCTGGACGCGAAGCGGGAGGCGGCCCGATGACCGGGGCGATCGAGACGGGCGGAACCGGGTTCAGCAGTTCCGCGCAGACCATGTCACTGATGGCGTTCACCGCGGTCACCACGGTCACGCTGCTGCTGTGCGTGATGACCGGGCCGGACCGCGACGACCTCGACGAGTTCTACACGGGGTACGGATCGCTGTCGCCGATACGCAACGGCCTCGCCATAGCCGGTGACTACATCTCGGCGGCGACGGTGCTCGGCACCGGCGGGGTCATCGCGCTCACCGGGTACGACGGGGTCGTGCTCGCGCTGAGCACGGCGCTCTCCCTGATGCTGCTGATGTTCCTGCTGGCCGAACCGCTGCGCAACGCGGGCCGGTTCACCATGGGCGACGCGCTCGCGCGCCGGATGCCCGGCCGGGCCGTACGCGCCACCGCGTGCGCCGCGACCATCGTCGCCCTGCTGCCCCTGATGCTGGTCCAACTGGCGGGCACCGGCGACCTGCTGGCGTTCATCCTCGGCTTCTCCGGCGACTCGCTGAAGACCGGCTGCATCATCGGCCTCGGCACGCTGATGATCGGCTACGCGGCGATCGGGGGCATGAAGGGCACGGCCCTCATCCAGATCCTGAAGATCGTGATGCTGCTCGGCTCGGGCACCGTGGTCGCCCTGCTCATCCTGAACCGCTTCGACTGGGACCCGGGGGCGCTCTCCCGGGCGGCCGCCGACCACAGCGGTGTCGGCGCCGCGTTCCTCCACTCCGGTCTGCAGTTCTCCGGCGGCCCCAGCCCCCGCCTCGACATGATCACTTCGGAGCTGACGGTCGTCCTGGGCGGCGCCTGCCTCCCGCACGTCACCATGCGCATGTACACCGCCGGCAGCGCCCGTCAGGTACGCCGCTCGCTGTCCTGGGCGGTACCGTGCGTGGCCCTCTTCGTCCTGGTCATCACGGTCGTCGGCTTCGGGGCCACGGCGCTGATCGGACGCGGCGTCATCGCGCGCGCCGATCCGCAGGGCAACACGGCGTATCTGCTGGGCTCGCGCGCCGCGTTCGGGCCGGACGTCTCGACGGCCGAGACGCTCCTGTTCACCACCGTCACCACGGCGATCTTCCTGACCGTGCTCGCCTCCGTCGCCGGAATGATCCTGGCCTGCGCCAACTCCCTGGCGCACGACGTGTTCGCGCACGCCCGGCTCTTCCGGGGACGCCGGCGCGACGACGAGCTGTCCCCCCGCCGCGAGATGCTCCTCGCCCGGCTGTCGGCCCTCGCGGTCGGCGCGCCGGCGATCCTGCTGGCCACCCTCGTCCAGCACCGCAGCCTGCAGCCGCTGATCACGCTCTCGTTCTGCCTGGGTGCCTCGGCACTGGCGCCCGCGCTGGTCTACGGACTGTTCTGGCGCCGCTACACCCGCACCGGCCTGCTGTGCACCCTCATCGGGGGCACGCTCACGGTCCTGGTCCTGATGACCGGCACCAACCTGGTCTCCGGCTCACCCACCGCCGCGTTCCCCGAGGCCGACTTCAACTGGTTCCCGTTCACGACGACCGGGCTGGTGTCGATCCCGCTGGGCTTCGCGTACGGATGGCTCGGGACCGTGCTGTCGGGGCGCCGGAAGTCGGAGGAACAGCGCAGGCAGTACGAGGCGGTGGAGGGCTGGATCCTGGCGGGGGCGGTCCGGTCACCGGGCCGTACGACGTCTCGCGGCGCGCGCTGATCCGGCGGCGGCCGGTCCCCGGCCGGACCCCGCGGCGCCGGTCGCACCACGGTCGCGACACGGGTCACGGCGCGCGGGGCGTGCGCCGCGGGTCGCCTCCCGGCGCGGGATTCCTGCCGACGTCGGACCACGGCCGGGGTGGGACCACGGCCCGGGTGGTGCAACAGGGGGTGCGGCGCGCCGGGGTGGTCACTCCACCGGTGCGCGGCCCGTCAGGGTCATGAGGCTCGACCGTACGTGGTCCATGTGCGCCCGTACGTCGTCCCACCGCTCGCCGTGCTCACGCAGCACCCGCTCGGTCTCCCGGACGATCCGTTCCTCCCGCACCCGCGCCTCGGCGATCAGTTCCGCGGCCCGCGCCACCGCGTCCTCCTGTCCGTGCCGGGCCGACTCCTCGGCCTGGGCACAGGCACTCCGGGCCCCGGCGAGGGCGGCCTCGGCGCGGGCCACCCGCTGTTCGTGGTGTGCCTCGAACGCGGCCACCCGCTCGGCCTCCGCGCGCTCCGCCTCCTCCCGGCGCCCGGCGTGCTCCTGCTCGTGCTCGACGAGGAGCCCCTCCGCTCGCCGACGCGCCTCGCGCAGCACGGCCAGTACCTCCCCGCGGTTCTCCTTGATCTCCCGGCGGGCGGCGATCCGCGCTTCGTCGGCCTCGGCGCGGGCGGCGAGCAGCCGCTGCCGGGCGCGCTCCTCGGCCTCGGCGCGCACCCCGTCGGCGTACTCCTGGGCGGTGTCGCGGGCCTGCCGCCCCGCCGCCTCGGCCGCGTCGACGGCGTGCCGGGCCTCGCGGCGCGCGCTCTCGCGCACGGCCCCGGCCTCCTCCTCGCCGAGCTCGAAGAGCCGGCGGGCGCGTTCGCCGAGGGTGTCGTACGTCTGCGGAGCGAGCCGCGTCACGGCCTCGCGCAGCCGCCGCGCCTCCCCGTCCATCTCCTTGGCCAGGACGGTCAGCCGGGCGGCCCGCTCCCAGGCGGCGTCGCGGTCCCGCGAGAGACCGGCGGTGTACGCGTCGACCTGCTCGGGACGGTAACCGCGCCCCCGTACAGCCCGGAAGCCGTGCGGCGACACCGATGCGCTGCTCATCCCTGAACCCCTCTCCGATGTGCGCCCTGCGACATGATTCGTCGACATCATGTGGCGCATATCCTGATGGATGAGGAGTAAGTGTTCATAACGCGACACTCCGCCCGCCGGTTCCGGTCGAGGGAAGTAAAAAATGGGTTGAACCCGGTCATGTGTACCGGGTTCAACCCATGGGTGGCGTTCCGCGCGGAAGCCGGGAGGCTCAGCGGGAGGTCACAGCAGGCCGTCCCACATCTGTTCCAGCAGGACCGACCACCAGCTCTCCGGCGAGCCGAGCGCCGCCGGGTCGAGAGAGGCGAGCTGGGCCTGGAAGTCGACGGTCCAGCGGCCCGCCTGCTCCTGGTTGAGCCCGAACCGCAGCCGCCACATCCGGCCGAGCAGCGCCAGACAGCGCGCGAACTCGGGCAGGCCCGTGTTCACGAACTGGGGCGGCACCGGGGCGCCGCCGGGCCCCGCCTCCACCGGCACGGCCACGATGTTCGCCGTGCCGTACTGGACACAGATCGCCTTGCCGAAGTCGCTGCCCATGACCAGGTACGAACCCGCGTCCGGCGCCGGGTGCACCCCGCGCTCCTGCGCCAGTTCGGCGAGCGTCGGCACCGGACGGCCGGGCTGCGCCTGCGCCCAGAAGAACGGGCCCATGTCGACGGGGAGTCCGGCCACCACCAGGGTGTGCGCCACGATGTTCGGCACACCCTGACGGGAGACCGCGACCTGGTCGAACCGGAACACGCCCGGCCCGAACGCCGCCGCCAGTTCGTGCCCGATCGCCTCCGGCGGGACCGGCGGCACGGGCTGCACCGGCGGGATCGGCGACCGCACCGGCGCCGGGCGCGCCGGACCGTCCGCCACCTGGTGCAATTCGCCCTGGTGCGCGAGCAGTTCGTGCATGCCCTGCTGACGGCTCGCGTGGTCCGTACCGTACGGGGCGATGCTCGTGATCCGGGCCTGCGGCCAGGTCTCCCGGATCATCCTCGCGCAGTACGCGCCCGGCAGCTCGCACGACTCCAACTCGGTGTGCAGTTCCAGGACTTGCTGCGGCGGCACGTTCATCGCCCGCAGCTCGTGCAGCATCTGCCACTCCGGGTGCGGGGTGCCCGGCGCCGAACGCCGGATCAGCTGCTGCTCCGAGCCGTCCTGCGCACGGTAGCGCAGGACGGCCTGGTAACCGGGGCCGACGGTCGGCTGACCGGTCGGGGGGTATCCGTACGCCGGGGGCTGCTGCCCAGGAGGCATGGGCATCCCCGGGACCGGACCTCCCATCGGCTGACCGGGCAGGGGCTGACCGGGGATCGGCTGACCGGACATGGGCCGGCCCGGCATGGGCTGACCGGGCATGGGCTGACCGGGCATCGGCTGACCGGGCATCGGCTGCGGCACGCCGGGCGCCTGCGGGGGCGGCGGTGCGCCGGGGCCCCCGGACTGCGGACCCGCCAGCACCGTGGCGGCGTGGTGGACACCGCCGGGAGGCGTACCGCCCGGAGGCTGCGGAGCACCCGGCGTACCGGGCGGCTGGGGCGCGCCGGGGCCACCGGCGGCGGGACCCGCCAGCATCGTCGCGGCGTGGTGGACACCGCCGGGAGGCGTACCGCCCGGAGGCTGCGGAGCACCCGGCGTACCCGGAACTCCAGGGGGCTGGGGCGCACCGGGTGCGGCGGGCGCGCCGGGGACGCCCGGTGCCGCCGGGACCCCGGGGCCACCCGGGCCCAACTGGGAGACGAGTTGCGTGGGCACGTACCCGCCCGCCGGGCTGCCCGGAGCACCGGGCCCGGACGGCGCGGGCGCGCTGCCCGGCCGTACGCCCGGAGCGCCAGGGGCGCTCGGCGGAGGAGGCGCGCTCGGGCCGTTGCCCCGCGCGCCTCGCGGCGGCTGCGCCTTGCTGGTCGCCGCGTCGGCGATGTCACCGGCGTTCGGGGGCAGCGGCCGGGGAGGCGCCACGGGGGCACCCGGACCGGCGGGCGGCTGCGGGACGTTCGGCGCCTGCGGGTAGCCGTACCCGGGCGCACCCGCGGAAGGCGTGCCCTGCGGCCCGCCGGGAGCGGAGGCACCGGGCGGCGGAGGCGGCGGGGTGCCCGGAGCAGCGGCGGAGCCCTGCGGGAACCCGTAGGCGGACGGCGCGGCCGGAGGCGGTGTGCCCGGCACCGCCGGACCCCCCGGGTGACCGTACGGCGGCGCGGCCGGCGCGGGCTCGCCGAGCGCGGGTGTGACCGCCGTGCGCGGAAGAGCGCTGCCGCCGGAGATCAGAGCCGTCTTGGCGTCCGCGATCGCGCCAGGCGGCGGCGTGCCGGTGTCGTCGGCGTCGGTCAGCGGCGGTGCGAACACCGTCGCCGGCAGCGGTACGGAACGGTCCTCGCCGGCGTCGGCGTTGGTGTCCGTCCCCGCCCACGGCGTCGCCGACGCGGGCACCCCCCGCGCTCCCACGGCGTCCTGGGGACCGGTGTCCGGCTCGTCACCGGCCGCGGCGGCCGGCCACGACGTGGCTCCGCCGGAGACCCCGGGACCACCGGAAACCGCCGGGACCCCGGCCGCGGTGCGCGGTCCGGCTCCGAAGGGCCCTTTGTGCGGCACCGCGTCCTCCGGCTCGCCCGGCGCCGCGGCCGGCGGACCGCCGCCCGCGGAAGCCGGGCCCTGCCCCGGGGCCGGGACCGCGGCGGGACGGGCTCCCGTCCCGTCGGAGCCAGGACCTCCGGACGCCCCCGGACGCCGGTCCGGAATCCCCAGCTTGTCCGCGGCCTCCTGCAGCCACTCCGGGGGACTCAGCAGGAACGACGTCTGGTTGAGGTCGACCCGGGCCGGAGGCGCCGGCGCCGGTTCGGGAGACCCGTCCTTCACCCCGTACTCCTCCTCGTAGCGGCGGACGACCTCACCGACCGGCAGTCCGGGCCACAGAGTCGCCTCGCCGCTGTCCCGGGCGATGACGAGGCGCTGCGCGCCGCCGTCCGAGCGCGGACCGTCGGCCCGGTCCTCCGCCCAGACGACGAAGCCGAGTTCGAACTCCCGCACCCGGACCTCACGGTGCTGGTAGCCGGGCACATCGCCGTTGATCCACTCTTCCGCGCGCTCCTGCGCCTGCGCGAAGGTCACCATCGGACGTTCACTCCCCCACCGAAGACACGGAAGAGACGGGAACGGCGTGCGCGAAGCCGCCGTCCACCATCAGGTTCGCCACCGTCTCCAGCTCCGGCGGATTGCCCGCGAGCCGGGACAGGAACTGGTCGAAGTCGGCGCCGCAGGACAGCAGCAGCCGCCGCACCCGCTCGGCCGGAGGCCACGCGTCCTGGTCGCGGGCGTCGTCGTACGCGCAGAACCACACCGACCCGATCGCGTCGCCCTTCACCTTCACGGCGAGCAGGCCGCCCTGCACGAAACCGACGCACAGGTAGTCCTTGGTCAGATGGTCGCGCAGGCACTTGTTGATGTAGACGAGGTCGTTGACCGCGGCCTCTTCCCGCACCGTGAAGAAGGGCTGGTCGAGCAGGAGTCCGAGCTCCGCGTCGAGCACGGCGCCGACCGGCGCGCAGCCTCCCGCCGCCTTCAGGAAGGACCGGTAGGCGCCCGGCAGCCGGTAGCCGAGATCCTCCTCGACCGCGAGCACCTGTTGCTCCGTCACCGCGACCGAGGACTTCGGCAGCGCGAAGTGCGCGGGCCGCGTCTCCTGCAACGGCCGCGTCCCGCGCTTGGTGTGGTCGACAGCCGTGGTCGCGATGCCGCCGTGGTGCCGCAGCAGGGCTTTCACCTCGACGGGGACGAGCTCCAACCGCCGGGTACCGGCCACGTGGTGCCAGGTCCAGCCGTGCGGTGTGGACACGGACGGGATCGTGTCCCACAGCTCGTGGCCGGTCGCGGCGAGCGCCGCGTTCGCGGACACGTAGTCCGTCAGGCGCAGTTCGTCGACGCCGAAACCCTCCGGGGGTTCGGCGATCTCCGCGGCGGCACGCGCGTACGCCGAGAAGTCGGGGTGGCCGTGCGCGTCGACCCGTACACCCCTGGGGTGGCGAGCGGCCCGGACCGGATCCGGGAAGTGCACGACCTGCCCGGCGTAGGCCGCGTTCGGCGGCGCGGCTTGCTGCCCGAGCCGACCTGTCGTCATCGCTGTTGCCCCCTGCGGCGTTCTCAATAGCTGTATGGATCGCGGATGTCGACAGCCTATGCGGTTGAACGACACCGGTCACCGGGCCTCCGGTTACGTGACCTGCCGTCACCTCGCCGTGACGGTGCGACGAAGCCCGGGCGTGTCGCGCGCCCCAGCTTCCCCACCCGCCGCGCCGTTTGGCAGTCTGTAGCCGCATCGGGGGATGCACGGGAGGGAAGAGCGATCATGAACGCGACGCATACAGGCACGTCCGGGGACCCGCGCGTCGGCTGGAGCAGCTCCGAGGCACCGCACACCCCCACCCTCCTGCACCGCCGGGACGGCATACTTCCGACCGTCGCCGCCGCCCTCTCGGTGCGCGGGGCGACCCTCACGGGCACCGCGGCCCGCGGCGACCAGCCGCCCGCTCTTCACCCCCTGGTCCAGGACTTCCTCGACACCCTCACCAGCGCGCAGCGCGACCGCTTCACCGGCCGCTGCGCCGAGGCGATCCTGATCTCCCGGCACATCACCGGCCTCGACGCCGCGCGCAGCAAGCGGGCCGCGCGCAAGCCGATGACCAACGGCGAGGCGCGCAGGGCCCTCAAACAGGCCAAGCTCACCGCCCGTCGTATCCGTGAGGACGGTGACCCCCTGCACGGGGGCTTCGCGGCGCCGTGTCGTGCCTGCACGGCGCTCAGCGACCACTTCGGTGTCCGCGTCGTCGATCCGACGGTGCCCGCCGGCGACTGAACCCAGCGACTCGCGCACACGTACGTACGACGGCGCCCCTACTTCTCCTGCCGCTCCGCCGCGCCGCGCCGCCGGTCCCTTGTCCCCCCACCCCATGTCGCTCGACGAACGAAGGGCAGATGCACGCCGACCGCACCTCCACACGCTTCTCCGTCCCCGTGGACGCCGCACTCCGCTCCGCGGGGTGGCAGCCCGGACGCTGGGACATAAAGCAGGCCGAGTACTGGGCCGACGCACTGCGGGAGCACGAGTCGCCCGCCGGGCACCGGCACGCCGTGTTTCCGGCCGCGGTGGAGGCGTGGGCGGAGTTCGGGGGGCTGCGGGTCGTGCCGTCCGGGCCCGGCCGTCAACTCGCCCCGGTCGCGCTCGACCTCGACCCGTTGCACGGGCTGCACATGGCTCGCACGCTGGGTGATCTCGGGCGGGCGCTGGATGCGGAGGTGTGTCCGCTGGGGGAGGAGTCCGACTCCCGGGCGTTGCTCGCCATCGACAGCGAGGGGCGGGTGTACGCGCTCGATCACACCGGTGACTGGTATCTCGGGCCGGATATCGACACGGCCCTGACGACGCTCGTGTCCGGCGTCGAGCCGGCACGTCTGACCGCCGGCTGACCGGACGGGTTTCTTCGCCCCCGCCGCCCCTACCCGACCCATCCCGTACCTGGGCGCTCCGCCCCAGACCCCCGCCAAGGGCCTCCGCCCCCTGGACCCCCGTCGCCCGAAGGGCTCGTCCTCGAACGCCGGACGGGCTGGGGGGTGCGGGCCCGCGCTGAAAGGGACCGGACGGACGGTTCCGGGTGGGGGCATGTCCTTCAGCCCGTCCGGCGTTCGAGCGCGAGGCCGTTCAGGCCGATGCGGGGGTCCGGGGGCGGCAGTCCCCGGGTACGGATGCCACCGCCGGGGGTGGCGAAGGTACCCGGGGTCGCAGCGGCAGCGTTCAGGGCTTGGACGGGAGTACCGCCGACACGCGGAAACCCCCCGCGTCCGTGGGGCCGGAGACGAACACCCCGCCGAGCGCGGCGACACGTTCCTTCATCCCCAGCAGCCCGTTGCCCCCGCTGGGAAGCCGCACGGCGGACACCGCCCCCGGCTCGGGCGGGCACTCGTTCTCGACCTGCATGGCGATCTCGGACACCCGGTGAGCGAGCCGCACGTACGTCTTCGCGCCCGCCGCGTGCTTGTGGACGTTGGTCAGCGCCTCCTGGACGACCCGGTAGGCGGTCTGTTCGATCTCCGGCGCGTACGGCCGCGTATCGCCCTCCACCGAGAGGGCGACCACCATCCCGGCCGCCGCCGACTGCCCGACCAGCTCGTCCAGTTCCGCGAGGCTGGGCCCCTCTCCCGGATCGTCGGCCGCGCGCGACGCCGCCGCGGCCGCCGCCATGCCCACCGCGGCCAGCGGCACCGGCTGGGGCCGCGAGGCCAGCCCGTCCCCCGTGCGCAGCACGCCCAGCATCTCGCGCAGCTCGGTCAGCGCCTGCCGTCCCATGTCGCCGACCAGCGCCGCGTTCCGTACGGCCTTCTCGGGATCCTTCCGGGCCACGGCCTGGAGCGCCGCCGCGTGCACCACCATCAAGGACACCCGGTGCGCGACCACGTCGTGCATCTCCCGCGCGATCCGTGTGCGCTCCTCGTTGCGCGCCCACTCCGCCCGCTCCTCGGCCCGCTCGGCCAGCAGCTGCAACTCCCGCTCCAGCGAGTCGGCGCGTTCGCGCAAGCTCTCCATCAGGCGGCGCCGTGCCCCTACGTACAGGCCGAGCAGGACGGGCGGGGCGGTCATGCCGATGGCGGTCGTGATGGAGACGAAGGGGACGAACCAGTCCCCCATGGTCACGTCGCCGCGGACCATGCCCTGATGGGCCCGGACGAACGTGACGATCAGCATCCCGGCGAAGGACATCCCCGCGAGCGCCGCGATGATCCGGCGCGGCAGCTCGGACGCGGCGAGCGTGTACAGCCCGACGAGTCCCATCGCGAAGCCCATCTGCGCGGGCGTGATCGCGATGGACACCAGTACGACGGCGATCGGCCACTTGCGCCGCAGCAGCAGTACGGACCCGGCGAGCAGACCGAACACCGCGCCCACCGCGGCCGGCAGGCCCGCGTCGTGTGCGAACGGGATTCCCTCTGTCGCGCACTCGGCCGCCGACATGAGCGCCAGGCCCACGTCGAGCGCGGCACCGCGCCACCTGACCCACCACCACGGCCCTGTCCCGGCCGCGGTGTGCTCTTCCCCCGTCGTGGTCATGCCTCCAGCCTACGTTTGCACCGCATCCCTTTTCCGGTGAGTTTCGCCTCCTCCACGACACCGTGCTCCGCCGTCGAAGGGGCGCGAAACCCGCCGGTGTCCCTCGAACTGCAGAATCGCTCATCGTTCGACCCCGGAAGCCCGCTCGCATCAGTACCGTCGCGTCGAAGGCGCCCGGTACGGCATAGTGTTGGGTGCCCACTCGGCGACCTGACCAAATGTCCGGTCCGGGCGAGAGTGATCCCCCGTGGTGTAATTGGCAGCACTGTGGCTTTTGGTGCCATCTGTCCGGGTTCGAGTCCTGGCGGGGGAGCCATGACCGATTCGGGCCCTGACAGTTCCGTCAGGGCCCGCTCTCATGTCACTCCTGATACGCCCCGGTATCCTGCGGTTGTCCACACCCCAGTCATCCGTAGCCGAAGGGCATTCCCGTGAGCGCCAATCGCCCGGCAGCCGTCGTCGTTCTCGCAGCGGGTGAGGGCACCCGTATGAAGTCGGCCACACCCAAGGTCCTGCACGAACTGTGCGGCCGTTCCCTGGTGGGCCATGTACTGGCGGCCGCCCGCGCGTTGGAGCCGGAGAACCTGGTCGTCGTCGTGGGCCACGCCCGCGAGCAGGTCACCGCGCACCTCGCCCAGTCCGACCCGACGGTCCGCACCGCCGTCCAGGCCGAGCAGAACGGCACCGGGCACGCCGTCCGCATGGCGCTCGAGGAGCTCGGCGGCGGCATCGACGGAACCGTCGTCGTGGTCTGCGGCGACACCCCGCTGCTCAGCGGCGAGACCCTGCGCCGGCTCGCCGCGACCCACGACAGCGACGGCAACGCCGTCACCGTGCTCACCGCCGAGGTCCCCGACGCCACCGGCTACGGCCGTATCGTCCGGGACGGGGCCAGCGGCGCCGTCACCGCGATCGTCGAGCACAAGGACGCCACCGAGTCGCAGCGGGCGATCCGGGAGATCAACTCCGGGGTGTTCGCCTTCGACGGGCAGCTGCTGGCGGACGCGCTCGGCAAGGTGCGGACCGACAACAGCCAGGGCGAGGAGTACCTCACCGACGTCCTGGGCATCCTGCGCGAGGCCGGGCACCGGGTCGGCGCCTCCGTCTCCGCCGACCACCGCGAGATCGCCGGGATCAACAACCGCGTCCAGCTGGCCGCGGCCCGCCGCACCCTCAACGACCGGCTGCTGGAGCGGGCCATGCTCGCCGGCGTCACCGTCGTCGACCCGGCCTCGACCTGGGTCGACGTCACCGTCACCTTCGAGCAGGACGCGATCGTGCACCCCGGCACCCAGCTGCAGGGCGCCACGCATCTCGCCGAGGGCGCCGAGGTCGGACCCAACTGCCGCCTGAAGGACACCAGGGTGGGGGCGGGGGCGCGGGTCGACACCACGGTCGCCAACAGCGCCGAGGTCGGCCCCGAAGCCGTCGTCGGCCCGTTCGCGTACCTGCGCCCCGGCACCCGCCTCGGCCTCAAGGCCAAGATCGGCACGTACGTCGAGACGAAGAACTCCACGATCGGCGAGGGCACGAAGATCCCCCATCTCTCGTACGTGGGCGACGCGACGATCGGCGACCACTCGAACATCGGTGCCGCCAGCGTCTTCGTGAACTACGACGGGCAGGAGAAGCACCACACCACCGTGGGCTCCCACTGCCGCACCGGTTCGGACAACATGTTTGTGGCTCCCGTCACGGTGGGGGACGGCGCGTACACCGCCGCGGGCTCCGTCATCACCAAGGACGTACCGCCCGGTTCGCTGGCCGTGGCCCGTGGCCAGCAGCGGAATATCGAGGGTTGGGTGGCCCGCAAGCGTCCGGGAAGCGCGGCCGCGAAGGCCGCCGAGGCGGCCTCCCGGGAGCCGGAAGGCGAAGCCTGACCGGAAACAGGTGCGTCTGACACGGCGTACCGTGATAAGTGCACACCCGCACCGTGCACCCGCACCCCCAGCTGAGACGGCCTCCCGCGCCCAGCGGAGATGTCCTCTCACCACCCAGCTGAGACACCTCTGAGGAGACAGTGCTGTGACCGGGATCAAGACGACCGGCAAGAAGAAGATGATGTTCTTCTCCGGCCGCGCCCACCCCGAGCTTGCCGAGGAGGTCGCCCACAAGCTGGGTGTCGGGGTAGTCCCGACGAAGGCCTTCGACTTCGCGAACGGCGAGATCTACATCCGTTACCAGGAGTCCGCCCGCGGCGCCGACTGCTTCCTGATGCAGAGCCACACGGCTCCCATCAACAAGTGGATCATGGAGCAGCTGATCATGATCGACGCCCTGAAGCGGGCGTCCGCGCGCAGCATCACGGTGATCGTGCCGTTCTACGGTTACGCCCGGCAGGACAAGAAGCACCGCGGACGTGAACCGATCTCGGCGCGTCTGATCGCGGACCTGATGAAGACGGCGGGCGCCGACCGCATCCTCACCGTCGATCTGCACACCGACCAGATCCAGGGCTTCTTCGACGGCCCGGTCGACCACCTCTTCGCGCTGCCGATCCTGGCGGACTACGTGGGCGCCAAGGTCGACAGGTCGAAGCTCACCGTCGTCTCCCCCGACGCGGGCCGCGTGCGCGTCGCCGACCGCTGGTGCGACCGGCTGGACGCCCCGCTGGCGATCGTGCACAAGCGCCGCGACAAGGACGTCGCCAACAAGGTCACCGTCCACGAGGTCGTCGGCGACGTGAAGGGCCGCGTCTGTGTCCTCGTCGACGACATGATCGACACGGGTGGCACGATCTGCGCCGCCGCCGACGCCCTCTTCGCGCACGGCGCCGAGGACGTCATCGTCACGGCCACGCACGGCGTGCTCTCCGGTCCGGCCGCCGACCGTCTGAAGAACTCCAAGGTCAGCGAGTTCGTCTTCACGGACACCCTGCCGACCCCGGGCGAGCTGGAGCTGGACAAGATCACGGTGCTCTCCATCGCGCCGACGATCGCCAACGCGGTGCGTGAGGTCTTCGAGGACGGCTCGGTGACGAGCCTGTTCGAGGAGCAGTAGAGATCCTTTTGGGTGTGGCCTTCCCGCCGAGTAGACTGCGCGAGTTGCTCGGCGAGGGAGGCCACACTTCTGTGTGGCGGTCCGTTATCGACGCGCTCTTCGTAGCAGGCCGATGTTCGGCCGGGTGACCTCATCCCCAGGCCCTTCGGGTCCGTTACTACGAGGAGTGCACATGTCCGACGTCAAGCTCGCCGCCGAGACCCGTACCGAGTTCGGCAAGGGCGCCGCCCGCCGCATCCGCCGTGAGAACAAGGTCCCCGCGGTCGTCTACGGCCACGGTGTCGACCCCGTCCACATCGCGCTGCCGGGCCACGAGCTGCAGCTCGCCCTGCGCACCCCGAACGTCCTGCTCACCCTGGACATCGAGGGCAAGACCGAGCTCGCGATCCCGAAGGCCGTCCAGCGCGACGCCATCAGGGGCAGCCTCGAGCACGTCGACCTGCTCCTCGTGAAGCGCGGCGAGAAGGTCAACGTCGAGGTCTACGTCCACACCGAGGGCGAGCTGGCCCCGGGTGCCTTCCTGCTCGAGCACGTGCTCAGCACGCTGACGGTCGAGGCCGAGGCCACCCACATCCCGGAGTCGGTCACCGTCTCCATCCAGGGCCTGGAGGCCGGCGCCGCCATCCTCGCCAAGGACATCCCGCTCCCCAAGGGCACCACGCTGGCGATCGACGAGGACGCGGTCGTCCTCCAGGTCCTCGCCGCGCAGGCGGAGGAGGCCCCGGCGGACGCCGAGGCCGAGAACACCGAGGCCTGATTCCCCGCGGAATCTCCTGTGCCGGCCGCCGCTCCCTCCCGGGGCGGCGGCCGGCGCGTTGTCAAGGACCCAGGCACATCAGGCAACCCGGTGCGTCGGACGACCCGGCGCATCAAGGACCCGTGGGAGACACGGACGTGACGACGGACGCAGGCGCCCCCTGGCTGATCGTGGGCCTGGGCAATCCCGGCCCCGAGTACGCCATGAACCGGCACAACGTGGGCTTCATGGTGGCCGACCTCCTGGCGGAGCGGATCGGCGGCAGGTTCAAGCGGGCCGGGAAGGCCCAGGCGCAGGTGATCGAGGGCCGTATCGGCCCGCCCGGTCCCGCCGGCCGCCGGGTGATCCTGGCCAAGCCGATGTCGTACATGAACCTGTCCGGCGGCCCGGTGAACGCGCTGCGCGACTTCTACAAGGTGCCGCTCGCGCACGTCGTCGCGGTCCATGACGAGCTGGACATCGACTACGGGGTGCTGCGGCTCAAGCTGGGCGGCGGCGACAACGGCCACAACGGGCTGAAGTCCATGACGAAGGCGATGGGCCCCGACTACCACCGGGTGCGCTTCGGCATCGGCCGGCCCCCGGGCCGGATGCAGGTCGCCGACTTCGTACTCAAGGACTTCGCGTCGGCCGAGCGCAAGGAACTGGGCTACTTCGTGGACCGGGCCACGGACGCGGTGGAATGCCTCGTCATCGACGGGCTGGAGCGGGCGCAGGGCACGTACAACTCCTGAGCCGCGGCCGGGTCCCATCGACGTACTCGTACAACTGCGGACTTGTCCCCCGGCCGAGTTGACCGGACGTAGGGCCATGGCCAAGGATCGCCGCCATGCCCGCCGCCACCTCACGCAAGCGCCCCCGGAAGAACGCGCGGACGGCGCTGCGGTTCGGGCGGCTCGCGGCGATGGGGACGGTCACGGCACTGATCCTGATCGCGGGTGTCCGGGGCTCCTGGGGCACGGCTCAGCACGTGATGCTGGGCAAGGGCCGGGAGCAGGGGACCATGACCGTGACGGCGTGCTCGGAGGAACGGTGCACCGGTCCGTACCGGCCGGTGTCCGCGGGTTCCCGGGCGCGGGCCCGCGTCACGATCGGGGAGCCGGCCGCCGTGCGCAAGGGGCGCACGTACGCGGTCACGGTGAAGCCCGGCAGCGGTGAGGTGGTCCGCAGCGGCCCGGCCGGACTGCTCTACGCGTGGATTCCGCTGGGCGGCGCGCTGCTGCTGGCCTCGGTGGTGGTCGCGGGCGGTCTGCGGCTGACCCGGGCGGCCTGGGTGATGGCGGGCGCGGGGCTCGCGCTGCTGACGGCGGCCTTCCTCGCCCTCTGAAGACTTCCGGCCCCGCGAACACGACGACGGCCGGCCTTCCCGGCCCCGTGAGAACGACAGCGGCCGTCCTCGCCCGGTGAGGACCGACGGCGGTGCCCCCGGGTCCGGGGGCACCGCCGTCGGTCCGTCGGTGATCAGCCGGTGTTGCGCAGGCCCGCCGCCACGCCGTTGACGGTCAGCAGCAGGGCCCGGGACAGCAGCGGGTCGGGTTCCGCGCCGGCCGCGGCCTCGTCGCGCTGGCGCTTGAGCAGGGCGACCTGGAGGTAGGAGATCGGGTCCAGGTAGGCGTCGCGGATCGAGAAGGTCTGCTGGAGCACGGGGTTGGTGTCCAGCAGCTTCTCGCCACCGGTCACGCGCAGCACTTCGCTGACGGTGAGCCGGTGCTCGGCCTCGATGGTGGAGAACACGTGCTTCAGCTCGTCCGGGACGAGGCTGTCGACGTAGTGCCGGGCGATCCGCAGGTCCGTCTTCGCGAGCGTCATCTCGACGTTGGAGAGGAAGTTGCGGAAGAAGTGCCACTGCTCGTGCATCTCGTCGAGCACGGTGTCGAGACCGGCTTCGCGCAGGGCCTTCAGACCGGAGCCGACGCCGAACCAGCCCGGAACGATCTGCCGGGACTGGGTCCAGCCGAAGACCCAGGGGATGGCGCGCAGTCCGTCGAGCGAGACGCCCGAGCCGGGGCGGCGGGAGGGCCGCGAGCCCAGGTGCAGGTCGGCGAGCTGGTCGACCGGCGTGGAGGCGAGGAAGTACGTCGGCAGGTCGGGGTCCTCGACGAGCCTGCGGTAGGCGGAGTGGGCGGCGTCCGACACGACGTCCATCGCCGCGTCCCAGCGGCCGAGCGCCTCGTCGGACTGGCGGGGCGCGGTGTGCAGGGCGGACGCCTGGAGGGTGGCGGCGACCGTCAGTTCCAGGTTCTCCCGGGCCAGCGAGGGCACGAGGTACTTGTCGGAGATGACCTCGCCCTGCTCGGTCACCTTGATCTCGCCCTCCAGGGTGCCCCAGGGCTGCGCGAGGATCGCGTCGTGGGAGGGGCCGCCGCCGCGGCCGACGGTGCCGCCGCGGCCGTGGAAGAGGCGCAGACGCACGCCGTACCGGTGGGCGACGTCACGCAGACGCCGCTGGGCGCGGTGGATCTCCCACTGGGAGGTCGTGATGCCGCCGAACTTCGACGAGTCGGAGTATCCGAGCATGACCTCCTGGACGTCTCCGCGCAGCGCCACGAGGCGGCGGTAGGAGGGGTCGGCGAGCATGTCGTCCAGGATCACGTCGGCGGCGCGCAGCTCGTCGGTGGTCTCCAGGAGCGGCACGATGCCGATCTTCGCCCAGCCGCCGTGCAGGTCCAGCAGACCCGCCTCGCGGGCGAGGACGGCGGCGGCGAACACGTCGTCGGCACCCTGGCACATCGAGATGATGTAGGACTCGATGACCTCGGGTCCGAAGACCGCCAGGGCCCGCTTCACCGTCTGGAAGACGCCGATGGTCTTCTCGCCGGCGGCGTCGACGGGTGCCGGGGTCGGGGCCAGCGGGCGCCGGGAGCGCAGTTCCTTGGCGAGGAGCTTGGCACGGTACTCGCGGGGCATGTCGGCGTAGCGCCACGACTCCTCGCCGAGCCGGTCGAAGAGCTGGCCGAGGGCGTGGTGGTGGGCGTCCGCGTGTTCGCGTACGTCCATGGTGGCGAGCTGGAGACCGAAGGCGGCCAGCGTGCGGATGGTGCGGTTCATGCGGCCGTCGGCGAACAGCGCGCCGCGGTGCTCGCGCAGCGAGCTCTGGATCAGGGTGAGGTCGCGCAGCAGCTCGGCGGTGCCGAGGTAGTCGCGGCCGGCCTCGTGCGGGATGCCCCTGGCGAGGCGCTGCTTGGTGTTCTCCAGCTTCTGGCGGATGCAGGTGGCCTTGAGCCGGTAGGGCTCCTCGGCGTTCAGCCGCTTGTAGCGGGGGCTGATCTCCGGCAGCAGTTCCAGGTCGGCCCGGAGGGAGTCCAGCAGTTCCTCGGTCGCGCCGGTGTACCGGATCGAGTTCGACAGGAAGCCGCGCAGTTCGTCGATCATCTCCAGCGCGTCGTTGATGCCGTGCTCGTGCTGGAGGATCAGGACGTCCCAGGTGACGTCGGGGGTGACGTTCGGGTTGCCGTCGCGGTCGCCGCCGATCCAGGTGCCGAAGGTCAGCGGCCGGGTCTCGTCGGGCACCTTCACCCCGACGCGCTCCAGTTCGGCGGTGAGGTCCTCCAGTACGTCCCCGACGGCGCCGGCGTGCAGCTCGTCCAGGTAGTAGATGGCGTTGCGGGCCTCGTCGGCGGGCTCGGGGCGGACCACGCGCAGCTCGTCGGTCTGCCACACCAGGTCGATGTTCTCCGCCAGCCGGGTGTCGTAGCGGCGGCGGTCGGCCTCGATGACGGGGGTTTCGAGGAGGGCGGCGATACGGCGCAGCTTGTTGAGGACCGAGCGGCGGGCCGCCTCCGTCGGGTGGGCGGTGAAGACCGGGCGGACGTTGAGGTTCTTGACCGTCTGGCGCAGGTGCTCCGGGTCGGCGTCCTTGAGCCGGTCGGCGGTCCGGGAGAGCAGTCCGCCCTCGGCGGCCCGCTTGGCGCGCAGCTCACGGCCGCGGTGCACCTGCTCGGTGACGTTCGCCAGATGGAAGTAGGTCGAGAACGCGCGGACCAGCTTGGCGGCGGTCTCCAGCTCGGTGCCGCGCAGCAGCTCGGCGGCGGCCTCGCCGTCCTCGCGGGTCAGGCGGCGGACCTTCTCGACCAGTTCCAGGAGCTCGGGGCCCTCCTGGCGGACGAGGGTCTCCCCCAGCAGGTCACCCAGGCGGCGGATGTCGGCGCGCAGCTCGCTGCTGGTCGTCGTGGTCTGGTCGTCGGCACTGCTCACAGGTGCGGCTCCTTGCAGTGTGGAAGCTCGGCTGAAGAGTGTGGAAGCTCGTCTGAAGCTCGTCAGGGAGGGAACCCGGGTGACGACCGCGCGGCGGCTGCCGCTTAGGGACGTGGCATCCGGGAATAAAGCAGAACGGACCGCGCTGTCCGACCGACTCCAAGGATAGGTGTCCAGGTGGACGCGCAGGGTCTCGGGCTGTTGCCGCCCGGCAGCGCGCTGCCATACTTACGATGCCGTAGGTTACGGAAGCGTAGGGATTCCCGTCAGACAACGGGAGCACCCTGGGAGCCCGTACCCGGCCACTCCTCCCCACCCTCGAATCCCACAGGGGACGCCCATGAGCACGAGCTCCGATGTGATCGACGATGCCCCGGGGGCGGACGGCGATCCCTCGCTCCCCCCTGCCACGCTGGGCGGAGAGAAGAAGGGGTCACTCGAACAGCTCACGCTCCTCCTCTTCATCATCGTCCCGTTCCTCGCGCTGCTCGCGGCGGTACCGCTGGTCTGGGGCTGGGGAGTGAGCTGGCTGGATCTCGGCCTGCTGGTCTTCTTCTACTACCTCGGCTGTCACGGTGTGACGATCGGCTATCACCGCTATTTCACGCATGGGTCCTTCAAGGCGAAACGCCCGCTGCGGATCGCGGTCGCGATCGCGGGGTCGATGGCGGTCGAGGGCCCGGTGGTCCGCTGGGTCGCCGACCACCGCAAGCACCACAAGTTCTCCGACGCCGAGGGTGACCCGCATTCGCCGTGGCGGTACGGCGAGACGGTTCCGGCGCTGATGAAGGGCCTGTGGTGGGCGCATATCGGCTGGATGTTCGATGAGGAGCGGACCTCGCAGGAGAAGTACGCTCCCGACCTGATCAAGGACCCGGCGATTCGTGCGATCTCGCGCCAGTTCATCTACTGGACGCTGCTCTCGCTCGCGCTGCCGCCCCTGATCGGCGGTCTGGCGACGATGTCCTGGTGGGGCGCGTTCACCGGCTTCTTCTGGGGCTCACTCGTCCGGGTGGCCCTGCTGCACCACGTGACCTGGTCGATCAACTCGATCTGCCACGCGGTGGGCAAGCGCCCGTTCAAGTCGCGTGACCGCTCGGGCAATGTGTGGTGGCTGGCGGTGCTGTCCTGCGGCGAGTCCTGGCACAACCTGCACCACGCCGACCCGACGTCGGCCCGGCACGGGGTGGAGCGCGGCCAGCTGGACTCCTCGGCCCGGATCATCCGCTGGTGCGAGCAACTGGGCTGGGCCTACGACGTGCGCTGGCCGTCACGCTCGCGTATCGATTCCAAGCGTGACACCGACGGGTCCGATGCCCGGCGCAAGACGGAAGCCCCCGACCCGGCATGATTGACGGCGTGGCGACCGACTCCAGCAGCACCCCAGGCAGCAACGAAAAGCCGCGGCGTGCGCGTCGCACCCGTATGACCGGTGCCGAGCGCCGTCAGCAGCTGCTGGAGATCGGCCGCACCCTGTTCGCCGCGAAGGGTTTCGAGGGCACGTCGGTGGAGGAGATCGCGGCCAGGGCGGGCGTCTCCAAGCCGGTGGTCTACGAGCACTTCGGCGGCAAGGAGGGCCTGTACGCGGTGGTGGTGGACCGTGAGATGCGCCGGCTGCTGGACATGGTCACCGGCTCCCTGACCGCGGGCCATCCGCGTGAACTGTGCGAGCAGGCCGCCTTCGCCCTCCTGGACTACATCGAGGAGTACACGGACGGCTTCCGCATCCTGGTCCGCGACTCCCCCATCCCCCAGTCCACGGGCTCCTTCGCCTCGCTCATCTCCGACATCGCCACCCAGGTGGAGGACATCCTGGGACGCGAGTTCAAGAACCGCGGTTTCGACTCGAAGCTCGCCCCGCTCTACGCGCAGGCGCTGGTCGGCATGGTCGCGCTGACCGGCCAGTGGTGGCTGGACGTCCGCAAGCCCCGCAAGGCCGAGGTCGCCGCGCATCTGGTGAACCTGGCCTGGCACGGTCTGGACGGTCTGGAGCCGAAGCCCCGGCTGATAGGGCACCGCAAGAGCTGAGTGCGCGGTCGGGATTCGATATGGACCACAAAATCAGCCCTGTGAAACCGTCCGCGCATGACTGAGATCGCGATCAGCGCGGCCCGCTCCCAGCTCGGAGGTCTTGTCCGCCGGGCGGCCCACGGCCGGGAGACCATCGCCCTCACGGACCACGGTCATGTGGCCGCGCTCCTCGTCTCCCCTCAGGTCATAGAGGATCTCGAAGGCGCCCTCGCGGTCGCCGACTATCAGCGGCGCAAGGCCGAGGGCACGCTGGGCGAAGTCATCCCCCAAGAGGAAGTCGGGCGGATCCTGGGGCTGCGTCCGTGACCTACCGCATCACGTGGGAACCGGAAGCCACGAACACGGCAGTACGGGTTCTCAAGGACGACCCCACGGGACTCGCCGCGGTCCACGAAGCAGACCCCACGGGACTCGCCGCGGTCCGCGAAGCCGTCGACACGCTCACCGAAGCCCCGCGGCCCGGCAACTCCACCCCCTACGGCCCTCAGATCAGGCGTCTACGCGTCGGCGACTGTCGGATCCTCTACCTGATCGACGACGAGGTCGTCCGCATCCTGGTCATGAACCTGGGCCGTACGCCCTGACCACCGGCTCCAGGAACTCCAGCCGGTTGCCGACGGGGTCCTCGGAGTAGAAGCGGCGGTGGCCGGGCAGGTCGTCGTCCCAGGTGACCTCGGCCCCGTGGGCCTCCAGCCGGGCGGCGAACGTCTCGATGTCCGTGACCAGCAGCCCGGGATGCGCCTTCTTCGCGGGCCGGAACCGTCCCGGCCCTTCGTCCCCCGGAGCGCCCTCGATCCCCAGGTGCAGGTGCACGGCCCCCGCCCGGAACCAGCAGCCTCCGCGCGCGGCCGGCACGGGCGGCTTGGGGATCTCGGTCATCCCGAGGGCGCCGGCGTAGTAGCGGCGCAGCAGGTCCTCGGACCCCGGCGGGGCGGCGAGCTGGACGTGGTCCACGGCGGTGAGCATCCTCAGGCCTCCTTCCGTGCGACGGCGAAGACACGGCGGAAGGGGAACACGGTGCCGTGTCCGGTCGCCGGGTACGCCTCGCGCAGCGCGTCCCGGTACTCGGCGACGAAGGACTCCGCGTCCGCCCCCAGCTCGGTGAGGACCGGCCGCAGCCCGGTTCCCTTCACCCAGTCCAGGACGGCGTCCTCGCCCTGGAGGAGGTGCAGGTACGTCGTCTCCCAGACGTCGGTCGCGCAGCCGAGGGCGGTGAGCTGCTCCAGGTAGACGGCCGGGGCGTGTACGGCGTCGTCGTGACGCAGCGCCCCGGCCAGCCGGTCCTTCCAGCGGGGGGAGTGGGCGAGTTCGCGCATCAGGCGGTGGCTCGGGGCGTCGAAGTTGCCGGGGACCTGGAAGGCGAAGGTGCCGCCGGGGGCGAGGCCCGTCACCCACTCGGGGAAGCGGGTGACGTGTCCGGGCACCCACTGCAGGGTCGCGTTGCTGATCAGCAGGTCGTACGGTTCCGCGGGCGTCCAGGTCCTGGCGTCCGCCGGGGCGAAGCCGAGAGTGCCGCCGCCCGGGGTGGGACCCGCGAGCGCCTCGGCCCGTGCCAGCATCTCCGGGGAGTTGTCCAGGCCGGTGATCCGCGCGGTGGGCCAGCGTTCGGCCAGCCCGACCGTCATGTTCCCGGGGCCGCAGCCCAGGTCGGCGATGCGGGCCGGGTCACGCGGCGGCTCCGGGACCCGGGCGAGGAGGTCGGCGAAGGGGCGTGCACGGTGGTCCGCGTGACGCAGGTACTGACCCGGGTCCCAGATGGGGGCGGTGGCAGACATGGGCGGGTCTCCTCGAAAGTCGCGTACGGACATGATGTCCAGCCGGGTCTCCACCCTCACACCGAAGTATCTCGACGTCAAGAGACTTCAGATCAAGAGGCTCCACATCAAGAGACTTCACGTCGACACAACCATTACACTGATCGTCATGGAGGACGAGGTCGATCGGCTGGTCGGAGCGTGGCGCCGGGAGCGCCCTGACCTCGACGTGGAACCGCTCGAGGTACTCAGCAGGGTCAGCAGGCTGGCCCGGCATCTGGACCGCGCCCGCCGGCTGGCGTTCTCCGAGCACAGCCTGGAGCCCTGGGAGTTCGACGTCCTGACCGCGCTGCGGCGCGCCGGGTCCCCGTACCAGCTCTCACCCGGCCAGCTGCTCACGCAGACCCTCGTCACCTCCGGCACGATGACCAACCGCATCGACCGGCTGACGCAGAAGGGCCTGGTGGAGCGCCTCCCGGACCCGAGCGACCGCCGGGGCGT
The DNA here is from genome assembly GCF_009498275.1 of Streptomyces fagopyri. Taxonomy (NCBI): domain Bacteria; kingdom Bacillati; phylum Actinomycetota; class Actinomycetes; order Kitasatosporales; family Streptomycetaceae; genus Streptomyces; species Streptomyces fagopyri. The sequence continues at coordinate 5,431,703 of NZ_CP045643.1, read as the reverse complement.
CCTGGTACGCCTCACCGACGAGGGCCGCGACCGCGCCGACCAGGCGCTGGCCGGACTCCTCGACCAGGAGCGGGCGATCCTGGCGGAACTCAGCCGGGCCCAGCGCGGCGAACTCGCCTCGCTGCTACGCCAGTTGACCGCCCCGTTCGACAACATCCCCGGCTAGGTCGACGGGCCCGACCCCGGCACGCCGGGCGAGCGCCACGGCGGCGAGCGTCGAGTGCACGCCGAGCTTCCCGAGCACGTTCTGCATGTGTGTCCGGACGGTGTGGGGCGAGAGGAACAGCCGCTCGGCGACGGCCTTGCGCCCCAGTCCCGCGACCATGCACCGCAGCACCTCCCGCTCCCGGGGCGTCAGCGACTCCACGAGCCGCTCGCTCTCGGTGCGGTGCTTGCGCGCGGCCGTCAACTCCCGCAGTACACCGGTGAGCAGGGCGGGCGGGAGATGCGTCTCGTCCCGCAGCACACCCCGTATGACGGTGAGGAGCCGCGACAGCGAACAGTCCTTGGCGACCCAGCCCGAGGCACCGGCCTGCAGGGCGAGGGCGGCCCGGCGCGGGTCGTCCTTCTCGGCGAGCACGACGATGCGCACGCCGGGCTGACCCGCGCGGACGCCCGCGACCAGCGAGATGCCGTCGACCAGCCCGTCCTCGTTGCTCTCCTGCACCGGGACGGCGGGCCGCGCGCCCGGCACGTTCCCGCCGAGGTCGGCGTCCACGAGCAGCACGTCGAACCTGCGGCCCTCCGCCGCCGCCCGTTCCAGGCAGCGCAGTGCCGCGGGACCGCTGCCGGCGGCGGACACGTCGACATCGGGCTCGGCCGCCAGAGCCGCGGCGAGCGACTCGGCGAAGATGCGGTGGTCGTCGACGACCAGGACTCGGATGCGAACCACAGAAACCCCCTTCCCCACGCTCCTGAGGAGCGGGGGATACCCCATTGTCGGGGGACGACCCGCGCAGGTACGACACCCGGAGAGAACCCGAACCGGTCTCCGGCTCGGAGAACGGGGCGCCGCAGCCGCACGGCCGCCGCCGTGCTGGAAGTGCTACCCCCACTCCGGGTGTCGTACCCGGCTGTCTCGCCCCCTGATCAGCACCGGCCCCCACCGGTGCTGTTCATCAGGGTACGGCCGGGGGCCGGGAGCGGAAGGTGATTTGCAGAACTGGTTGGCCGGGGCGTTTAGGGTGAGTCGCATGTTTCGTATGGAGACAGAAGTCGACAAAGGCCGACGCGAACTGCTCCGCCGGCGGCTGCTCGACACCAACACGGCGGCATCTCCCGTCCTGCGCGCGCTGCGCGGGACGCCCGCCGAGCGGGAACTTCCGCTCCATGTCTGGGCCCTGGACTCCGCCGGTGATCTCGCGGGCGGGCTCGTGGGGCACACCTGGACGACATGGCTGCACGTGACGTATCTGTGGGTGGACGGCGTCCACCGGGGCTCCGGTCTCGGGTCCCGTCTCCTCGCGGAGGGGGAGCGGGTGGCGCGGGAGGAGCGCGGCTGTCTGGCCGTCCGGCTGGAGACGTGGGACTTCCAGGCGCCCGGGTTCTACGAGAAGCAGGGGTACGAGGTGGTGTGCGTGGTCCCGGACTATCCGCCGGGGGCCACGGAGTACACGCTGACCAAGCGTCTGGGGTGACCCCGGGGGTCCCTCGCCCCCGCCGCCCCTACCCGACCCCTCCCCGGGGGCTCCGCCCCCGGACCCCCGCCAAGGGCGCTGCGCCCCCTGGACCCCCGCTCGCCCGAAGGGCTCGTCCTCAAACGCCGGACGGGCTGGAAAGCATGGCCTCGCCGCCCGCCTTCCAGCGCGAACCCCGCATCCCCAACCCACCCGCAACCCTCCCGCACAGGCCCGCACTCCAGCCCGTCCGGCGCTTGAGGACGAGGCCGTTCAGGCCGATGCGGGGTCCGAGGGCGGCGGGGGTGAGGAGAGGCGGGTCAGTGCAGCCGGCGCGCGCCCGCCGAAGGGACCGCCGGGAACACCCGCGGCGCGGTGTACCCGGCCTCCGCGAACGCCTCCGTCACGGCCTTGCCGACGGAGTCCACGTCGGCCGACTCGACCAGCACGATCACCGACCCCCCGAAGCCACCCCCCGTCATCCGCGCCCCCAGCGCACCCGCGGCGTTCGCCGTGGCGACGACCAGGTCCAGCTCCTCGCAGGAGATCCGCAGATCGTCCCGCAGCGAGGCGTGTCCGTCCGTGAGGACGGGCCCGATGGCCCGTACGTCCCCCGCGTCCAGCAGCGCGATGACCCGCTCCACCCGGTGGTCGTCGGAGACGACATGGCGCACGTACCGGCGCACCCGCTCGTCGGACAACCGGGCGAGCGCCACGTCGAGTTCCTCGTGGCGGACGTCCCGCAGATGGGAGACTCCCAGCTGCCGCGCGCCCTCCTCGCACCCTTCACGCCGCTCGGCGTACGCCCCGTCGCCCAGGGCGTGCTTCACCCGGGTGTCGACGACCAGCAGTTCCAGGCCCTGGGAGGCCAGGTCGAAGGGGACCTGACGGATCGACAGGTCCCGGCAGTCCAGGTGCAGGGCGTGTCCCTCGGTGCAGCACGCCGACGCCGTCTGGTCCATGATCCCGCAGGGCACGCCGACGAAGTCGTTCTCGGCGCGCTGCGCGAGGCGGGCCAGACCGGGCCGGGTGAGCCCGAGTTCGTACAGGTCGTCGAGGGCGAGCGCCGTCACGACCTCGAGGGCGGCCGAGGACGACAGCCCCGCCCCGGTGGGCACGGTCGAGGCGAGATGGATGTCGGCGCCCGTCACGGCGTGCCCCGCCTCGCGCAGCGCCCACACCACACCCGCCGGGTACGCGGCCCAGCTGGTGTTCGTCAACGGCGTCAGTTCGTCGACGCGCAGCTCGACGACCGGTCCCCCGATGTCGGCCGAGTGCAGCCGCAGCACCCCGTCGTCGCGACGCGACACCGCGGCGACCGCGGTGTGCGGCAGCGCGAGGGGCATCACGAACCCCTCGTTGAAGTCCGTGTACTCGCCGATCAGGTTGACCCGGCCCGGCGCCGCCCAGACGCCCTCGGGCGCGGTGCCGTACAGCTCCTCGAAATCCTCGCGAACCCCCACCTACTGCTCCCTTGCGATGTTCTGCGCGAACGCCCACGCGTCCGCGACGATACCGGCGAGGTCCGCGCGGGACGGGGTCCAGCCGAGCCGCTCGCGCGCGGTCTCCGCCGAGGCGACCAGTACGGCCGGGTCCCCGGCGCGGCGCTCCGCCATGACCTCGGGGATCGGGTGCCCGGTCACCTGGCGGACGGTCTCGACGACCTCGCGGACCGAGAACCCGTTGCCGTTGCCGAGGTTGCAGATGAGGTGTTCACCGGGAACGGCGGCCTTCAGCGCCAGCAGATGGGCGTCCGCCAGGTCCGCGACGTGGATGTAGTCGCGCACGCAGGTGCCGTCCGGCGTCGGATAGTCGTCGCCGTACACGGAGATCGCCTCGCGGCGTCCCTGCGCGACCTGGAGCACCAGCGGGATCAGGTGCGACTCGGGGTCGTGCCGCTCGCCCTGCGCGCCGTAGGCGCCGGCCACGTTGAAGTAGCGCAGCGACACCGCGCCCAGCCCGTGCGCCGCGGCCTCCCCGGTGATCATGTGGTCGACGGCGAGCTTGGAGGCGCCGTAGGGGTTGGTGGGCCTGGTCGGCGCGGTCTCGACGATGGGCGTGGTCTCCGGCTCGCCGTACGTCGCGGCGGTGGACGAGAAGACCAGCCTACGCACGCCCGCCTCGCGCATGGCCGCGAGCAGCGCCATCGTGCCGCCGACGTTGTTGTCCCAGTACTTCTCGGGCTTGACGACGGACTCGCCGACCTGCGAGAACGCGGCGAAGTGCAGGACGGCGTCGTAGGTGGCGTCCAGCCACTTGGCCGCGTCGCGGATGTCGCCCTCGATGAAGGAGGCCCCGGCCGGGACGCCCTCGCGGAAGCCGGTGGAGAGGTTGTCGAGGACGG